>NZ_AP019841.1:1001131-1334842 GCF_007990445.1 Leptotrichia wadei
ATTAATTATTTTAAATATTTATGATTTAAGTTATAGTAAATTTAGAGAGGAAGTTGCATCAATATATTGGTGCAATTTTTTTATAGATAAAGTAAAAATAAAATTTGCTTGACAATATCACTAACTAGTGATAAAATAAATTGTTACTAATTAGTGATAAATTAGGAGGAGAAAATTATGAATACTGACTGGGAAAGGAATTCAGATATCCATTTGCAGATTGTATTGCAGAGGGCTGTGAAAAAAATTGATGGTAAAATTGGAAAGGATTTTCGGGAAAAAGGAATTACAAGTTCGCAGTTTAGCGTTTTAGATGTGCTTTATACTAAAGGTGAGATGCGTATTTGTGAATTGATTGAAAAGGTGCTTTCTACTTCAGGGAATATGACGGTTGTTGTGAAAAATATGGAGCAAAAGGGTTGGTTATACCGAAAATCTTGTCCGAAAGATAAACGTGCATTTTTGGTAGGGCTGACAGATGAAGGGGAAAAATTGTTTGAGAATCTTTTACCAGAGCATCGTAAGGAAATAGAGGAAACTTACGGGATTCTTTCAGATGAGGAAAGGCGAGAGTTAATTAGGATTTTGAAAAAATTTAAAGATATTTAGAATTAATAACTTAATGGAAAAGTGAAAGTAGTTCGTTATAAAATTCGAGAGTATTAAAAATAAATATAAATTAAAAATTTTAAAAATTATTGTATTTGATAATGTATAGTAAAACTTCTTTAAAACCAAACTCAAAAGTTGTAACTATTTACTAAAAATTTAAATTTATACAATTTTAGTAGTTTGATTTTAAATAGGTTCGAGTATAATTTATAAAAAATAAAAATTGGAGGAAAATAAAATGTCAAAAAAAACAGTATTATTAATCGTAGGATCATTTAGAAAAAATTCATTTAATAAAACAGTTGCAGATTATATTGCGGAGGAATTGAAAAAAGATGTGAATGTGGAATTTTTAAACTATAGAGATGTGCCATTATTGGAGCAAGATACAGAATTTCCAACACCTCGATCAATTAAAGAGGTTCGTGAACAAGTTGGAAAAGCAGATGCTGTGTGGGTAGTTTCGCCAGAATACAACGGTTCTTATCCAGCTGTATTAAAAAATTTATTGGATTGGCTATCTCGTCCGTTAGTGGCTTTCGATAGGGAAACACCAACAGTAATAGCAGGAAAACCAGTAACTGTAAGTAGTATCGCAGGTTCAACTGAAGGAAAATTTGTAAGACAAAATCTTTCGACATTATTCTCATATATTCGAATGAATCCAATGGAAGGAACTGGAACAGGTTTAATCGCACCAGCAGGAGCATGGGAAACAGGAATATTGAACTTAACTGATGAGCATAAAGAAGCCTTGAAAAAACAAGTAAAAGAATTTTTGGAATTTATTAAGTAGACTTGAATTTTAATAAAATTAAATATTTAAATTTAGGAATTAATATGAATAGAAAACTCCACTCTAAAACGAATGGAGTTTTTTGTAAATTATAATAATTTTTTATAAAGTTCTTTTATTTCTTCCAAGTTTGTATCACGTGGATTTCCGCCAGTGCAGACATCATTTAAAGCTGATTCAGCGATAAAATCCAAATCTTTTATATCCATTATTCCCTTTAAATTTTCAGGAATATTTACGTCGTGTGCCAATTGTCTTACAGCATCTACTGCTGCTTTTCTATATTCTTCGGGAGCCATTCTTCTAGTGTGTTTTATTCCAAAAGCCTTTGCTATTTCTCTAAATTTTTCCCCTGTATATTCAGCATTGTATTCCATTACAGTTGGTAAAATTATAGCGTTTGCAACACCGTGCGGAGTTCCGTAAAATGCTCCTAGAGGATGAGCCATTGAGTGTACGATTCCAAGTCCTACATTTGAGAATCCCATTCCTGCTAGATATGAGGCAAGAGCCATTTTTTCTTTAGCTTCTTCATCATTTTCCACAGCTTTTCTCAAATATTTTGCTATTAATTCAATTGCTTTTAAATGGAACATGTCAGTCATTTCCCAAGCAGCTTTTGTTGTAAATCCTTCAATTGCGTGAGTTAGTGCATCAAGTCCAGTTGCAGCTGTTAATTCTTTTGGCATTGTCATCATCATTCCTGGGTCAACTATTGCAACTATTGGCATATCGTGTGGGTCAACGCAGACAAATTTTCTATTTTTTTCAACATCAGTTATAACATAATTTATTGTAACTTCGGCAGCTGTTCCAGCTGTAGTTGCAACTGCGATAATTGGAACGCATTTATTTTTTGTATCTGCAACTCCTTCAAGACTTCGAACATCAGAAAATTCAGGATTATTTATAATAATTGCCACAGCTTTGGCACAATCCATAGCAGAACCTCCACCAATTGCAATAATATAATCTGCACCACTTTCTTTAAATTTTTCAACTCCAGCTTTTACATTTTCAATCGTAGGATTTTGTTGAACATCAGAAAATATTAAATATTCTAAATTAGATTTATCAAGTACATCAGTAATTTTTTTAGCTGCTCCAACCTTAATTAATCCAGGATCTGTACAAATAAAAGCCTTTTTGAATTTATTTTTTTCCACTTCACCTGGAATAGATTCAATTGCTCCAAATCCATGATAAGATACTTCATTTAAAATGATACGGTTTACCATAACAAGTCACTTCCTTTTATTATAGAAATATTAATTATTTTTTTCTCTTTCTGATATAATTGTATCTCGAAAATTGTTGTTGTCAAGATGAAAAAATGTTGCATTTGATATTGTAGTTATAAAATTTTAAAAAAATAAATTTTTATTCTAAAGGGACAAAATATGTCTCATATAAAAAGTATAATTAGATAACAAAAATAAAGTTGAGGAGATGGGGAAAATGAGTAATGTAAAATTAGTTAAAAATGATGCTTTTTATAACGCTGAGTTTGATACCGATATTTTTTTATATTGGATGATAAAATGGTTAAATGTTGAGACTACAAATAATAGCAGTAAGGTGGCTTTAAAAAATATGGCAAAAAAATTTATTGAGGAAATTTTAGGAGAAAAGTTAACTACAGAAGATATTGAGATACATTTTTCAAATAAAAATTATTATTCTGAAAATAGAACTTTTATTGATAGAATTTTAGGTAATTGTCCGATTTTGTTAATTTTAAATAGGAATCAAAATGGAAACAGAAAATATATATATTTCAGAGATTTTAGTTATTACGAATATTCAAAAGATTTTAATGAATACAATGGGAAATTAATTAAATTATTAAAAAAATATGAGAATTTAAAAGAAAACGAAGAGAATAATGTAAAAATTGTTCATTTTTCATCTGATTTAATTTCTAGGTATGAAAAGGAAGAAGTAGAAGAAATAAGTATTTTATACGATAAAGAAAAATTTTTAACTTTATTTGAAAATTCAAAAAAATATATAGACGACAGTATTTTTGACAGTTATTACAATCAAATTAATCAGGAAAATAAGAAAAATTTTGGTGTAAGTATTAACGAAAATTTATCTTTATATTTAGTTTTAGAAAGTTATATAAATAAAAAATTTGAAGATTATGATGTATATCGTTGTTTTGATTATATAAAATGGTTGAAACATGAATTTTTATAGAATGTTTTTGTGTAAATTTAATTGCAGAAGATAAAAAAACAAATAATTATTTTTTTGTTAAAATGGTTTAATGATAATAAAATCGAAGAAAAGACAATAAAATTAATTCAGAAAGAATTAAAAGATATATTTCCTAATTTTAAGGAAGTTAATTATGAAGATATTGATTGTGAAAATAATGAAATTCCATTAATGTGTTTTACAGTAAATCTAGATAGTTCATTAAAAGATATAAAAAAAATGGTTGATAAAATAACGGAAAAAATTGAGAAATTTAATAAAATGAAAAATTGTAGAGACATAAGAGAGGAATATGTAGAATATTTTGAAGAAAAGAGATTAAAGAAAAGATTTCGAAGTAATAGAAAAATTAGGAAAAAGTTTTAAATTTTGAAAAAGTGATAAATCAAGGTATAATTAAAACGTTGAGAAGAATTTTTTAGAAAGGCTTAATCTTAATCATGAAAAATGAAAATTCTGAGGAAAAATCGATTAGAATATTAAAAATAATGAAAAGGTTGAATCAAAAAGAGATAGTGAATAGAAGTGATTTAGCTAATGAATTTAGAGTTGATAAAAAAACGATACAACGAGATATAGCTACTTTGAGGAATTATTTTTTTGAAGAAGGTGAATCGGATATAAAATATTCTAGTTCAAAAAAAGGTTATTATCTTGAAAAGAATGACAAGATAGCTTTTACAAACGAAGAACTTTTGGCTATAAGTAAAATTATCCTTGAAAGTCGGGCTTTTAATAAAGAAGAAACTGAAAAATTAATAACGAAACTAGTTAATAATTCTTCAATAAACGATAGGGAGATAATAAAAAATTTGATAAATAGTGAAAAGGTGAATTATATTCCTTTACAACATGGACAGAAACTACTCGAAAGCATTTGGAAATTAGCGCAATGTATAAAAAACCAAGAATGGGTGCATTTAAATTATACAAAAAAAGATAAACAATATAAAGAATACAGAATAAAGCCACTGTCAATAATGTTTTCTGAATATTATTTTTATCTAATTGGATATATTGAAAATAAAGAAGAATATCCTGCAATTTTTAGAATTGATAGAATGAAAAAGATAGAAAATACAGGCAAGAAGTTTAAAATCCTAAATTATTCTGACAAATTTAAAGATGGAGAATTTAGAAAATACATACACTTTATGCACTCAGGACCTCTTACAAGAATAGAATTTAAATACAGAGGCTATATCGAGTATGTGCTTGATAAATTTCCAACTGCAGAAATATTGGATGAAAAAATAGTTAAAGAAAATAATCGGGAAACTACAGTTTATACTGTAAAAATCGAAGTTTATGGAAGTTTTGGAGCGGAAATGTGGCTACGAAGTCAGGGAGATTACGTTATTGAATACAAAATTTTAAAATAAATTTCTATAAAAAGGAGAAAATTTATGGAAAAAATACCAAAAATAAAAATTATAAGTTTAGGAGAAACAGCTCTAAGCACTATTGAGAAAGAAATAATTACACATGAAAATATAAGCATTATTACAATTAAAAATGACTACAAAGATTTAAAAATAAATTTTCAAGATACAGATGTAATTTTGATAATTTTAAATACATATTTTGAAAATGATAAAAATTTTGCCTTAGAAATAATCAGAAATACTGAAAAAAACGACATTTTTACTGGCATTTACGATATTGAAAATGGCTATACTGACCTATTTGATTCAAAAACAGACTTTATCATAAAATGCAAATCTTCAGAAGATTTAAAAAATGGAATCAACGGAATAACAAAAACTTTAACAGCAAAAGGAATGGTTACTCTTGATTTAGCGGACTTAAAAACTGTATTTCAAAAAACCTCAAAATCTTTCGTAATTTTTGAAAAAGGAAATTTAGAAACTTTTGATGATTTCTTGCAAAACCTAAAACTAAAGCTGGAAACTTTTGATAAAAATAAAACTTATAAAATATTTTTGAATATAACAGCAGGAAAAAATATCGAATTGACTCAGATAAAAGATATTGCTAAAATAATGACTAATATTCTTAATGAGCGGGCATTTCTTTGGGGACTGCAAATATATCCAGAAAATGAAAATTTCATAAATATTATTGCTTACATTGTGGAAGATTCAGTTAAATAAATAAATTAATTAATATTATAGAAAGAAGGGATTTAGAATGGAAAGAAACAATATTTTTAATTTTGCAACGTCAGAGCTGTCACAGGATGCTTTTATATGTTGGTTATGTAACTGGGTAAATTTTGATGACAATAGTTTATCAGAAGATGAAAAAAAATTAAAATCACTTGCAACTGAATTTATTGAAAAAATGTTAGGTGAAAAGCTCGAAGATAGGAAAGTGAATATAAAAAGACAATATCAGAAAATAGACGTACTATTGGAAATTCAGAATAAAACAGAATTTATAACTAAAGGGAATAATATAAATCCAATAGTAGACATGTATGTAATAATAGAAGATAAAGTGGGAACAGGTTTACATAGCAATCAGATTGAGAGATATAGAGAATTAATATCTGAAAAAAATGAAAAAGATAATGGAAGTAGGGCTAAAATAAAAGTAGTTTATTATAAAATATACGATGAAGATAATATGGAAAGATTAAAAGAGAATGGTGTGAATGTAATATTAGGAAGAGAAAACATCCTAGAATTATTAAAAGAATACAAGGATAAGATTAATAATTCAATATTTGAAAATTATCATAATTATTTGAGCAATATAGAAACAGATGTAAATTCATATGAAAAAAAGAACTTGGAAGACTGGAATTCAAACTGTTATATCGGATTTTTTAAAGAATTAAAAAACGAAAAAAATTTATTAGAACATGCTATTGGAAGACAAAAAGATTGTAGTTGGGGTTATGTGAATAACTCATCAGGTGGATTTATGGGAATGTGGTGGTTTCCTTTAAGTGAAGAAAAAATTAATAAATTAACAGAAACTTCTGATGAAGATATTTATTTACAAATAGAACAATATAATCAGAAAAATATAATTGCAATAAAATATTCAATTCCTAAAAAAAATAAAAATAATAAAGAACTTTCAAAAGAAGATTTCGAAAAGAAAGTAACAATTGCTTCCGAAAAACGTAAGGAACTTTTTTCTAAATTAAAAAATAAATTAGAAAATGAGTCGAAAGATATACTAAAATGCGAAAATAAACCAGAAAATATAAAAAAATTCGAAAATATACTAAAAAATGAAAAGTTTCAGAAAAAATATTTTAGAGCAGGTCAGTATATGACAGTAGGATATTTAGAATTTGAAAATATTGATGATTGTAAAGATAAAATAAAAATCCTTCAATATGCTTTAAATCTTTTGTTAAAAGGGTGTGTAAAAATTTTTGTGTAAATCTCTAAATAATATATGGTAAAATAACTATATAATATTTGGAGGTTTTTGTTATGGCTAAAAAGAAAATTGACAATAAAATTTTGACTTCTTAACAGCAAATGAATAAAATTTAGTTTCTGTTTTTTAAAAGAAAGTTTACCTTTTACAAGTAAAAAATAAATAATAAAACCTGCTTTAGAATTTTTTTTAACAAAAAGATAGCAAGAAGTCTCCGACTTCTATAAGTGGGAGATGAATTGCTTTTTTTGTAAAAAAAATTGAAAAAAGGATACATCCATGATAAAATTTTTGTATAAAATATTGAAGAGAAATCATTAATGATAAAATTTCTAAAGAAATAATATTCAAAATCAAAAGGAGGTGTAATTTTATGAAATATAATTTAGCATTCAAATACAGAATTTATCCAAATAAGGAGCAAGAATTATTGATAAACAAGACTTTTGGATGTGTTCGTTTTGTCTACAATACGATTTTGTATACTGCGAATAAATTTTATGAAGAAACTGGAAAAAATAAAATAATTACACCTGCAAGTTTGAAGAGTGAAAATAAATTTTTGAAAGAAGTAGATAGTTTGGCACTTTCAAATGCTCAATTGAATGTAAAACGATCGTTTACGAATTTCTTTCAGAAGAGAGCAAAGTTTCCAAGATTCAAATCTAAAAAGAATAATGTTAAAAGTTATACGACAAATTGTGTGAATAATTCGATACGAATAGAGGAAAACAAATATTTGGTTTTGCCAAAATTGAAAAAAGTTAAATTAAAATATCATAGAGAAATACCGAAGGATTACAAGATAAAGTCAGTAACACTAACAAACAGTAATGGAAATTACTATGTTTCTGTTTTGACAGAATTTGAAAAAGAAATTCAAAAAGTAACTGGTAATGATAAAGTAATTGGACTTGATTTTTCAATGTCTGAATTATTTGTCAGCTCTGAAAACCAAAGGGCTGATTATCCAAGATATTTTAGGATGTTAGAAGAAAAATTAAAGAAATTACAAAAATCATTATCAAGGAAAGTAAAATTTTCTAAAAATTGGTATAGACAAAAAGAGAAAATATCAAAATTGCATGAGTATATCAAGAATTGTCGAAGAGATTTTCTACATAAGTTGTCGAAAAAATTGTCTGAAACATATAATGCTGTGGTTGTTGAGGATTTGAATATGAAAGGGATGAGCCAGACATTAAATTTTGGGAAAAGTGTAGGAGATAATGGATGGGGAATGTTTTTGAGAATGCTTGAGTATAAGTTGATGTTTTTAGGGAAACAATTTTTGAAGATAGATAAGTGGTTTCCATCGTCGAAGACTTGCAGTAAATGTGGAAATATTAAAGAGGAACTGAAATTATCAGAAAGAAGCTATAAATGTGAGTGCTGTGGAGTTGAGATTGATAGAGATTACAATGCGGCACTAAATATAAAAAACATTGGGAAATTGATGTTGAAATATTAGGAGATAAAAAGACAGGGGAGGAACTACCCGAAGAGCTTGGTAAATATATTTGGCTAACAAAAGCAGGTACTTCCCAAGAAGCTCCCGCTTCTAAAAGCGGGAGTAGTTCACTGTATTTGACTTTGAATTGAGCAGTGAGGATATGGAAAAAATATCTGAACTTGATAAAAAGGAAAGTCTATTCTTAAATCATGATGATGTGGAAATAGTAAAATGGCTTAATGGAAGAAAATAATAAAATGGAGCTGTCTCAAAATAGTAAAATTTTAAATAATTCAAAAAAATAGTTTTTACATTGTTTTTTAAATTTTCTTTTTGAGACAACCTCTTTTTCAAGAATTTTTACTAAAATTATCAAATATTTTTTTCCTGTCAAAAAGTTCAACCTCTAAAGTTTTTTCCAGCTTTTTTGAACGGGAAAGGGCAGGCTGTGAAATATACAATTCTTCAGCGGCTTTTGATAATGTTCCATGTGTTGCAAATGCAATAAGCTGTTTAAGTTGTTCCAATTCTATCATATAAATCACCTCATATAATTTTTATTTCTAGTATGCATTTTAATTATAGCACATTTTATAAATGGTATTGTACTTTTATCTTAAATTTTAATATTATGATTATATAAAGATAAGCAAATAAAAATAAGAAAATGGAGGAAATTATATATGAAAAACTAAAAATTTAAATTACTTACTGATTTATGATATAATTGTATTATTATAAAATCATGGAATGGAGTTTAACTATGAATAAAGAAAGATTGGCAGCTTTTATGGATGCCGTACTTGCAATTATTATGACAATTCTCATATTAGAGCTGAAAAAGCCTGAAACAGCAACTTTAAAAGCCCTTTGGAATTTAAGAGTAAATTTTTTTGCATATACGATTTCATTTTTCTGGCTTGGAACAATGTGGGTAAATCTGCATAATGAATGGCATAAAATAAAATACATTACACCGGCAGTTGTCTGGGCAAACGTAGTTTTACTGTTTTTTTCTTCGTTTTTTCCTTATGTGACTTCTTTTGTCACTTCATATTACAATAGTAGTGTAGCACAAGGATTTTATGGGATAATAGTTCTGGCTGTTACATTTTGTAATATAATTTCTGGGCATTTGATAGGAAAAGCAAATAGAAACGATGAGAAATCACAGGAATCATTAAAAATAAGGATGAGATGGTTAAGTATTGATATAATTATAAAAATTATGGGGTTAATAATATCGTGCACCTTTTATCCGCCAGCAATGATGATAAGTGTTTATATTACTTTACTTGGAATTGTACTTCCCGCACAATATAAAGCGGCAAAAAGGAGAAGAGGAAAATAGAAAAAGTAAATAAAAATTGTCATTCTGTACTGCACCCAAAATCTTGGACACAAGATTGGAGGTGCAGTTTTTATGAGCAAATTAACAAGAAAAGATAAAATTGAAATATATGAAAGAAAAAATTGCAAAAACAAATGCATTAAGACAGCTTGATAAACAAAAGATTCCATATATTAATTCACACTTATGAGTGGAGTGAGGATAAAAGTGGAGGGCTTGGTGTTGCTGAGAAGTTGCCTGAACTAGCGGATAGAGTTTTTAAGACAATTGTTTTGAAAGGGAAAAGTAAAAATTTGTATGTGTGTGTAATTCATGGAGAAGCACATTTGGATTTGAAAAAGGTAGCAAAGGCCTGCAAAGAGAAAAATATTGATTTATTGCCACTTTCAGAACTAGAAAAAGAAACAGGATATATTCGTTGAGGGTGTTCTCCTGTAGGAATGAAAAAACTGTTTAAAACTTTTTTTACAAGGAAGTTGAAAAATTTGATAAAATAATGGTTTTGGTTGGCAGACGAGGACTGCAGATGGAAGTGGAAACAGAAAAATTAGTTGAAGTTGTGAAGGGGAATGTTGTGGATTTGACGATGGAAGAGATTTAAGCTATAATGGGTATAATATAAAATATTGAAACGAAGGAGTTGAAAAATTATGATTGATGTAAATAAGCCATTGGAAAATCCTGTGTTAAAAGAATTGTTTAGTAGAATAGGAAAAAATCAGAAAAGTGATTTAGAATTACAAAATAAAATTTTAGATGAAATTATAATGAGAGCTTATTTTTTAAGTTATGTATTTTTTGATAAACCTATTGAAACTGATGAAACGGGAAAAGGAACTGTTAAAGAAGATTTAAATGTATCTTTCTATATGATTTCTTCGTCTGATGGAAAACAATTTTATCCAGCATTTACTGACTGGGAAGAATTGAATAAGTGGAATATCGGCATTGATAAAATACAGACACTTATTTTGTCTTTTGATGATTATGCAGAAATGGTATTATTAAATCCAGATATAGAAGGTTTTGTTATTAATCCATTTACTACATCATTTACCTTTACAAGAGAACAACTTAAAATTTTGAAAAAGGAAAAGGAAGAAAGACTTAAGGTCGTTGAAACAAAAGTAGAAAAGGACACGCCTGTAATGATTGGAGAAGCGAAAGAATATCCTGAAGATATGCTTGAAGCATTAAAAAGTGCTTGTAAATTAGATAAAAATATTAAAAGAACTTGGTTAATGCTCATGTATAAAGAGGGACAGGAGAGTTATCTATTAGTTGTTGACAGTATGGGAAATGAAAAAGAAAGTATAGAATTTATAGGAAGAAAAATAACTCCATACTTGAATGGAAAATATATTGATATGCTTTCATATAAAGATAGTTTTGGAAAAGATGTTGTTAAAGATAAAAAGCCATTTTATGAAAAGAAAAATTCGATATAATAAAAAATAGGAAAAAGAAGAAAATAACTATGCCAAAGCAATTTCAGGATTTTTTAAAGAGTATTGGATTATCAATTGAAAATATTCTTGAACAAGCGGGAATACCAAATATTTTGTGGAAAGAAGAAATTCAGTTTTCTACTGAGGAATATTATTTATTTTTGAAAAAAATTGATGAAGTCATTACTGATGAGCAAATATCAGCAATCAGCAATATTGATAATCTAAATGTGTTTATTCCATCTTTTTTTGCGGCGCTTTCTTCTAAAAATGGACTTGAAGGCTTAAAAAGATTGGCAAAATACAAAAAATTAATAGGGCCTGTTTTTTTAGAAATTAAAGAGTTTGAGGAAATAGTTCAAGTGCAGTATTTTTTTGAACAAAGAGAAAAGGAACTGCCACGTTTTGCAGTTTTGAATGAACAGCTTATGCTGATAAATTTATTGAATAAAGGAATTGGAGATAAAATATCTCCAGTAAGTGTTACAAGTCCTTTTGAGTATGGCGAATTATTGACAAAGGAGATAAACACTACGATAAATAAAGCAAAACAAAATGAAATAATTTTTAGCATGAAAGATTTGAAAAAGCCATTTTTGATAGCAAATAATATAATGGTGGAATATTTGGAACCTCAATTGAAACAGAAACTCGCAGAAATGGAAAGTGAAACATTTGATACTTTTACAAGCAGAGTTCAGAAAAAGCTTTTTCAGCTTATTCCAAGCGGACAGTTTGGATTGGAAAATGTAGCAGAAGAGTTTGGTATAAGCGGAAGAACTGTTCAAAGAAATCTATCGGCAGAAAATGCCAGTTTCAATCAGCTGGTGAAAGATATTCAGAAAATAATGACTTTCAATTATTTGGAAGCAAAGGAACTTTCAATTGATGAAATAGCCTATTTGGTTGGATATACGGAACTTTCATCCTTCTATCGGGCATTTAAAAAATGGACTGGGAAAACGGTTTTGCAGTATCAGAAAGAGAAGTAATAGATATAAAAATACGTTATAAAAAATACGTTATAAAACCGACGTATTTTTTTTCGTTGCAAAATGAAACGAAAAATGGAACGAAAAGCTTTTCGTTGCAAAAGTGATAAAAATGAAGTATAATTAATTTATAAAGATGTTGTTTTAAATGAATTATATAAATGGAGGGTTTATATGAGAAAAGAAAGTAAGGACGTAGAATTTAAGGAAAGAATAACTAGAAGTTATTTGAAAACAGTTTCTGCTTATGCTAATTATAAGAATGGGAAAATAATTTTTGGGATAAACGATGAAGGAGAAGCTATCGGACTAGAAAAAGTAGTGGAGAATAAACTTAATATAGAGAATACCATTAACGATACTATAAAACCTAAGCCGGAATATACATTGGATATTGAAAAAATAGAGGGAAAAAGTTATATTGTCTTAAATGTTAAAAAAGGAGATTTTCCACCATATTACTACAATGGAAAAGCCTATAAAAGAAATGATACGTCGACAATTGAAGTAGATACAGTTGAATTGAACAGGCTGATATTACAGGGAAGCAATTTAGATTATGAGGCAATTGAAATAGAAAATGAGAAATTAGAATTTAAGTTTTTAGAAAAGAAAATGAAAGAAGTAGTAGGAATAAAAGAACTGAATTTAGATATACTAAAAACATTGAATTTATATGAAAATAAAAAATTTAATATAGCTGCTGAACTTTTTGCAGACAATAATAATAGGAAATTTTCTGGAATTGATATAGTAGTTTTAGGTGAAAATATAAATAAAATACTATTTAGGGAAAATATTGAAAGAAAATCCATACTTGAACAATATTATGAAGCAATCAGTGTATTTGAAAGATATTATGAATATGAAGAAATAGTAGGAGCTGAACGTATAAAAAAAGAAAAAGTTTCAAAAGAAGCTTTCAGGGAATCTGTTGCAAATGCGATAGTCCATAGATTATGGGATATAAATGCGAATATAAAAATAGTAATGTCAAATGATAAAATTGAGATTATATCACCAGGAAGTTTACCTTTAGGAATGTCAGAAGATGAATATATGAGAGGATATGTTTCAGTTTTGAGAAACCCTATAATAGCAAATATTTTTTATAGATTAGGAATAATTGAAAAATTTGGAACAGGAATAAAAAGAATAAAATATGAATATAGGGAAAGTTTTGTGAAACCAGCTTTTGAGATATATGAAAATAGTATAAGAATAACTTTACCAATAATTAAAACAGTTCCAAGTAATTTAGTTAACGGTGAAGTAAAAGTTTTTGAAATTCTTAAAAAGTATGAAAAATTAAGTAGGAAAGAAATCGAAGAATTAAGTAAATACAATAAATCAAAGGTTATAAGATCGATAAATGGTTTAATTGAGAAAAGTATTGTTGAGCAGGTGGGGAAAGGACGTTCAGTGAAATATCAGTTAAAAAAATAAACCAAAATTATTTTTTTCGTTGCAAAATGAAACGTAAAATGGAACGGAAAAGCTTTTCGTTGCAAAAATATTACAAAAAAAAGCTGTTTCATAAAATAACCCTCATGAGACAGCTTTTAATTCAATGAAATCCATTTTTTAAAATTCTAAATCTTACAATTCTCTAAATTTTTTATACATCTTGATTCACTTTTGGAATACTCTTCATTTCCCCTTTCAAAACAATCACAGATACAACAAAAGCTATGAAATCTGCTATTGGGAATGCGAACATAATTCCATCAATACCCATAAAATATGGTAAAATTATTAGTAATGGTAAAAGTGATATAATTTGTCTTACAAGTGACAAAAAAGCTCCTTTTGAGGCCCTTCCAATTGATGTTAAAAACATTGTAATAGCACCTTGAATACCATTTAGGAATATGAAGAATAAAAATACTCGCATATATTTTGTTCCGTATTGAAAGTAGAGTTTGCTTCCGTTACCGAAGACAGAAATTATTTGAACAGGGAAAAGTTCAGCGATTGCAAATGCTACTAAAGAAATAATAAAAGCCACTTTTAGAGATAATTTTAAAATTTCTCGAACCCTTGCAAATTTTTTTGCTCCATAATTAAATCCAGCAATAGGCTGAGCTCCTTGCGTCAATCCCAATAAAATCGCTATAAATATGACATTTATTTTCATAACAATTCCAGCAACGGCAATAGGAATTTCACTTCCATAAATAGATTTCGCACCATAAATTTTCAATAAATTATTTGTCACAATTTGAACAATTAGTGCAGAACATTGGAAAATCAAAGGCGATGTTCCCAACATAAACAAAATCCAAATTTCTCGTATTTTTATCTTAAAATCCTTCAATTCAAATTTTACACTTTTAAATCTAAAAAAATATAATCCTAGCATAATTGCTGAGATAAATTGCCCAATTACAGTCGCCCAAGCGGCACCGTCCATTCCCATATTAAATCCAAACATAAACAGCGGATCAAGAATCGTATTTGTAATAGCCCCAATAACTATCGCAAGCATTGAATAAAAAGAATTTCCATCAGCTCTAACCATAGGATTTGCTCCTATCGAGAATAATAAAAACGGTATTCCAAGAGATGTAATTTGAGTATATTCAATCGCATAATCAAAAATTTGATTAGTAGCCCCAAAGGCCGTCAACATTGGTCTTAAAAAAATATTAATTAATATGCACAAAATAATACCACTTAAAAGTAACATTGTAGCCGCAGTTCCAGCCACGCTTTTTGCCCTTTTCGGACGCTTCCTTCCCAATTCCAAATTAAAGTTAGTCGCAGCTCCAACTCCAGTCATAAGCCCAATCGCAAGACAAATCGTCGTAAGTGGAAAAGCCACATTTGTAGCCGCATTCCCAAGAAACCCAATTTTTTGCCCAATAAAAATCTGATCCACAACATTGTAAAGAGCATTAACCAAGTTAGCAATGATAGCAGGAACCGCAAGTGAAATCAACAATTTTCCAACAGGTTCTGTACCAAATTTAGTTTTTCGTTCATTTATTGCTTTCGTTTTTCCCATTTTTCCTTCCTTTCCAAAATTTTTAAATATGATAAAATTCTCTCTAAATAAAAAGAGAAAAATATTTTTTGTAACAAGAAAACTGAGAAAAAATCCCAGTTTTAAGCCATCATATTAGTATGGTAAAAAATAATATCTTATGAGTATTTTACTACATTTGGTAAAGGTTTTCAAATTTTTTTATTTAGTTTAGAACAGAATATTATGGTAGATTTTAGAATAAAAGAATTTATTGTAATGTAAACTGACTTTAGAAATAAAAAAATGATATAAAACATGTAGATTTTTTGTTAAAAATATTGTACAATAAGTAGAGGTGATTAGTATGATAGCTACAAATTATTCAAATGTGAGAAATAATTTAAAAAAATATTGTGATAAGGCAACTGATGATTATGAAACAGTCATTATAACAAGAAAAAATGACAAAAATGTGGTACTGATGAGTGAAGAGGAATATAACAATTTGATGGAAAATCTTTACATTATGTCAAATAAGAAATATTATAATGAACTGTTAAAAAGTAAAGCGGAAGCGGAAGCGGGGAATGTACAAATACATGATATAATTGAGGTGGAATAATGAATTTAACATGGACAGATATTGCATGGGGGCAATATGAAGAATGGCAGAAACAGGATAAAAAAATAGTCAAAAAAATAAATGAAATAATAAAAGACATCAAAAGAAACGGCAATGAAGGAATAGGAAAGCCCGAGCCTTTAAAACATGAATTGAGTGGATACTGGAGCAGAAGAATTACAGATAAGCACAGATTTATATATAAACTGACAGAAACAAGTATAGTAGTTATTGCCTGTGCAAATCATTATAAATAATAGGAATTATGAAAAATAAAGGTATGATTAAAAAACAGACTTCTTTAAAATTGAGAGAAAATCTTAATTTAAGTGGTCTTTTTTTGTCTTTTTGAAATTTATGTAACAAAATTTATAAATATTAATGTGTAGAGTCATTTTCAAGAAAAGCTCTACTTAAATAAAATTTATGAAAAAATATGGTAATTATTTGGTTTGAAATTGTAAAAAAGATAGCCAAAAATATTTTGGTATGTTTTTTACTCTGTTAGATATAGATTTATATTTGAATTATACAATTTTATTTGGTATACTACAAATGCAAAGAATTTTAAAAAAATATAAAGTTAATAAGTGAGGGATTCAAATGAAAAATTCGTTTAAATCAAATGATGAATTGAAAGAGGAAGAAGTATTAAAAATGATTGATGATACAAGTAAACTTGTAGCTAAAAAGAATATTAATGTTCTTGCTCAAGGGGCAGTTGCTGCTCAAAGTAGTAATGCACTTACGAATAAAGTAGAATTTTGGAAGTGGATGGATAGAAATTATGCAGGATCAGGAATTTTTTCTAGTAATAATTCGATGCAGGAATATATTTCACAAGGAGCTGGAAAAGAGGAATGGGTTGTGAAACAACTTCAAGGAAAAGGTTATGAATGGGATTGGATGGCACAGCAAAGAAATAATATAAAAAATTTATTTAATAGATATGATGCTGGAGATGTAGCAAATAGAGCTGCGAGCGATGTTACTGAAATGAATATATTTACAGGAAAATCAACTGAATATCAGATGAAAGCCTACACAGGAAAATCGAACCCTCATTTAAAAAATACGCCTACAGATATGACAGTTGTAACGAATGCAGAAAAAGTGAGTGTTGTACAAAAAAATGGTTATGAAAGTGTAGAAAGTTATCAAGATAACCAATTAATAAAAAAATCTACTGATAGTCGTTTAGAGGAAATAAAAAATGGAAGTGCAGAGCCAGTTTATAATTTTAAAAATGTTGGTGGAACTATGGCAAAGGCTGGATTAGTAGGTTGTGTAATAGGTATGGGTACAGAAGCTGTTTTTTCTTATAAAGCGTGGAAAAAAGGTCAAATAAGTGACGAAGAATATTTGAAAGAAGTTCTTAAAGCTGGAGGAGATGCTGGGGTTACAGCTGGAATAACTTCGGGAATTATGGTTCCTGTAACAGCGGCTATTACAGCAGCAGGAGTATCTACAGTAGTGACTATTCCTATTGCCATTGTAGTAGGGGGAATTGTAAATAAAGTAGTTGCACCTTGTTTTGGAAGAGGGGAATATAGAAAAATTTTATCACAAGCTAAATATTATCAAAATTTAGAAAATGTATACGATAATTTGGTGATAAGTATGGAAAATGCTTCAAATCAGTACTATAATTTTGTTTCAAGCATGAAAAATCAACATAAAGTAAACAATTTAATGAAAGAGAAAAGTTTAGAATTAAATATCGAATTAAAAAAATTATACGATAAAATATAAAAATAGATAGGAGAATTAAAAATGAATGAGTTAATACCAATAGAAGATATGAATTATCTTGCACAACAATCACAAGGGAAAATAAATATGATTTTATCAGGAATGACAGCATTGATGAATGATACAGAAGATAAAACAGAAAAGATGGAGAAACAAAATTGGTTTCAAAGAATGGTAAAAACTGTAACAGGAAAAAATAGAGCAACAAGAGAAGAAATAAAACAGAATCATGATAAATTAAATGCTTATATGTCGCAAGCAATAGCTGAATTATACAATAGAAACTGTATTGATAGTCAAGTAATGATAAGTTTAGGAACACAGTTGAATGAACTTTATGCAGAACATTTGCAATTAAAACAAATGTTGGGAGCTTTTGTAGTAAAATTAAATGAAAAAATAGACAGTGTAGATAATTTTCACATGTTAAATACTGAAATTGAACAAGGTGTTTATTCTGATAATGAAAAAATAATCGCAATATGTAAAGTAATGTCGCAATTTGATAACAGAATAATGGAAGAACCTAGAAAACTTGATATTTTAAGAAGAAGTATGGAAAAACAGGAAATTATTACAGAAGATGAAGTTTTATTGACTGATTATTTAATGGATATTATGAATATTTCAGTAGATGAAATAGGGAAAATATATCTTGAATTATCAACAATTAGAAATGATTTTTTTGCTAATTTAATTTTAGGAGTAATTGAAGACTACCATTTTCTTCCAGATATGCAAAGAAAAATGATGAAAAAGGAAAAAATAATAGAAAACCTTATTCAAAGAGAAAGGTTGGATGATACTATTACGTTATCTATAAATGAAGTTTATGATAATTTTATAAATAGTAAAATTGAAGTAAAAGAAGGATTAATACCTGTTGAATCAATTCAAAATCAAAGAGGAAATCAAATAAGCTATAATAATAACGATAATTTAGAAATGAAAAGGGCAGAACAATTATTTCTTAATTATAAACTAGCTGAAGCATTTGAATTATTTAAGAAACTTGCTGAGGATGATAATGGAAGAGCAATGTACTTTTTAGGTGAATTTTATAGTAATTCGATTGGAAAAATAAAATTAGATGAAAAGAAAGGAAAAGAATGGAGAATAAAAGGTAAGGAATCAGGAGATGTTTTAGCAGCTTTAAATGTGGCTTATTCTTTACCTGAAGATTCAGATGAAGCAAACAGAATTTTCTTTGAATTATATGAAGATGTTTTAAAATTAGCTGAAGATGGAGATATTTTTGCTCAGAATGAATTGGCAGATATGTATTTGTATGGTCATGGAATAGAAGAGGATGAAGAAGAAGGTGTAAAATGGTTGAAAAAATCGGCTGATGCAGGACATTGGAGATCAATAATGGACTTAGCAGATCGTTATTCTGATGGAGTAGGAGTGTTACAAGATGAATTAAAAGCTATAGATTTATATAAAAAAGTTTATGAATTAGGATTAGGGGAAGCAGCAAATAGAATAGGACTTATATATGACAATCAAAATAATTCAGAAGAAGCAGTCAAATGGTTCAGAAAAGGATTTGATAAAGGGCATGATTGGTCAGGTTGTAATTTAGCAGATTATTATTCTGATGGAATAGGGGTACCACAAGACAAACAAAAAGCTTTAGAATTGTATAAAAAAGTTTACGAATTAGGAGGTTCGGCTTCAGGGAAAGCAGCAAATAGAATAGGACTTATATATGATGACAATCAAAATAATTCAGAAGAAGCAGTAAAATGGTATAGAAAAGGATTTGATAAAGGGTATGATTGGTCAGGTTGTAATTTAGCACTTTCTTATTCTAATGGGACAGGAGTACCACAAGACAAACAAAAAGCTTTAGAATTGTATAAAAAAGTTTACGAATTAGGAGATTCAGCTTCAGGAGAAGCTGCATATAGAGTAGGAGCAGTATATGTAGAGCGAAAAGAATTTAAAGAAGCATACAAGTGGTATAAAAAATCTTTAGAACACGGGGTTGAAAAAATAGAAGAGATAGATTATTTTTTAGCCCAAATAGAACATAATTTAGCTATGAAGGAACAATTAAAAGCTACAGAAGAAGTAACACAAGCACTTCAGGATTTTAATGAAACACCTTGGGATATGAAAAAACAACAAATTGTAGAAGAAAAAGAACGAATAGCAGAAGAAAAACAACGAATTGCAGAAGAAAAACAACGAATTGCGGAAGAAAAACAACGAATTGCGGAAGAAAAACATCGAATTGCGGAAGAAAAATGAAAAAAATTCGAAAGTGCCGAGAGTGACCAAAATTTTGTGTAAACTAATAGAAAAATATAGTAAATTCAGTACTTCGCTATTCTATTTACACAAAAATTTTTACACTTTCCTTTAACGCTATATTTACACATCCTTAAATTATAAAAACCCCAAGTTTATAAAATTAATTATACTTGGGATTTTATTTATTATTTTTATATAACAATCTCTTATTTTTGAGGTGTAGTACCTATATTTTTAATTATTCACTTGTAATAGTTCCGTATTCAAGAGCGCAAGATGATAATAATGCTAAAATTTTAGTTAGTAAAATTTATTTTTTTTATAAATTTACTCCTTTTAATTTTTTTAAAATATAGTAAAAACTATATAAAAAAATATTAATAATAAAATTTGTAAACACAAATACTCTTGTTTTTTTACAAAAAATGTGGTACTCTTATAATATAAAAATTAATTTTATAATTAATACAATTATGTAATTATAGTTGTATAAAATGGAAAGGATGAAAAATATGAAAAAATATGATGCAATAATAATTGGATTTGGAAAAGGTGGAAAAACTTTGGCAGGATTTTTGGCTGGGAAAGGTCAGAATGTTGCGTTGATTGAGAAATCGGATAAGATGTATGGAGGGACTTGTATAAATATTGGATGTATTCCTACGAAAAAACTTGTTGATAGTACAAAAGTTCTTAAAAATAAAGGGTTAAGCGGTATTGAGGAAAAGGAGAGATTTTATACAGAAAGTATAAATAATAAAAATAAATTGATTGGTGCATTGCGTGGGAAAAATTATGAAATGCTGGCTACAAAGGAAAATATTGATATTTATGATGGATTTGGAAGTTTTGTTTCAAAAAATGTGGTTAATATTGAAAGTAATGGGGAAAATGTTCAGATTGAAGGGGAAAAAATATTTATAAATACAGGTTCGACTACAATAATTCCTGGTATAAAAGGGCTTAAAGAAAGTAATCATGTGTATACAAGCACTTCAATTATGGAACTGAAGGAACTTCCTAAAAAATTGACTATTCTGGGAGCAGGGTACATTGGATTGGAATTTGCTTCGATGTATGCTGATTTTGGGTCAGAAGTTACAGTGATTGATTTGGCACAAAGACTTATGCCTAGAGAAGATGAAGAAATTGCTGATAGGGCAAAGGCTATATTTGAGGCAAAAGGGATTAAATTTTTACTGGAATCAAAAATTGAGGAAATTGTTGATAAAAATGGAAAAGGATATGTGCAAATTTCACAAGGAGCAGACAAGAGCGAAATTGAATCAGATGCAATTCTTGTGGCAATTGGAAGAAAACCTAATACAGAAGGGCTTAATTTAGAAGCAGCAGGAGTAAAAACTGACGAAAAAGGTGCAGTTATAGTTGATGAAACACTAAAGACAACTGTTGACAACATTTGGGCAATGGGAGATGTGAAAGGTGGACTTCAATTTACGTATATTTCTCTTGATGACTTTAGAATAATAAGGGATAATCTTTACAATGGAGGAAATAGAACAGTAAACGATAGAAATGTAATTCCATACAGCGTATTTATAAATCCACCTTTATCAAGAGTTGGAATGACTGAAAATGAAGCAATTGCCAAAGGATATGAAGTAAAAATAGGAAGACTTGAAGCAATGGCAATTCCAAAAGCAAAAATAGAAGGTGTAACAGATGGACTTCTTAAAGCAGTTGTAGATGCAAAAACAGATAAAATACTGGGATGTACTTTATTATGCAACACTTCCCACGAAATGATAAACATTGTTGCGGCGGCTATGAAAGCTGAACAAAAATATACATTCCTAAAAGATATGATATTTACTCATCCGACAATGAGCGAGGCTTTGAATGATTTATTTGGGAGCGTGAAATAAAGAAAATAAAAAATATTTTAGTTAAAATTTATGAATTTTTATGAAGCAATTAAAAATAATACAAAGAATGGAGAATAAATGGGCGAGTTTTTAATAATTATGGGATTAGTAGTATTTTATAATCTATTTAAGATTATTTTTAATATTATAAGAGTAATTTTTTTAAAGAAAAAGGTAAAAAAGTTTTTGAAAATTGATTTAATTTCTGAAATAATTTATTTTTTAGGATGGATAGATTTGATGAGAAATGCAATTATTTTAGTACCTAGTCAAATATTTCATTCAGTTTTTTACTATGTTGCTATTTTAATATTTTTGATAAATAAAAGAAACAAAAAAATTCATAATTATATTTTATTTTCGATAATAACGATTGATATAATAATTGTTTTATTTCTTCTAAATATGCTAAAATTATATCTTATTACGGTCATTACGATAATCGTGTATATTTTTATAATTGTAATTTTAAGAAAAGATAGGGATAAATTGCGAGATTGTGGATATTTGACACTATCTTTACTGGATATTGCAAATATTTCTATATCATATATTGCATTTATAGGATATGCTGTTTCGGCATTTTAAAAAATAATAGATAATAGATAGAATAATAAATAAAAAATTTCTTCAAATAAAAATCACGGTTATTAAGATTAACTGTGATTTTTTGCTATAGACATTTGTGAAAATGTATAAATTTTTTTAAAGAAATGCTTTAGGAAAAAGTGTTGATAAATTACAAGTAATGCAGTATAATAATATTGTTATATACTTTTTGGATTATGAAATTTTTGCAATAGAAAAAAGATAAAAAAATAAGCCCAACATTAAGGGCTTAAACACAATAGAATTTTACTTTAATATATTATACCATATTTTAGATAAAATTAAGGTGGAAATTAGAAATATAAAGTAATATTTTTAGAAAGGAAAATTGAAAAATGGAAGACATTATAAAAAAAATAAATGAATTTTCAAAATTGGCACGTGAGAGAGAATTGACCGAAGAAGAGAAGAAAGAGCGTGAAAAATATAGAAAAATGTATATTGAAAAATTTAAGGAAAGTATGAGAGGGCATTTGGACAGTATTAAGGTTGTTAGAGTGGATGATGATGGAAATCCGATTGATGATGACGGGAATGTTATTGAGCCTGAAGCGTAAATAAAATAGTAATGACAGTATTTAGAGATTAATCTCTAAAATCTTGAAAGTTGGATTGGCAAGATTTTATGGATTTTTGTAATTATTTAAAGTGAATTAGGAAGGGAGTGAATAAAAATTTATGAAATATGATTTAGTTATATTTGATTTGGATGGAACGCTTATGGATACGTCAAAATCTATTACAAAGACTGTAAATTCAGCGATGGAAGAACTTGGAAAAAAGCAGTATTCTATTGATGAGTGTGTAAAATTTGTTGGTGGTGGAGTTTCGGGGTTGGCTCGGAATATTTTGGGAAAAGAGAAGTATACGGATGTAACGAATGAGAAAATGGAAAAAGTTATAAGAAAATATTATGATATTTACTTTGACTATGGTGTTGAGCCTTATGAAGGAATACCTGAATTGCTGGATTTTTTGACAGAAAATAATATAAAAAAAGGGATTGTGACGAATAAGGATCATGAAACGGCTTTGTCTGCTGTTGAAAAAAAATTGTCGAAATGGAAATTTGATGGAATATTTGGATCTAATGAAAAGGAATATCCAAATAAGCCGAATCCCTATAATGTTGATAGAATGGCACAAGATTTGAATGTTTCAAAGGATAAAATACTATTTATTGGGGATATGCTTGTGGATGTAAATACTGCTAAAAATGCTGGAGTTGACATTGTTTACTGTAAATGGGGATTTGGTGAAGTGAAAGGTGAAACTGGAATTAGTGAAGATGTGAAAGTGTCTAACGTTCAGGAAATTATAAAAAAAATAAAATAAATTTAGATTCTTTTAGAATAAGTGGATTTTAAAAAAGTCTGATTTAGAAAGTAAAAAACGGAATTTGTTTTGAAAACTATAATTAATTTCCGTTTTTTTATTTATTAAAATAATCTGGTATTAAAGAGATTAAGTATGAAGTTAATCTTGCACCAAAAAGTTAAGGAAATAATTATTCAAATATATTTTCTTGTCTGTTAATGGATATTGTGGTATACTTATTTTTATAAAGCGATTAAGTAGTGAAAGAAGTCGAAGAATTATGAAAAGAGGGAAGGAGAAGGAATTTTTATGGAAAAAAGAAAAAGAGTTGTATTAGGAATGTCGGGTGGAGTGGATTCTTCTGTTGCGGCAATTTTATTAAAAGAACAAGGATATGATGTGATTGGCGTTTTTATGAAAAATTGGGAAGAAAAGGATGAAAATGGGGTCTGCATGGCAGAAGAGGATTATAAGGATGTAATTGCTGTGGCTGAACAATTGGAAATACCCTATTATTCGGTAAATTTTGTAAAGGAATACTGGGATAAGGTTTTTACTTATTTTCTTGATGAATATAAAAGAGGGAGAACTCCGAATCCTGATGTGATGTGTAACAAGGAAATTAAATTCCGTGCATTTTTAGATTATGCGATGAAACTTGGGGCAGACTATGTGGCAACAGGGCATTATGCAAGAATTATTCACGAGGAAGTGGAAGATGAAAATGGGAAAAGAATAAAGTCGACTATGTTAAGAGGAGTTGATGACAATAAAGACCAAACTTATTTTC
Source organism: Leptotrichia wadei (assembly GCF_007990445.1). NCBI lineage: Bacteria > Fusobacteriati > Fusobacteriota > Fusobacteriia > Fusobacteriales > Leptotrichiaceae > Leptotrichia > Leptotrichia wadei. Next base: position 1,025,570 of record NZ_AP019841.1, read on the forward strand.
TTTGTCAATTAAGTCAGGAACAATTGGAAAAGGTGCTGTTTCCATTGGGAGAATATACAAAGCCGCAAATTCGTGAGATTGCTGAAAAATATAATTTGGCAACGGCTAAGAAGAAGGACAGTACAGGAATTTGCTTTATTGGAGAACGTGATTTTAATAAATTTTTATCCCAATATTTGCCTGCAAAGGGTGGAAATATTGTAAATACGCAAGGAAAAGTGCTAGGACATCATAATGGACTTATGTATTACACAATTGGACAAAGAAAGGGAATTGGAATCGGGAATACGAAGGAAGGGACTGGAGAGCCTTGGTTTGTTGTGGATAAGGATTTGGAAAAAAATGAATTGATTGTAACGCAAGGGGATAATTCAGTGCTTTATTCAAAAGGTTTAATTGCAACAGATTTTAACTTTATAAATGAAGTTCAGTTTCCATTGGAATGTACTGTAAAATTCAGATATAGACAAAAGGATACAAAAGCTGTAATTAATAAACTTGATGAAAATGAATATGAAGTGATATTTGATGAACCGCAAAAGGCTGTGACATTAGGGCAAATTGTGGTTGCTTATGATGGTGAGGTTTGCCTCGGCGGGGGAGTTATTGATAAAATTATAAAATAAATTGTTTATTTTTGAAATTAGTTCAAGCTTTTAAAAAACAGTCATTCAGATTTTGAAGTTTTTTTCTTTCGATTGCTATAACATTTAAATATTTGGCAAGAAGATGTATAAGTCTTGCTCCCTTGTAAAAATAAAAAAATTAGGTTATCGAACATGTCTAATATAAAAAAAGGAGATGATAGAATTTGAAAAAATTAAAACTTTTTATAGGAGTATTCTCTATTTTAAGTGTAATCTCAACAGGAAATAAACTTTATGCTTATAATGAAATACAAGGTATATTTAAACCAGGAAATCAAGAAAATAAAAATATACCAGATAATAGTCAATCAAGAAGCGAAAATGTTCAAACTCCACAAGTAGAAATTGTTGTTGATCCTATGTGGGAATATTATATTGAATATCATGAAAGAATTGATGCAGAATTACAAGATGTTTATGATAATCCTTCTCACGAAACTGCAGTAAAACATATGGTTTGGGTTGAGGTTCCTATATGGAAATTAAAAAATGGGCAAAAGATTTCAAGCAAGGCAAAAGTACAAGTATTAAATTTATTAGCAGAAGATGTGAAAAGTATATTTACTGAAATATACAATGGACCAGAAAAATTTCCTATTAAATCATTAGGAGGCTATAATTGGCGATCTAATGGGCTAACTAGCCTTCATAGTACTGGCCGTGCAATAGATATAAATCCTGATGAAAATCCTCAGATAAGTGCTGATGGAGAAGTTTTAGTAGGTAAAAAATGGGAACCAGGAATAAATCCTTATTCTATTACTCCAGACGGAGATGTTGTAAAAGCATTTTCTAAAAAAGGATGGACTTGGGGAGCTGGATTTTCAAGAGCTGATTATATGCATTTTGACTTTTAATATTTGTAGGTATCAAAGTGGTAAGTACTGAATAATAGCAGTATTTTTAATCACAAAGATCGAGGCAATTGAAAGAAAGGAACTTCAAAATCTAAATGACTAATTTAATATTTAATAAGGGAGGAAAATGAAAGAATTAATATTTTGTTTAAATGCAACTATGCCTGTATTTTTACTTATGATACTTGGGTATATTTTTAGAAGAGTTGGAGTAATAGACTTGGAATTTGCAGATAAGATGAACAGGTTTGTATTTTTGGCTCTTTTGCCTGCGCTTTTATTCAAGGAATTGTCATTGTCTGATTTTTCAGCAATTTGGGATTTGAAATATTTATTATTTTGCTTTTTTACAACATTTCTTTCAATTTTAATAATGTGTATTTCATCAATTTTTTTGAAGGACAGGTCAATTCGTGGAGAATTTATTCAGGCCAGCTTTAGGAGCAGTGCGGCTTTACTTGCTTATGCCTTTGTGCAGAATGTTTATGGAGAGGCTAAGATTGTGGCGCTTATGGTAATTGGAGCGGTTCCGTTGTATAATGTAGCTTCAGTTGTGATTTTGATGCTGCTTCGCCCAGAACAGGGAAAATTAAACAGAGTTGTCTTGAAAAATACGTTAAAAGGAGTTATTAAAAATCCCTTAATATTGGGAATTTTAGCCGGAATGATTTGGGCGATGTTAAAAATTCCACAGCCTGTTATTATGAAAAAATCTATTTCGACATTTGCGGCTGCTGCAACTCCGCTTGGATTGCTGGCACTTGGAGCGAGTTTTGATGTGAAGGAAGTTTTTTCTAAAATAAAAGTTGTGCTAGTTTCATCTTCATTTAAATTAATAATACTTACTGCGATATTCTTGCCAATAGCGGTAAAAATGGGATTTGAGGATGAAAAACTGGTTGCAGTGCTTGGAATGTTGGGAAGTCCGACAACTCCAACTTCATTTACAATGGCGAGAGGAATGGGGCATAACGGCTCGGTAACTTCTGGAACAGTTATGGTTACAACGATTATGAGCATATTTACATTAACAGGCTGGCTATACATCTTAAAAGTTGCAGGATTAGTTTAAATAAAGGAATTTGGAGGTAAAAACGATGAAATTAAAAAAATACATTCTAATTGGAATGATAGCTTTATTAGCTGTTGTGGCTTGTGATAATAAAAAAAATAGTAAAGATAAAGAAAAAGTGAAGGCAGTAAATGTAAAAAAGGATATTTCCAATGAGGAAATAAAAAAATACAGTGAATATTTAAAAATAAGTGAAGAGCCAAATTCAGAAGAGTGGAATGATTTTTTTACAGAAATAAAAAAAGATGAATTTTCTGATGCGAATGGAAATATAAAAGATATTTCAGGCGAAATAATATCTATTGTAAATCTTGATGGTTCAATTAATTTAATAGGCAATTATATTAAAGAAATAACCGATGTAATGCAAAAAAGTCCAAAAATGGAAGCTATTGATACAAATGCTCAAAATTTAGTTGATTCTTTAATTCAGGAGCAAAAGGTTTTGACAGAAATTAATGACTATTTTGAAAAGGGGAATTATAAAACTGATAAACTGGGAAGAGTTGATGAATTAAATGATAAATATAAGGTTGTCTTGCGAAATCGGCTTGAAAACAGTAAAATATTTTCTAATTCTTTGCATGAATTTGCAGAAGCAATTAATAAAAAAATGGAAGCACAGTTACAAAAGGATGGAAAAACAGCCACGTTGAATATTCTAAAATTTGTAAATTCGGCAAATGGATTTGAGGAAGCAGCTTTTAGTAAAAATAACTTGAATTTTGACGAAGAAGAAGTAAAAGAACTGGAAAAAGCTAATAATGAGCTGCAGAAGGCATATAAAAATATAGCAGGAATGACAGTTGAGAATGCAAAAAAAGAAAATATAAGCGAATCAGATTTTAAAAAGATAAAGGAAAGTTCAAAGGCGTTGTCTGAAAATACGCAAAAAATGCTGACAGGAGTAAAAAATCAGAATATTCAGGATGTAGTGATAAGTGCAAGTAATATTTTAAGTGCTAAAACTGATTTGGAAAATGTTTTTAATGTTTTGCTGATACAAAAGTAAAAAATTAACTTTATTGATTAATTGAAAAAATTTAATCATTAATAAAATATATTGAATTATATAAAACTTATATATTATAATTATTGACAAAAAGCCAAAAAAAATGGTATATTATAAAAAGGTAAAGTTAGAAAAGGAATTAATTTATTTTTATAAAGAAAGTAATAAATTTTTAGTTTAAATAAAGGCAGGAGGAAAGTTGAAATGAAAAAAATGTTGTTGTTGATGGTTCTGGCATTGAGCGTTTTTATGTGCAGTGTCCAGAAAGAGGAAAAGAAAGAAGAAAATAATGCTAATGGAATTCCTAAAAAAATTGTAGTTGGACTTGATGATTCATTTGTTCCAATGGGATTTAAAAATGAAAAAGGTGAAATTGTAGGATTTGACATTGATTTGGCTAGGGCGGTAGCTCAAAAGTTAGGAAGTCAAGTTGAATTTAAACCAATAAACTGGGATTCTAAGATACTTGACTTAAATGGTGGGAATATTGACTTGATTTGGAATGGGCTTACTATAACAGATGAGAGAAAAAAAGAAACTGAAATGACAAAGCCATATTTGACAAGTCATCAGCTTATAATAACAAAAACAGGTTCAAATATTAAGACAAAGGCTGATTTAAAAGGGAAAATTGTTGGAAGCCAAAGTGAAAGCAGTGGAGAAGAAGCAGTTAAAAAATCAGGTGAAGACAAGACATTTAAGGAATTTAAAACTTATGCGCAGTATGATCAGGCATTTATGGATCTTGATGCCGGGAGAATTGATGCAATTATAGCTGATGAAGTATTGGCAAAATATACTAAAAAAACGAAAGAAACTCAAGCTAAAAAAGAGCTTTACAATATTTTAAGCGATAATTACGGAGAAGAAGAATACGGAATTGCCGCTAAAAAAGGGAACACTAAGTTGATAGAAGCAATAAACAAGGCTATTGAAGAATTAAAAGCAGACGGGACTTACCAAAAAATTTATTCTAAGTGGTTTAAAGATTAGTAATGAACCAAGCGTTGACAATATTTATTGAACTGGTAAAAACATTACCAAATATCATAATGCTGTATATACTTACAATCATATTTTCCATCCCGTTGGGAATTTTAGGAGCGTTGGCATATACAGGAAAAAATAAAATAGTAAAATTCTTTATTTCGGTTTATACCTGGATTTTTCGTGGTACACCTTTAATGCTGCAATTAATGGTAGTTTATTATGGAATTCCGCTTATGAAAGTTGGTGGATATAAAATCGTGCTTGAGCCATATACTGCGGCAACCATTACATTTATTATAAATTATGCGGCATATCTTGTGGAAATTATGAGAAGCGGGATAGAAAGTATTGACAAAGGACAGCATGAGGCGGCAAAAGTGCTTGGTTACAGTTATTGGCAAAAAATAATATATGTCATTTTACCTCAAACAATAAGAAGAGTGCTGCCAACATTGGGAAATGAAGCGATTACGCTTATAAAGGATACTTCACTTATATATGTCCTGGCTGTAACTGAAGTTATGAAACGGACAAAGGAGCTGGCTAACATTTATTATAATATTACGCCGTATATCTGTGCAATTATTATTTATCTTGTACTAAGTTTTGCGATTGACAGATTGTTTAAAAATATTGAAAAAAGAAATAAAGTTAGAATTTAGAAAATTAAAAACATTAAATTTAAATAAAAAAATTTAAGTAATGTAAATTTAGGAGATAAATCGTGAAAAGTGAAAAAAAAATAGTAGAAGTAAAAAATCTGAAAAAACAGTATGGCGATAATGTAATTTTAAAAAATATAAATTTACATATTGACAGGGGAGAAGTTGTTTCATTAATAGGGCCTTCAGGAAGTGGAAAATCAACGATCTTGCGATGTATAGCAGATCTTGAGTCGATAACATCTGGAGAAATTTTGATTGAAGGAAACAATTTAACAGATAAAAATGTAGATAAAAAAATAAAAAAGGAAATGCTGTTAAAAACTGGAATGGTTTTTCAGACATTTAATTTATTTCCACACATGTCAGTTAGAAATAATATAGTTAGAACTTTAAAATTAGTAAAGAATATGAATACAGAAAAAGCTGAAAGTATCGTAAAGGAAATGTTGAGTTTAGTAGGGCTTTCTGATAAAATTAATAATTATCCAAATGAACTTTCAGGAGGGCAGAAGCAAAGAGTTGCAATAGCAAGAGCATTGGCACTGAAGCCGGATATTATGCTTTTTGACGAGCCTACATCGGCACTTGATCCAGAACTTGTAAAAGAGGTGCTGGATATAATAAGAAAATTGAAGAGTCAGAAAATAACGATGTTGATTGTAAGTCACGAAATGAACTTTGTACGTGAAATTTCAGATAGAGTAATTATTATGGAAAAGGGTGAAATACTGGAAACAGGAACTCCAAAGCAAATATTTGAAAACCCGTCTTCTCAAAGAGTAAGGGAATTTCTGAATGCAAATAAATAAAATTTAACATTAATTTTAGGGTATTATGAAACTAAATTATAATGCCCTTTTATTATATATTATATAAATATTATTTTTATATTTAAATTAAATATGAAATTAGTATAAAAAAATTTGAAATATGGCTTGTATATACAATAAAAAAATGTTATAATATAAAAAAGTTTGAGTGACCAAGTTTATCATAATGTTTATTTTTTATTAAAACTTAAATTATGAAATTAATTAAAAAGAAGTTGACTTTTAAAGTGATAAATAATATAATCTTTTTGAGAAATTAAGATGAAAAAATAAAAAGAGGTGAAATATGGAGGGTTTTATTAAGATAAAAAATTTGGTTAAGAAATATCAGCTTAATAACGGTAAAGAATTATTAGCTGTAAATAATGTAAACCTTGATATTGAACAAGGCGATATTTATGGAATTATGGGGCTTAGTGGAGCTGGGAAGTCAACACTTATTAGACTTCTTAACAGGTTGGAAGAGCCTACTTCTGGAGAAATTTTGGTAAAACAGGAAATTGTTGACAAAAAAGATAATACAGTTACTGGATATGAGGATAAAAATATTTTGAAATTTAATATGAAAATGCTGCGTGAATATCGGAAAAAAACGGGAATGATTTTTCAGCACTTTAATTTGCTAAATTCAAGAAATGTTGCGGAAAATGTGGCTTTTCCGTTGGAAATTTCAAAATGGAAAAAAAAGGATATAGAAAAAAGAGTAGATGAGCTGCTGGAAATCGTGGGACTTTCAGATAAAAAACTGAATTACCCTGAACAGCTTTCAGGAGGGCAAAAGCAAAGAGTTGCGATTGCAAGGGCGTTGGCTAATAATCCGAAAATATTGCTGTCGGATGAGGCAACTTCAGCACTTGATCCAAGAACTACTAATTCTATTTTGGAACTATTGAAGGATATAAATAAAAAATTTGGGATAACGATAATTCTTATTACTCACCAGATGGAAGTTATAAAAAAAATATGCAATAAAACGGCAATTATGTCGGATGGTCAAATTATTGAAAAAGGGGAAACAAAAGAGATTTTCCTGAATCCTAAAACAGATTTAGCAAAAGAATTTGTAGGAAATATTTCCCATGAAGAATTCCGCACAGAAGAAGAAAAGAAACATCGTGAGGAAAATAACGGGAAATTGCGGTTAAGGCTAAAATATAATGAGGATCAGGTAAATGAATCGTATATTACAAAAATTATCCGTAAATATGATGTTGAAGTAAATATTTTAAGCGGATTTATTGATAAAGTGGGCGATGTTATCGTGGGAAATTTACTGATAGAAATTTCTGCAAGTGAAGAGAAATCCAAGGATATTATTGAATGGCTAAAAGAAAATAAAATAGATTCGGAGGTGTTATAATGGGATTTGATTGGGTTAAGTTTTTTCAGTTTCAAAATATGGCTCAACCATTATGGGAAACATTTTATATGGTGTTTTTTTCAACAGTTGTAGCATTAATTATCGGACTTCCAGTTGGAATTTTACTTGTCACTTCTGATGAAAAAGGAATAAAACCTAATAAAACTTTACATAAAATACTGGATATAGTTATTGTAAATATAACAAGATCTATACCGTTTATAATTTTGATAGTTTTATTAATTCCGCTTTCAAAATTAATATTTAAATATTCATTCGGAAGTGTTTCGTTTATTGTGCCGCTGTCATTGGGGTCAGCACCGTTTGTGGCAAGAATAATTGAAGGGGCTTTAAAGGAAGTTGATGAAGGGCTTATTGAGGCTTCAAAATCAATGGGAGCAAAAACATCTGAAATAATTTTTAAAGTTATGATACCTGAAGCATTGCCATCGCTTGTTCACGGAATTACATTAACATTAATCAGTTTAATTGGATATTCTGCAATGGCTGGTACAATTGGTGGAGGTGGACTTGGAAATGCCGCTGTAATAGATGGATTTCAAAGAAATAATCCTGAATTGATGTGGCAGGCAACAGTTGTTACAATTATTCTGGTTCAAATTATTCAGTTTATTGGAGATAGAATTGTAAGGGCATTGCTTGAAAAAAGAAAAAGGGCATAAAATAAAAAAAATAAAAAATAAAAAATTAGGAGGCAAAAATGAAAAAATTGTTTACATTAGTGCTGATGATAGCACTGTTTATCGTATCTTGTGGTGGAAAAGGCCAAAAATTAAGAGTGGGAGCAACACCAATACCACATGGTGATTTATTAAATTTAGTAAAGGATGATTTGAAAAAAGAAGGAATTGACTTGGAAGTTGTTCCGTATACTGATTATATCTTGCCAAATAAGGCGCTTGCAGATAAAAGTATAGATGCTAACTTTTTCCAACATGTTCCGTATATGGAAGACTTTGGAAAGAAAAATCATATTGATATGGTTGCAGTTGGGAATATTCATTTAGAGCCAATGGCATTGTATTCTAAAAAAATAAAAAATATTAAAGATTTGAAAAGTGGAGATACTTTAATAATTCCTAACGACCCTACTAATGGAGGACGTGCATTAATCTTACTTGACAAAGCTGGAATCATAAAATTAAAAGACAATAAAAATTTATCAGCAACACCTGCTGACATTGTTCAAAATCCTAAAAATTTAAAAATTGTGACAATGTCAAATGAACAAATTGCACCAAGATTAGATGAAGTTGCAGGAGCAATTATAAATTCAAATTTTGCAATTGATGCAAAAGTTACAAAAAATGAGATTATCTTAATAGAAGGAAAAGATTCTCCTTATGTAAATGTTGTTACTGTTTTAAAAGAAAATCAAAATGATGAAAGAGTGAAAAAACTTGTAAAGGCATTGCAAAGTGAAAAAGTTAAAAAATATATTGAAGAAAAATATGATGGTAGAGTAATTCCAGCATTTTAATTTTAGGATAATCAAGACAAAAATGGCTTTAAATTTAATTTAAGGCTATTTTTTTTATTTATCATTAGAAAAATAAATTTAAGATAAAATAAAAAAATTTATTTTTTGTATAAATTTGTTGAAATAAATTTAAGAAAAATGTATAATATATCCAAACTTCTTTAAAATATTGTTTTTATTTTTTAAAAAGAAGTTAGAATAAAAAGGAAAGGATAAGTTTCTTTTGAAATAAAGAAATGAATGAAGGATGAAAAAATTACTTATAGTTTCGCTATTTTTAGCTAGCATTAATTTAATTTATGCAGAAAATGAGAATGTCGATAATAATAAACTTTCATTGGAAAGATCATATCAAAATACTGGAAATACAGCAGCGCAGACTGTTCAAAAAAGATCAGGATTCTGGGATTTTTATGAAAAGCAGCAGGCAAAACTTTTGAAGGAAAAAGATAAGGAGTTATTCGATAATCTTAGTACAAAAACTAGATCTCAAGATGATTTTTACAAATATGTAAATGAAAATTGGGATGAGAAGACGCAGATTCCGAGTACGAAGCCGGCTTGGGGATCATTTTATGAACTTAATGAAAAAAATCAGGATTTTTTACGTAATTTGATAAAGGAATTAAAAAATAAGAAGACTTCGCTGACTGCGGATGAAAAAAAGGTATTGACACTTTATGACAGTTATTCTGATATGAAAAAAAGAAATGAAGAAGGATTATCGCCTATTCAAAAGGATTTGGAAAAAATAAACGGGATTCAAAATATTGAGGATTTAAAAAAATACAATGTAGAAGTTACAAAATATGGAAGTTCTGAATTTTATGGATGGGGGATAGGCACTGATCTTAACAATTCTAAAAATAATGCGGTATATTTAGGAAGTGCAGGGATTGGATTGTCAAGAGATTATTACCAGAAGGATACTAAGGAAAATAGGGCAATATTGGAGGAATATACAAAATATGTCAGTGACATGTTGAAATATTTGGGAGAAGATAATACTCTTGAAAGAGCTAAAAAGATAGTTGCTTTTGAAAAGGGGATTGCAAATACTTTAATGACTAATGAAGAACGTCACGATGTTAAAAAGTATAATAATCCAGTAAAAGTAAGTGATTTAGCTACATTGTCTAAGAATGTAGACTTGGCTCAATATTTGAAACAGTTAAATGTGAAAACGGATAAAGTAATAATAACAGAGTTGAACTATTATAAAAATTTGGATAATTTTGTAAATGATGAGAATATTGACATAATTAAAGATTATATGAGATATAATTTAATTAGTTCTGCGGCAGGAGTTTTGAATGATGAGCTTGATGCTAGAAGTTTTGAATTTTTTGGAAAATATTTGAATGGACAAAAGGAAAGGGAAACGCTTGAAAAGAGAGCATTGAACTTTACAGATGGAAGTCTTGGGGAAATAATTGGAAAGATTTATATTCAAAGAAATTTCTCACCTGAAGCGAAGAAAAATGCCAAAGAAATGGTTGATTACATCAAGAAGGCAATGAAAAACAGAATTGAAAAACTGGATTGGATGAGTGCTGCAACTAAGAAAAAAGCTCTTGAAAAACTGGCAAAAATTAATGTTAAAATAGGATATCCTGACAAATGGAAAGATTACAGCAAAATGACAATTTCAAGCAGTGATTCGTTGTATGATCAATTAAAGGGAATTAGTGAATGGGCTTATAACGAAGAGCTTAAAAAAGTAGGAAAGCCGGTAGATAAGACAGAATGGTACATGTCACCTCATACAATAAATGCCTATTATTCTCCAACAAGCAATGAGATTGTATTCCCAGCAGGAATTTTGCAGTATCCATTTTATGACTATAATAAATTAGAAGTGGCAAGTAACTTTGGAGCAATAGGGACAGTTATTGGGCATGAACTTACTCATGCATTTGATGTGTCTGGTGCTGAATATGATGGCGATGGAAATGTTAAGAACTGGTGGACTGCTGAAGATAAGGCAAAATTTGATTTGGCTACAAAAAAACTGGAAAATCAATTTTCAAAATATACAGTTGGAGATGGAGTTCATGTTAATGGAAAATATACATTAACAGAAAATATTGCAGATCTTGGGGGATTAAACGTTGCTTATGATGCATTGCAATTATATTTGAAGGATCATCCAAATTCCTCAAAAGCCTACCCAGATACGGTAAATAAATTATTCTTTTTAAGTTTTGCAAGAATGTGGCGACAAAAATCTACTCCAGAATATTTAAAGAATCTGGCAAAAACAGATTCACATTCACCAAATATATTCCGTGTAAACGGAACTTTGGAAAATATTGACGCATTCCATAAAGTATTTGAAACAAAACCAGGGGATAAAATGTACAAGGCTCCTGAAGATAGAATAAAAATCTGGTAAATTAGCAGTTAAGTTTTTTTAGTTTTGGAAATAAAAAAACAAATAGTTGAATTATAAAATTTTAAGATAATCGTTGCTGTAAAAGGGAGCGATTATTTTTTATTTTTCAAACAGGATTTAGCATAAATTCTTCAATTTTAAAAATATTGAAAATCAAAAAATAATAAAAGGAAAAATATCTAGTTTTATGATATAATATTTATGGATAATAAAAAAGATTTCATAAATAAAAAATGAACTAAAATTTTAGGAAATGGAGGGAACAAAAAGTGAAAAGAAAAACTATTAAAAATACAGTTGAAATTTCAGGAATTGGGCTTCATAAGGGCGAAAAGATAAAAATGGTATTAAGACCTGTAAGTCAGGAAACTGGGATTGTTTTTAAAAGATTGGATGTTAATGATAAAAATAATGTTATAAAAGTTGCTCATGAAAATTTGTTTGATTTGGAAAGAGGAACTAATATTCAAAATGAGGATGGAGTGAGACTTCATACGATCGAGCATTTTATGTCGGCACTTTCAGTTTGCGGGATTACTGATATTTTTGTGGAAATTGAAGGGAATGAAATGCCGATTTTGGATGGAAGTTCAATTCAGTTTGTGGAAAAAATTGAAAGTGCGGGGATTTTAGAATTGGATGAGGAAATAGAGCCTGTTGTGATTAAGGAGCCTGTTATTTTTTCAGATGAGAAGGCTGGGAAATATGTGATGGCATTGCCTTATGATGGATTTAAAATATCTTATACGATTGATTTTAATCATAGTTTTTTAAAATCACAGTATTATGAGCTGGAAGTAAATTTGGAAAATTATGTGGAAAATATTGCAAAATGTAGAACTTTTGCCTTTGATTATGAAATTGATTTTCTTAAAAAGAATAATCTGGCACTGGGAGGAAGTTTGGAAAATGCTGTGGTAGTTGGAGCTGATGGGCCTTTAAATCCAGAAGGATTGAGATACCTTGATGAATTTGTCAGACATAAAATTCTTGATATAATTGGAGATTTATATGTTTTGGGAACTCCAATAAAAGCTCATATTATTGCGATAAAGGCTGGGCATTTTATAAATTCGCAATTAACTGGAATGATTGCAAAAAAATATTTGTAAAAAATATAAAAAACACTTGTAATTTGTAAAAAAATCAAATATAATGTAAGTATAAAATTTTAAATTTTATTGAAAAGATTGAAATTAAACTAGATTTGATTTTGAGTAAAAAATGAAAATAAATAAAAATATAAATTCAGGAGGAATAAAAAATATGGCAGCAAATGAAACAATTATGAATGTAGAGGATATTATGAAAATATTGCCGCATAGATACCCATTTTTATTGGTAGATAGAGTTATAGAAAAAAATGGAACAGATAGTTTGGTAGCAATTAAGAATTTGACAATGAATGAAGAATTTTTTCAAGGACATTTTCCTGGGAAGCCTGTTATGCCAGGAGTTTTGCAAATGGAAGCACTTGCACAAGCAGTTGGGCTGCTTATGCTAGAACCTGGGAAAATACCTTTATTTATGTCAATTGATAAATGTAAGTTCAGAAAACCTGTTGTGCCTGGGGATCAGTTAAGACTTGAAGTGGAAAAATTAAGTGTAAGAAGAAATATTATTGTAGCAAAAGGGAAATGTTTAGTTGATGGAGCTGTTGTAAGTGAAGGTGAATTAAAATTTGCTGTAACAGATATGTAAAGACAAATAAAAAATGAAGAGGTATTAATTTATGAGTTCAAAGAATATACATCCAACGGCAATTGTTGATCCAAATGCTAAACTTGGAGAAAATGTAAAAATAGGGGCTTACTCGATTATAGGTCCGGAAGTTACAATTGGTAACGGGACAGTTGTAGAATCACATGTTGTAATTGAGGGTGAAACAATTATTGGTGAAAATAATTATATTTTTTCTTTTGCATCAATTGGGAAGGATCCGCAGGATTTGAAATTCGCAGGAGAAAAAACTAGGGTTGTTATTGGAAATAATAATAAAATTCGTGAATTTGTTACAATTCATCGGGGAACTACTGATAAATATGAAACAAGAGTTGGAAATAATACGCTTGTAATGGCTTATGTTCATATTGCTCACGATTGTATAATTGGAGATAACTGTGTATTGGCAAATGCTGCGACTTTTGCAGGACATGTGGAAGTGGAAGATTATGCGGTGGTAGGTGGACTTACTGCTGTGCATCAGTTTACAAGAGTTGGGCGGCATGCGATGATAGGTGGATGTTCGGCTGTAAATCAGGATGTTGTTCCTTATATGCTGTCTGAAGGTAATAAAGCAAGAGCTGTATATATAAATATTGTAGGACTTCAACGTAGAGATTTTTCAGATGAGCAGATAAAAAGATTGAGAGAGCTGTATAAAATTATATTTAAGAAAAAATTGAAACTGGAAGAAGCTCTTCAGACAGTTGAGCGTGAGTATGGACAATATGAGGAAGCTCAAAATCTTATTAATTTTATACGAAAAAGTAAAAGAGGTATTACAAGATAAAGTATAGAACTTTGAGATAGTATACTTGAACTCTAAAAAAACATTAGAATTTAAATAAACAGAATTAAATATTGGATTTGAGTAAATAGTCGTAGCTTTAGAGTTCGGTTTTAAAGTGATTTTACTATACAATTAAAAAATTGAATATTAAAATTTGTATATAAAGATTTAAAATATAAAATTTCTCAAAATAATCTATGTTTTATTTTGAGTTAATTTTTTAATGTAAATATTTTTTTAGAGAAAAAATAAAAAGGAAAAAATAAAAAATGACGATGGAAAAAGTAGGTCTAATTGCTGGAAATGGAAAATTGCCGGAATTATTTTTGAATCAATGCATTTTAAAGGGTATTGAGCCATTTTCAGTTTATCTGTTTGAAAGTGTGGAAGATAGTGTAAAGGAGCATAAAAATTCTGTAAAATATAGTGTAGCGCAAGTTGGGAAAATAATTTCATATTTTAAGAAAAATGGAATAACTCAGTTAATAATGCTTGGGAAAGTTGAAAAAAATCTGATTTTTTCAAATTTAAAATTTGATTTGACAGCGACAAAAATATTACTATCTACAAAAAATAAAAAAGATAAAAATATTTTAAAGGCGATAATTAATTATATCGAATCTGAAAATATTAAAGTTTTACCTCAAAATTACTTGCTAGATGAATATATTGCCAGAAATGAAGTTTATACGAAAACTTCTCCAAACAAAAATGAGGAAAAAACGATAGAAATCGGTATAGAAGCTGCACGAATGCTGACTGACATTGATGCAGGGCAGACAGTTGTTGTGAAAGATGAATCGGTTATTGCGCTGGAAGGTGTGGAAGGGACTGATAAGACGATTTTACGTGGTGGGGAACTGGCTGGAAAAAATTGCATTGTTGTGAAAATGGCAAGACGAAATCAGGATTATCGGATAGATATTCCAACGATCGGGCTGGAAACAATTAAGAAAGTAGCAGAGATAAATGGTCGTGGAATTGTGATAGAGGCTGACAAAATGTTGTTTATCGATAAAGAGGAAGTTATTAAATTTGCAAATAAAAATAAAATTTTTATAAAGGGAATTAAAATTTAAAGTTTAAATAGGAAATTTTAAATCCTTTTCAAAATAAAAAAATGTAAAAGGCTAAAAAAATGAAAAATAATTATGATACAGCAGATTCAAAAAAAAAGAAAAAAATTTTTATTTCCTGTGGTGAAATGTCAGGAGATTTGCATGCTTCGTACATTGTGGAGGAAATGAGAAAAAAAGATGAAAATATTGAATTTTTTGGTGTAGTTGGAGATAAGTCGATAAAGGCTGGGGTTAAGGCTGTAAATCATATTAAGAATAATGATGTTATGGGATTTGTAGAGGCTTTGAAAAAGTATAGGTATTTCACGAAAAAGGCACATGAATATTTGCAGTTTATTAGGGAAAATGAAGTAGAAACTGTTATATTCGTTGATTTTGGAGGATTTAACCTGAAATTTTTTGAATTGCTGAAAAAGAAAATTTTGAAAAAAGAACTGCAAAATTTGAGAATGATTTATTATATTCCGCCTAAAGTCTGGGCTTGGGGAAAAGGAAGAATAAAAAAATTGCGAAAGTTTGATGATGTTATTGTAATTTTTCCGTTTGAGAAGAGATATTATGATGAGAGTCTGAAAAAGGATGAGTCAAAAGGGCTGAAAGTGGAATATTTTGGGAATCCGTTTGTTGATAAATATGATTTTTCTGATAAATTGGGAGAAAAAATATTGTTGTTGCCTGGAAGCAGAAGGCAGGAAATTGAGAAATTTTTGCCAGTAATTGTAGAACTGGTTAGAAATAAAAAAGTTAAGAATGAAAAGTTTTTAATGAAATTGGCAAGTGAAGAGCATAAAAAATATATTCGTGAATTTGAAGAAAAATATAAAATTGATGTTTTAAAAATTCCAAATTTAGAAATAACTTTTGATGAAATAAAAAATATTCGGAAGGATTGTAAATATGCAATAGCAACTTCAGGAACAGTGACGTTTGAAATTTCGCTTATGGGTCTGCCTGTAATAGTAGTTTACAAGACTTCGGCAATTAATGCCTTTATTGCACGGCATATAGTAAAAATAAAATATATAACTCTAACTAATTTGAATGCTGATAAGGAAATTTTTAAGGAATTGCTGCAGGAGGATTTTTCTGTGGAAAAATTGCTTGAAGAAATGGAAATTATGGAAAAGAATAAAAAAAATACTATTTTAGAGTTAAAAAAGGAAAGAGAAAAATTGGGTAATTTTGGAGTTTTGGAAAAGATTGCCAATTATTTGTTAAAAAAATAAAAATTGACTTTATAAAAAGGAAAAAATATGGAAAAAAAACGTGAAGAACTGTTAAAGGGTTCTATCTTGAAATTATTTGTAAAATATTTCATACCGACACTTATTGGATCTGCGGCAGTTGTTCTTTACAACATTGTTGATAGATTCTTTGTTGGGAAAATTAGTGAAAAGGCGCTTGCAGGTGCGGGAATTGCCTTTTATATTGTTATGTTGATTATTGCTTTTTCAATGTTCATCGGAGTTGGAGCTGGAACAATTATTTCGATTAGGCTTGGACAGGGGAAAAAAGGAGAAGCAAAAAAAATATTGGGAAATGCTGTAACATTATTTGCAATTTTAGGACTTTTATTGTATGCATTTTTAATATTGAATATTGACACAGTTTTACGGTATTCTGGTGCTAACAATGAAACGTTGCCTTATGCAAGGGCTTATCTTGAAATAATATTACTGGCGATTTTACCGTTATTTTATTCATTTGGGCTTTCAAATGTATTAAATGCGGCTGGAGCGCCACGAGTTGCGATGTTTTCAATGTTAATTGGAGCGGTTGTAAATATTATTTTAGATTATGTGGCTGTAATGATTATGCATACTGGAATTGAAGGGACTGCTTATGCGACTTTAATTGGGAATGTGTTATCTGCGATATTTGTATTGTGGTTTTTAATCGCTGGAAAACTACCGTTTAAAATTGATATGTTTGGATTTAAATTAGAAGAGGAAAGCGTTATTACAATAAGATTTTCAAAATTAAAATTAGATCCAAAAATAGTAAAGGATATTTTTTCAATTGGAATGTCGCCGTTTTTACTGCAAGCTGCAAGTTCAGGAGTTGGACTTGTAACAAATAAAATTGTAGATATTTACGGTGGAACTTACGGTGTGGCAGTTATGACAATTATAAATTCTTATTTGCCAATTATGACAATGAGTGTTTATGCAGTTTCTCAAGCTGTTCAGCCAATAATTGGATTTAATTATGGTGCAAAAAATTTTACAAGGGTCAAAAAATCTTTAATGACTGCTATAGGTGCAGGAGCTGTATTATCTTTTGCATTTTGGGTAATTGTAATGCTTTTACCAAAACAATTGATTTTATTTTTTAATGAAAAGAGTACGCCTGAAGCTTTAAAGGAAGGAATAAAAGCTATTAGAATTTATTTTTCACTTGTAATAATTTCATCTTTTGGAATAACTGTGCCAAATTATTTTCAGGCGACTGGACGTTCAAAATACTCGGTTACAATGAATTTAATGCGGCAAGTTGTTATATTTCTAGCAGTTGTCATAGTTTTTTCAAATATATGGAAACTGGATGGTGTATGGCTTGCACAGCCATTTACGGATTTTCTGTTCTTTTTGATACTTCTAGTATTTTTATACAGAGAAAAAAGATTTTTTGACAAAATGACTGAAAATCAAAGTCATTTACTGGAATCTAAAAATATAGAAGCTGCAGAGCATGAAAAAATAGATAAAAATAATAAATAACTTATTAAAAAAAGAGGAATAAAAAATGATTACAATTTTATTAATGGTACTTTCATATATTTTAGGAAGTGTGCCAAATGCGCTTTGGATAGGGAAGGTATTTAAAGGAATAGATGTCCGTGAGCACGGAAGTAAAAATACAGGATCTACAAATGCTGCACGTGTTTTAGGGGCAAAATTAGGAATTTTGACATTAATCTTGGATATTTCTAAAGGATTAGTCCCGACATTAATTGCAATTTTGCTAAAAGTGGATTTTTTTGAAAATTTGACAAAAATTGAAAATCTTGATTATGTGCTGGTTGGAATTTGTGCGATTTTAGGACATGTATTTTCTATTTTTATGAATTTTAAAGGTGGAAAAGCTGTTGCGACAACGCTTGGAGTATTTTTAGTTTTAGTTCCAAAGGCTATATTGTTTGCAGCAATTGTATTTTTTGTGGTTTTTGCTATTTTTAGATATGTTTCGCTTTCTTCAATTTTTGCAGCTGTATCGCTTCCTATTTTTACATATTTTTTGTACCAGCAAATAATATATGTTATTTTAGGAATTTTAATAGCAATTTTAATTATTGTAAAGCATAAGAGCAATATTGAAAGATTAAAAAATGGGACAGAATCTAAGTTTAGCTTGAAAAGTAAAAAGTAACGAATTTATAAAAATATAATTGTAAATGAAAATTTAAATTCTTTAGGATATTTATATATCGTGAAAGGAAGGGATAATGATGAAAAATATATTGGTTATTGGTGGTGGAAGCTGGGGAACCTGCCTTTCAAAACTGTTAGTGGAAAATGGACATAAAGTATATTTGTGGGAGCATAATGAAGAGGTTAGAAAAGTTATTCGTGACACAAAGGAAAATCCTAAATTTTTGCCAAATATAAAATTGCCTGACAGCCTTAATGTTGTGGATGATTATGGAGAAATATTAAAAAATCCTGAAAAATATGGGAAAATTGATATTTTATTATTAGCAACTCCAACGCAATTTTTAAGAAATATTTTAAAAAGATTGAAAAATTTCTTAAATTATAATATAATACTGGTGAATGTTGCAAAAGGTTTAGAAATTGCTACAAAAAAAAGAATCTCTGAAATTGTGGCTGAAGAACTGGAAAATAAGGAATATAGCTATGTTTTACTAGCTGGACCGACACATGCCGAAGAAGTGGCGCAAAAATTGCCATCTGCGATACTTTCTGTATCTAAAAATGAAGAAGCGGCAAAAATCGTGCAGAC
The DNA here is from genome assembly GCF_007990445.1 of Leptotrichia wadei. NCBI lineage: Bacteria > Fusobacteriati > Fusobacteriota > Fusobacteriia > Fusobacteriales > Leptotrichiaceae > Leptotrichia > Leptotrichia wadei. Next base: position 1,044,453 of record NZ_AP019841.1, read on the forward strand.
TACATTTAGCAATCTTTATTTCAGAGTTTATACGGGAACGGATCTTATGGGAGCTGAACTTGCAGGGGCATTAAAGAACTGTCTTGCAATTGCAGCAGGAATTGCCGATGGAATGGGGTATGGAGATAATACAAAGGCTGCCCTTATAACTCGTGGAATTAATGAAATGTTTGAAATTGCAAAATTTTATAATGCAAATCCAAAAACATTTATGGGATTGTCGGGACTTGGAGATATTATTGTAACTTGTACAAGCAAGCATAGTAGAAATAGATATGTTGGGGAAAAGCTGGGGCAAGGTCAAAAAATTGAAGATATAGTTTCACACATGAATATGGTATCAGAAGGAGCAGAAACAATAAAGGCTCTTTATAAAATTATAAAGGAAAATAACTTAAAGGCACCTATTTTTACAGCACTTTATGAAGTAATTTATGGTGGAAAGCCAGTTTCAGAACTGGAATCTACATTTATGAGCAGAGATCTGAAGTCAGAATTTTTAAATTAAGAAATATATAAAAAATAAAACTGGAGTGAGGTAATGGAAGATAACAACTTAAACTTAATGTCGTTATATCTAAGTGATATTCAAAAATTTGATTTACTCTCAAGAGAAGAAGAATATGAACTGTTAAAACGAATTAGGGAAGATAATGACGAACAGGCAAGACAATTACTGATTTTATCAAATTTAAGACTGGTAATAAGTACAGCTAAAAAATCTCTTGGGAACGGATTGCCTCTAATTGATTTAATTAGCGAAGGGAATATTGGATTGATAAAGGCTATAAATAAATTTGACTATGAAAAAGGGCATAGATTTAGCACGTATGCAGTATGGTGGATAAAACAGTCAATTAAAAAGGCAATTATCAATATCGGAAGGGATATTAGAATACCGTCTTATAAGTATGAGCAATTATCAAAAGTAAATAAAGTCATAAAGGATTATACTGCCATTCACGGTGAAGCTCCATCAACAGAATATATTGCAAAAAAAGTTGATTTGAAGGAAAGCAAGGTTATATTGCTTTTAGGTGAATTTCAGGATATAATGTCATTAAATGAAACAATAGGCGATAATATTTATCTGGAGGATATTATTGGGAAAAATGATGATGTTGAGGATAAAATAATAAAGGAAGATCAGCTTGTTGAAATGAAGGAATTACTTGAAAAAGTTTTAAATGAGCGGGAAAGACTGATCCTTGAATATCGTTACGGATTGTATGACAATAAAATCCATACATTAAAGGAAATTGGCGAGCAGATGGGGATTACACGTGAAAGAGTTAGACAAATCGAGAAAAAGGCTATAACAAAATTAAAGGAACATTTGGAAGAATACAAGGATATATTATAAAGAAGAGGTGAATGTATGTTACATATAATTGTAGATAGAAAATCGTTATTGAGGGCTATGACCATAGTTGAAAATGCAGTAACTGAAAACAAAGTAAAAGAAGTTCTTTCTGGAATTTATATTGAAACTCAAGGTGAAAAGGCAATTTTGCGAGGAACAGATTTGGAACTTTCTATAAATACAGAAATAGAAGCGCAAGTGGAAGAAGATGGAAGAATTGTCATAAAGCATAAATTGATTGAAGAGTTTTTAAAACAAATTTCTGATGATAAAATAACTTTAATTGAAGAAAGTGGTAAGCTGGTAATTCAGGCAAGTTCGACAAATACAGAATTTTCTTTATATAATGTAGAAAATTTTCCACTTCAGTCAAAACTTGAAAATGGGGTTGAATATGTATTTGAAAAAGGGGAATTGTTAAATAAAATTGAAAATGTGAAAATATCAGCTTCTCCAAATCCAGAAAATCTTGCTGTAAACTGTATTAGAGTGGAAATCGAGGAAAATAAATTAAAACTTATTTCATCTGATACATATAGATTGACATATATTGAAGAAGATTTGGAAGAGTCACAAAGAAATAAGGAAAATCTTAGCTTGAGCATTCCATTAAAGACAATTGATGGATTAATAAAGATTATGAAGTTAATAGATGAGGAAAAGATTGTAGTAAAATCAGATGGCTCAAAAGTATTTTTCAAATTTTCAAATGTGGAAATATTAACTCGTACGATTGATTTACAATTTCCAGATTATAAATCAATTTTGAATAATTCACAGCATAATAAAAAAATATTATTGAATACAAAGGATTTTCTGTCAGTGTTAAAAAGAACTGCCATATTTGTCAGAGATAATAAGGAATCTAAAAATGGTGGAATATTTAATTTCTCAAATAATAAGCTGCTGCTTACAGGAACGAGTGAAAATGCGCAGATAAAAGAGGAAATTGTAACGATTCAAGAAGGTGAAGATTTAAAAATTTCATTAAATGTTAAATTTTTACTTGATTATATTTCTACAATTAAAGGAAAAGTTACGGTGTTGGAGCTGCTAAACAATAAAAGTTCTGTAATTGTAAAGGATGAAGATAATGATAAATCGCTTTATTTCACAATGCCATTGGCACTTAGAGAAAGTTAATTAAGTTTAAAAAGCAGAAAAAATTTAAATTGATTAGAAACAGTTAAATGGCTTATATTTTTGTTTTTAAAAGAAAGTATACAGTCAGAATAATAGAAAGGAGAATATGCAATGCCTATAAAAATACCAAATAACTTACCGGCTGTAGATATTTTAGCAAAGGAGAACATCTTTGTAATGGATGAAAGAAGGGCATTGTCACAAGATATTCGTCCTCTAAAATTTATAATAATAAATCTTATGCCTACAAAAATTGAAACAGAAACACAGTTGTTAAGACTTTTAAGCAATACTCCGCTTCAAATTGAAGTAACTTTCTTAAAAATGGCATCTTATGTGTCTAAAAATATCTCTAAGGAGCACATGTCGAATTTTTATAAGACCTTCAATGACATAAAGAATGATTATTTTGACGGGCTTATAATAACTGGAGCACCTGTGGAAAATATTCCTTTTGAAGAGGTTATTTATTGGAAGGAATTAACAAAAGTTATGGAGTGGAGTAAAACTCACGTTTATTCTACAATGTATATTTGCTGGGGAGCACAGGCAGCGCTTTATTATCATTATGGAATAAAGAAGTATCCTTTAAAGGAAAAACTTTTTGGAATTTATCCTTTAAAAATTGATATTTGCCATACAATGTTATTACGTGGTTTTGATGAAGTGTTTAATATGCCGCAATCACGGCATACAGAAGTACATGCAGAAGATATAGAAAAAATTCCTGATCTGGAAATTATTGCCAATTCTAAAGAAGCTGGAGTGAGTATCGTACGTAGCCGAGATAAACGTAATATTTTTATTATGGGACATTTGGAATACGATAGGATGACATTGGCAAAAGAGTATGAAAGAGATGTAAAATTAGGAAAAAGTATAAAAGTTCCTTATAATTATTATCCAAATGACGATACAAGCAAAGAGCCGCTTTTTGTTTGGCGAGCTCATGCGAATTTATTGTTTTCAAATTGGATAAATCATCATGTTTATCAAGGAACTCCTTATGATTTGACAACATTGGGAAAAGTTCCTAATTTTCAAATTTAGTTTTAAAATAGTTATATTCTTTAAGAAATATTAGTAAAAAATTTTTGAAAACGGGAATAGATTATTTATAGAAAATAATAAAAATAAAAAGCTGTCGAGCAATATTTGTTTAAAAAAATAAATTATGCAAGACAGTTTTTTTTATAAAATTATTAATTAAAAGTAAAATATTTATTGAGTGTAAATAGATATATTTTCAAGCAGAGGAGAATTCATTATGTCAAATGGCATAACCCATCCGCCGCCGTTGGAATCTAGATCTACTTCACGGCCAACCCTTTCTCCTGCTTTTTTAAATACTAAATATACAAATTGCGAGCAGTAAAGCCTCTTGTCAAAATCCTTGGTAAATGTTAATCCATAAGGCTTAGTTATAGTTTCATCAATTTCTTTGAATAATGCGGATTTAAATTTATCATCTATTCCTTTTAGTCTAAAAATAGCAACTTTTCTATTAATATTTTCCCAGGCATATATAGGACTTTCGCTGTAGCCGGCAGAATATGTTGGAAATTCAATTATTTTTTTGTGTTCATTAAGAACAGCAGCATGTCCCCACATTGAACGTAAAGTCGGCTTTTTTGATAAAATAAGAATATCTCCTGGCTGAAGTTTATCGGCATTTGAGATAACTTCATGCGTAGTGTACCAGAAATACTTATCTTCCGGTTTGGTTTTACATATAAGTGAAAGTGTCAGGATTAAAAAGAGCATCAGTCTTTTTATATTTCCCTTTAAATAAATATTCATAATGGATTGTTCCTTTCTAATTATTGGTTTAATATTCAAACTTATGTATATTATATAAAAAAGACACAAATTAGTCCAGCATATTTTTTAATAAAAAAAATTTTAAATATAATTTATTTAATGTAATAAAAGAATTAATTTTTTTTAAAAGAAATGTAAAAAATTACTTGTATTTTTTCTAAGTTTATGATTTAATTAAAGTAGGGAAGTTAAATAAAATTATAATATTTTTAAAATAGGAGGAATGGATGCAAACTAATCCGGCTTTAGCTGAACGGAAGCAAAGAATTGATTCCAACATGTCTAAAATTAAGCATAAAATAGTAGTGATGAGCGGAAAAGGTGGAGTTGGGAAAACAACTACGTCTGTTAATTTAGCCTATGGATTATCGTTGCGGGGATACAAAGTTGGTATTCTTGATGCAGATTTGCATGGGCCTAATATTCCAATTATGTTTGGAAAAGAAGGAGTAAAACTTTCAAAAATTTCTGAACCGCTGGAAATAACAGAAAATCTTCATATATCGTCATTAAGTTTTTTTGTTCCTGATAATTCGCCAGTTGTATGGAAGGGACCGCAAAAAATTACAGCAATAATGGAAATGCTGGAAGGAATTAAATGGGGAGAGATTGACTATTTAATAGTTGACCTGCCGCCTGGAACTGGTGATGAAACATTAGGTATTGCTCAGAATATAGGAACTGATTCAAAGGCAATTATTGTGACAACACCGCAAAAGGTTTCTTTGCTGGATTCTACAAGATCAATAAATTTTGCCAAATTGATTAACTTGAATGTGCTCGGTGTAATCGAAAATATGAGTGGTTTTATTTGCCCTGACTGTCAAAAAGAAGTTAATATTTTTAAAAAAGGTGGCGCTGAAAAAATGGCCCAGGAGAAAAAAACTGACTTTCTAGGATCAATACCATTAGATGGAAATATTGTGGAGTCTAGCGATAACGGATTACCATTTATTTCAAATGATTCTTTAGCATCAAGAAGAATGAATGATATAATTGCTAAAGTAATTGAAAAAACAGAAAACGAAAATAAGTAAGACAAAAAATGTGAAAGGAGAGGTATTTTAAATGTATCGCGATTGTAATATGTTTATTATACAATAGAAAAATGAAAGTATTAGTATTTAACAAGAATGAAAAAACTAGAATGGTAGTGGGACAGTTATTAAAGGAATTAAGTTTTAATGTTATATTGGCAGAAAATGAAGAACAAATGCTAGATGCCCTAAAGACAGAGACTCTCGATATTTCTTTTTTAGATATTAACTCAATTGAAGATTTTCCGTTGTCAATAGAAAAAATAACAAGATATAAAAAACAAAGCTATATTCTAATGGCAATTGAACAAGATGACAGATATGCGAAAACCGAAGCTCTATTGAAGGGAATAGATGACTATGTATACAATGATTTTAGATTGGAAGAGCTTTCAGCCAAATTTAGAGCAATAGTGAGAATTTTGAATAAACGGCTTACTGAAGATGAAATGGGAATTTTGACAGCCTATGATTTAACATTAAATCCTGCAAATAGGGAAGTTAAACGTGATGGAAAAGAAATAGAATTAACAAATAAAGAATTTTTATTATTGGAATATTTCTTGAGAAATAAAAACAGAGTTCTTACTAGAACAATGATTTCAGAAAAAATTTGGGATATAGATTTTGTTTCAGAAAGTAATATTGTAGATGTGTATGTTAATTTCTTGAGATCGAAGATAGATAAAGGACATGACCAAAAGATTATAAAAACTGTAAGAAGTGTTGGATATATCATAAAAGAGTAGATTTCTTTAAAAAAATAGAAATAGTGAATATTTTAATTAATTTATTAAACTGTTCATAATTGTAATAATAACAAATTCATAAAAAATATAAATTTTTATTGATTTTATAAAAATAATGTGATAAAATATATTCAAATAACAGATTAGGAGTGATAAAAATGTTTAAACAAATAGAATTACCTTACGGATTTGATGCATTGGAGCCAAGCATTGATACAAAAACAATGGAAATTCATTATGGAAAGCACCATGCAGCTTATACTAATAATTTGAATAGCACATTAAAAGACAATGCACCACAATTTTTGGAAAAATCAATAGAAGAAATTTTAACAAATTTAGATGCATTGCCAGAAAATATACGTGGGGCTGTTAGAAATAACGGTGGAGGTTTTTATAACCACAATTTATATTTTGAAGTAATGGGACCTAACGCAGGTGGAGAACCAAAAGGTGAATTAGCTGAAAAAATAAATGAAGCATTTGGAAGTTTTGACAAATTTAAAGAAGAATTTTCAAAAGCGGCTGCAACTAGATTTGGTTCAGGATGGGCTTGGCTTGTTGTAAACAAAGATGGAAAATTGAAAGTAACTTCAACAGCAAATCAAGATAATCCATTAATGCCAGGTGTAACACCTTGTGGATGTTCAGAAGGAACTCCAATTTTAGGAATAGACGTATGGGAACATGCATATTACTTGAATTATCAAAATAGACGTCCAGATTATATTACAGCTTTCTTTAACGTTATAAACTGGGATGCAGTATCTAAAAAATATGAAGCTGCAAAATAAGTTAAAATAAATTTATAAATTTAGATTGAATTGGAGTCGTTATTTATAATAATTCTAATTCAATCTTTTTTATTTTGATTGAAAAAATATTTGTTTATAAAAGTTGACTGAAATGATATAATTTGCTATACTTATAGAGTAATATTGTTATTTCTCGTTTAAATAATAAGTTTGTAATAAGTATTGCTTACTGGCTATTTTTTATGAGATTTATCACAGATTACTTTAAAATCGAATTCCTGAAATATAACATTTAGTTTAAATTTTGTTTTGAAGGATTTGCAAATAATAAAATATAAAATAAAATTTCAAATGGGAGGAAATGACTATGGAAAAAGTTACAAAAGATATGAATATAATGGAAGCTGTGGAAAAATATCCGATTATTGCGCAAGTATTGATGAGATATGGGCTTGGATGTGTTGGATGTATTATTTCGAGTGCGGAAACTTTAGGTGAAGGGATTGCTGTTCATGGGTTAAATCCAGATATAATTATTGAAGAAGTAAATATGATTCTTGAAAAACAGGAAGGATAATATGAAATTAGTTTAAAAATAAAAATAGGTAGCTTTTTGAGATTTTCATTCAAGTTACCTATTTTTTGATGAATTTATATTATTAACACAAAACCATAAATAATATTTGTTAATAATATGATTCCTACTAGAAATCTATTGATAAATTTGAAAATGTTTTGACTTCCGAATGTGAAAGCTAATGCCAGATTTAAAATAGAATATATTAGAAGTGTTACTGAAAAATTTTTCAAAATAAAAATTTTTTGAGTTTTCAGCAACATTAAAACTGGCGGTAGCAAATAACGGAATGAACTAAAGAAAGCATATAAAAATATAGTCAAAACTTCAAATAAAAGTATAGATACAGTTATTCTCTCTGCAAACTGTACTCGCTTTCCGCTCAGGAATAAAATTGAAACAAGCGAGTAAATACGTACAAAAAGTAATAATAATGTTAAAAAAGTAAAAGTATTAATCATGTCTTATCTATTCTCCATATATATTTAATAAACCTTATATATTTTATCATATCTGGAACAAATTCTCAAGTAAAATAAAAATCCCAATAAGTTTTACTATAATAAATTTTCTTCTCTTGCCATTTTCTCAAGTTCTCTTATCCTGTCGTCAGTAGACGGATGTGTACTAAATAAATTTTTTAGATTTCCAAGGTTTGAAAATGGATTTACGATAAACATATGTGCTGTTGCCGGATCTTCTCTGTTCATTGGAATACTGTGACTGTAACTTTCCAATTTTTGGAGTGCATTACGTAAATATAAGGGATTTCCTGAAAATTCAGCTCCAGCTCTGTCTGCCATGTATTCTCTTTTTCTTGAAATAGACATTTGAATTATAGAAGCGGCTATTGGGGCTAAAAGTGATACTAGCATTGCAGTGGCGACGTTGTTTCGTCTTCTTTCACCATTTCTATTGTCTCCGCTTGATACATAAGGTAAAAATCTTGCAATATTTGCAATTGCTCCAGCAAATGTAGCGGCAATTGTACTAATTAAAATATCCCGATGTTTTATATGTCCAAGTTCATGTGCCATTACTCCGGCCAGTTCGTTATCATCCATCATTTCAAGCAGTCCAGCAGTACATGCAACCGCTGCATTATTTGGATTTCTTCCAGTTGCAAAGGCATTTGGCTGTCGCTCTGGAATTATGTAAACTTTTGGCATAGGTAAATCGGCATTTTTTGCCAATCTTTGTATCAGATGATATAATCTTGGATTATTTTGGGAATTGACTTCTTGACCATTATAAGCCTTAATAACCATTTTATCACTAAACCAGTAACTGTAAAAACTCATTCCACCAGCAATTATAAGCCCAATTAATGCCCCTTGCTGATTTCCCAATGCGCCGCCAATTGCTACAAACAGGAAAACTAATCCAAACATCAAAAGACCTGTTTTCATAGTATTTATAAACATAGGTATCTCTTCCTTTCTTTTATTTTTTTATTAGATTCGTTCAGTAGTTATATAATTTTAATTAAATAATAAGTTATAAATTATAAGTTTTTGAACAAGTTTATTATATTATAAAAAAGTGTATTTTTCAATAAATAATTTAAGTTTTATTATTTTTTGGCATAATAGGATTATTGAAAAGTTACTCTAATTATCTCATTAAAAAAACAGAAATCATATTTTATATTATTTTTTAACAAGAGAGCCTGATTTTTTGCAAAAAATCTATAATTAATTTATTATTTAAGTAAAAAATTGTACAAAAGAAAGCAAACTTAAAAATTTTAAATATCAGGAAAAAAAGATTGAAAATATAATTAAAATATAGTATAATAAAAATATATTAATATTTAATTAAATAATATATAAAAAAGGTAAAATTGAGGTGATGAAAATGGGGAATGAAAGTGCAAATATGGAAAATATGTATGAAGGGAAAAATATTGGAATTATACTGGATAAGAAAAATCTGGATAATTTTGTAATTCGAGAATTTGTGCTGAATGAAAACATTAATGAACATCAGAAGCTGGAAATACAACTGGAAATGGATGAAGAGCAAAGGAAGAATCTGGAAAGAATTATTGAAAAGGAAAATGTTGAAATTGAAATTGAACTTTCAGGGTTGGATCAGAATGTCAGAAGGAAGATTTTTTGTGGAATAGTTGATTATTTTGAAATATTAGATTATGGAAGTTATGGGTGCAGGATTTTAATGAAGGCATTTTCCAAAAGTATAATTTTTGATAGGAAAAATGAGAAGAAATATAGAGTTTTTCAAGACACGAGTCTTATGTTTTCAGATATAATTAATGAGATTAATAAAGATTATGCTGATAAAAAGCTGGAAATAAAATATTCTGATATTGCGAAAAAGCAGATTGGCAGTCTTGTTGTGCAGTTTGATGAAACAGATTGGGAGTTTTTAGTAAGGCTTGCTAGTCAGTTGAAAACTGGGCTGTTTGTAGTTGAGCAGGGGATAATATTGTTTGGAATGGTGGAAATGGGGGAAGTTAAGAAGGAAAATAAATATTTTTCAGATTATTCGCTTGTGAGGGATTATAAAAATTTATATTATAAAGTGCAGTCAAATAAAGTAATAAATCTAGGAGACACTGTTTCTATTTCTGAAAATACTGAGAAGAACAAAGCTGAAGAAAATGGAAAGAATAGTGAAGATTTTAATGGGAGCAAGGGAAGTTTTTCTGTATTGAAGACTAAAATATTTTTAAAGGACTTCATTCTGAAAAGTGAATTTTTGGCAACAAATATGGGCAGTTATCATATATTTAAAAAATATAATAAAAAAATTAGAGGATGTAGAATTGAGGCTAATGTTGAGCGAGTATTTGAAGATGGTGGAATTGCAAAAATGGAAGTGAAATTTTCAGAGGGGCTAAAAAGAATTGTTCAGGAAAGAAATAATTCTGAAAGTAATGACAGGGCTTATGATGATTATGGATTGAAAAGATTTCCATTAAGTTATCAGACTTTTTATTCGCAGACAAATACAGGATTTTTCTGTACTCCAGAAGTAAATGACACTGTTGAGGTTTATTTTCCAAACGAAGATGAACGATTTGCAAAAGTGTCGTGGGCAATTAATAACAAAGGAAATGGAAGATTTAGCGATTATACGAAAAGGAATTTTCAGGTAAATCAGAGCGATTTTAATTTTAACTTGAATTTAAATGCTTTTGAAGTTAAGACAGCTGAAAAATATAGTGTAGAATCACCTAATATAGTTGAAAATGCGGATAATTTTGTAAATAAGGCAACTCAAAATTTGGTGGTGGCATCAGATAATTATTTGGGGATAGAGTCGATTGGGGATGCTGACTTTTATGCTTCTAAAATAAATATTATTGGGAAAGAAAAGGAAATAACGGTGGAATCGTTGAGTTCAGATGTGAGAATTAAAGGGAAGAAAGTTCATAGTAATTAAGTATAATATTATTTTAAATCTGTTTAAAGTCGAACTATTAAAAATTATATAAATTTATGGTTTTAATAAAATAGTCATAATTTTTTGAGTTTGTTTTAAGACAATTTTATTGTAAAGAGACTTAAAAATACAGGAAAGTAGCAGAAACAGTCTAAAGCCTGCTCTTTTTTCCTGTATTTAAAAAACTTAATTTTAGATAGTGGAGTAATTATGAATTTTTTACATGGAGTTGAGATTCCTGTGTTAGCAAATAATATGAAATATATTTTCTGATTTTTAAATGGGATTTAGCATAAGTTTAATTTATTTTTTTCTTTTATTTCTTACAAATTGTATAAAAGATATAATTTCCTGCTTTTCTGCATCCGTGTAATTTAGAGAATTAAGGATGTATTCATCTAAATCATCATCTGGAATCAGGTCAGCTTGGCGATTTAAAAAGTAGCTTGTAATTGCTCCTGTGATCATACCAAAAGTTCCCATTCCAATGAGTATTAGAAAAATAGCAATTATTCTTCCAATAAATGTATGCGGGTAGACATCGCCGTAACCGACGGTAGTTGCAGTTACAAATGCCCACCATAAGCTGTTGAAATAGGATAGCTTTTCAACATAGGAAACTATCAGGGCAGATACGATAATTCCTAGTACAGCGAAAATTAACAAATAAATAAGTCCATTTGCCCTTAAAATTTTTTTTATTTTTTTATAGAATTTTTTTATAGATAAATAAGTTTTTGTTAGTTTTAAATGCTTAAAAACTCTAGCCAAACGTCTTATTTTAAAAATCCTGAATAATCTAAAAATAGAATAATACGGGATAATTGAAATTAAGTCAGGAATATTATTTTCTATAAAATCAAGTTTATTGTCTGAATGTGTAAAGCGGATAAAATAATCGGCTGCAAAAATCAGATAAATTGATACATCAACAAATTCTAAAATTGGATTATTAAAAATACTAATATCGCCGTGTAAATCTAAAATTGTAGTAACAAAGCTGTATAATGCTAAAAAAATAAAAATAACCTGATAACTTATCCTAAATCTTTTGCTTTTATGTAAATCTTCAATTTTCTTTTTCATAAAAATACCTGTTTTATTTAATAACTTTTCTGTATGTTACCAGCAACGGATTCCAAACACTTGCATTTGTTGGAGAATATGCAAAGTCAATTTCTATAAATTTTTCAATAGGCGTTTCAAGAGTAATAACAATAGCCATCTGGTCTACAAATTGAGCAACTGCTTCCTTTCCAGCCATTGCTCCGCCAAGAACAATTTTTTTATCCTTATCGTAAATGATTTCAGCGCTTGCAGGAACAGAATCTTCAAAGCCTGAATTTTTATACATTGCTTTCATTGAAACAACATCGGCATTATATCCTAATTCTAGTGCTTCTTTTAGTGAAAGTCCAGTTTGTGCCAGTTTCACATCATAAAATGAAGTTGCAAAAGAACGGATCAATCCTTTCCAGCTCACATCTTTTCCTGATAAATGCTTCGCAAGGAACATTCCATGCTTATTTGCCACATCTCCAAATGGTGCATATAAATTTCTGTCAGTTTTGTAATATTTGTTAAAAATACAATCTCCAATTGCATATACATCTTTAATATTTGTTTCAAATTTATCATTGACAGTAATTTTTCCAGAATCGGTTTTTAATTCTTTAGGAAGAAAATCAATATTTGGAGTAATTCCGATGCTAAATAATGCAATATCAAAATCCACAGTTTCTCCATTGTCTAATTTTACTGATTTTGCTACATTGTTTTCAGAAATAATTTCCGAAACTCCTGAATTTAATTTTAATGTAACGTTGTTTTTTTCTATTTCCTTATAAATTCTTTTTTTCAAATTTTCAGAAACATTTGGAAAAATTTGGTCAGCCTTTTCAATCAATGTAACATTTAATCCATTTTTTTTGAACGATTCAGCCATTTCAATCCCAATGAATCCAGCTCCTACAACAACTGCATTTTTTAATCTTGATTTATTTTCATTTAGGAAATCCTTTATTTTAAAGGCATGCTCTGCATGAGATAAAGTAAATACATTTTCCAAATTTTGAGAATACCCAGCAATATTTGGTACAAATGATTTTGCTCCAACAGCAATTACCAATTTGTCATAAGAAATTGTCCCGTTAATTTCATTGCCTTTTACTGTTAAAGTTTTATTTTCAAAATCTATTTTTGTAACTTCGTGATGAATTTTCACATTAATTCCACGGTTTATAAAATCTTCAGGCGTTCCGTGCAAGACATCGCTTTTTTTCAATTCATCAGCGATAAAATAAGGTGTTGGACATCCAGCCCAAGCCACATAAGATGACTTTTCAAATAAAATAATTTCATCTTCAGGATTTGCCTTTTTATATTGAGTCGAAAACATCATTCCAGCTGCTCCGCCTCCAATTACAACTATTTTCATAATACTTATTGTATGATAATTTTTTTATTTTTTATCATACGCTCCTTTCAATTTTTTGTCTTATTATTATTTTTTATTTAATTTATTAAATAAATATCGAAGTCTGCTTGCTACCATTTTTATTCCCACTTTATTATCTTTTCCACGTGGAATTATAACGTCTGCATATCTTTTGGAAGGCTCAACAAACTCCAAGTGCATCGGTTTTACAGTATTTATATATTGATTTTTTATACTTTCAAAACTTCTTGCACGTTCATTTAAATCCCTTTCAATTCTTCTTAAAAGTCTTTCATCATCATCAGTATCCACAAATAATTTTGCATCAAAAAGCTTTCTGATTTTTGCAATGGCAAGCACTAAAATTCCCTCCACAATAATTAAATTTGCAGGCTCAATATGCTGTGTCTCATTAATTCTGTTATGAACTTGGAAATCATAAATGGGTTTTTCAATGGATTTTCCATCTTTTAATGCCAAAATATGCTTTTCAAGCAAATCAAAATCAATCGCATCTGGATGGTCATAATTCAATTTAGTCCTTTGTTCATAAGTTAAATGGTCATTTCTTTTATAATAGGAATCCTGTTCAAGTAAAATCGAATGAATCCCCGTTCTTTCCAAATTTTCAATTATAGCTTGAGTTACACTAGTTTTACCAGAACCAGTCCCTCCTGCAATTCCGACAATTATAGTTTGATAGCTCATAAAATATTTCCTCCTGAATACATTTTGCAATTTTTATTTTAGCAGAATAATGTCTTATATTTTAATTAATTTTAGCATTTTTTTTCTATTTTTACAAACATTAAATTTTTAATAAAAAAATTTGAAAAAAATTTAATTATATGGTAAAATTAAAATATAGTTAAATATTGGAGGGGTTATGAACAGAGAGAATGAAATTTTTGAAAAGGAAATACTTGGAAAAAGTCTGAGAGAGATGTTTTTTGAAATGAATGTAGAGATGCAGGAGAGATTTCAGGAAATTAAAGATAAGTTTTTGGAGGTTAAGATTGCTGAAAATTCAGAGAATGAGAATATTTTTGTTGAAACGGTGCTGGTGAAAAGCGAGGATGCGTTTAAAATGGATGGTGTGTTTTTTCCAGTAACTGATAAAGTGGATATTTTTAGTGAAGATTATGGAAATATTTATTTGGAAAATGTTTATTTAAATTTAGATTTACGTAAAATTAATGAGGTTTCTGAAAGGGAATTTACTGGATGGGTAAATATTGATGGGAATAATTATGAAATTAAAGTGAGATTTGCAAGGGATGAGAGTTATTTGGATGAAATAAAAAAATTGCATAATTCATTTGAGTTGAATGGAAAAAGCTGGAAAACTCTTAATATGGCGCATTTTATGAGATATTATAAAGTTGAATTGATTGAATATGATTTTGAAATGGAAAGGGATGTCCTGGAAAAAATTCAAAATGGAGATTGTGAGATTACTTATGATTTTGAAGAGATTCAAGATAAAGTGCTAAGAAATAGGGAATTGCTTTGGAATATCGAAAAAAAGAAGATTATAAGCACTATATTTGTGCGTCCAGTAAAAATTGATTTATCCTTTGAATATACAATAAATTTTGAAGATAATGAGCAAATTTTAGTGTCAAATCACGAAAATGAAGATATTCTTTGCTGTTATTACAGCGGAAAAAATAAGTTAAACATTATTTCAAAAAAAAATACAGGTGATGTATGGGATATTTTTTCCATAAAGCCAATAGAAAAATGCAGGAAAATGCTTGAAATTTTTGAAAAAAATAGTGAAAATCAGGAAAATTATTTTCATTTTACGAATTTTAAAAATGAAAGTTTTATTGATAAAATTCAAAAAAAAAATAAAAATACAAGAAGCCGCGCATTTTTGGAAAAATATTTTTTAGAATATGAGTTTGTAAAGGATGAAATTATACTGAGAGATATTAATTTTAAAGAAAATATTGAACAAAATCTGGATATTTATGACTGTAATGAAAACTTGAAAAATGAATTTCAAAGGGAATATTTTGATAAAAAACCTAAATTAAATTTATTTGTAGAAATTAAAGATTTTAATGAATATTCAGAGGATAAAGTGAGTTTTTTAATTTCAGAAATCCAGAATAATTACGGCGAATTTGAGTGCAGGGGGTATCTGCATGGCGAATAAAAATAAAAAAGGATATCCATATATATGGGCAGTTCCTATAAATACACAATTTGAACTGGAAAATAATGTATCAGCATATATTGAGGTAAATGATGATTTTTTTTATGACAAATTCGAGAAGAAAAAGGCTGTGAAAGTAAATCCTTATGTGAGATTTAATAAAATTTTTACTGATTTTGTAAATTATTATGATAATTTTTTTGAAATTGAAAGCAAACTTCAAAAGGATAACAAAATTAAAAATTTGACAACGGAAAATGTTATTAAAAAAGAATCTAAAATAAGCAGTTTTAGACGTAGAAAAAATGCAGCTAATGAATCAAGAGAAGATAAAAACGAGCATATCTTAAAGAATTTTAAGAGAAATATTGAAAATAATGCGATAAGTTATTTAAGGGAACTCGATTTTGCAAGTGGAACGACAGTGATTGACATTGTTTGTGAAAAAATTTCAGAAGATATAAGAAAAGGGATTTTAGGAAAGAATTTAAAAAAATATTTTTTGCTTTTGAATAGGGAAGAGCAGGAATATGTGGCACTTTTGATTTATAATGAAAAAATTAATAATGTCAATTCTATGAAAAATTTTAAGTTTGGAATTAAATACTTTTTTTTAGATTCGCTTATTTATAGGGAAAAACATCAAAAAAATAAAATAATAATTTATATAAATAAGGAAAAAAATAAAGAAAATATTGCAAAAATAAAAACTTTAGAATTATTATTTCTGGAATTTGGACTGGAATTGAAGGTCTTTTGGAAGAATCATTTTGGAGTTGTAAGTGTTGGAGAAACAGTAAAAATTGATGAAATAGCAGTTTTTTAAAAAAATTAAGGGGTGGGATAAATGAAATATAGATTAAGAATTACAGATGAGGAAAGTAAAAAGGAAATAAATGTAAGTGAAGATGAGATTATCGAAGTAAAATACAAAATTGGGCTTGCAGAAGATACAAATTTAGCAAATAGCAGAAGCACAGTAGAAATGGAAATAACTGGAAAAATTATTTCAAATTTGGAAAATACTGGAAATAACTTGAATTCTGAAAATAAAAGTGTGAATGATGACTTGTATGAAAAAAATAAAAAAAATATAATAGACTTAGTGGAATGGGCTGAGTCATATTTACAAAAAAGTGATTATAGAAATTTAGAAATGTTTGTTGATTTGGGATCAAATAAAAAAATGGATCTGAAGTTTACAAATATGTTTGTATATAATTTTTTACAGGAAATGAGCATTGAAAAGGGAATTGGGATTTTTAAATTGAAATTAAGACAAAAATTCCATCAAAAAAATAAACTTGATATAAAATAATACTTATAATGAAAATTTTGTGGTATAATAAAAATGTGGATATTTTTTAAAATAAATAATGAGAAATTCAAATATAGGGAGTGAGTTTTATGAATAGAAATATTTTTATTACTGGTGCTACAAGTGGAATTGGGAAGGAAACTGCTTATGCGTTTGCTAAAAATGGAGATAATGTAATTTTGTGTGCCAGAAATTTGGACAAATTGAAGGAGATTAAGGCAGATATTGACAGGAAATATGGCACTAATGCATACATTTTTGTGCTTGATGTCACAAAGTATAATGATGTTGTGAAATTTACTAAAAAAATACTGGAAGATGTGAAGAAAATTGATGTACTTATAAATAATGCGGGACTTGCTCTAGGGCTGGACAAGTTTCAAGA
The DNA here is from genome assembly GCF_007990445.1 of Leptotrichia wadei. Classification (NCBI taxonomy): domain Bacteria; kingdom Fusobacteriati; phylum Fusobacteriota; class Fusobacteriia; order Fusobacteriales; family Leptotrichiaceae; genus Leptotrichia; species Leptotrichia wadei. The sequence continues at coordinate 1,061,610 of NZ_AP019841.1, forward strand.
TTATGATATTGCGGATATTGAACAGATGATAAATACAAATGTGAAGGGGCTATTGTATGTTACAAGACAGATTTTACCTAGCATGGTTGCAAATGATGAAGGGCATATTATAAATATTGGATCGACTGCTGGAATTTATGCTTATGCAGGAGCTGCTGTATATTGTGCTACAAAATCTGCTGTAAAAGTGTTGAGTGATGGAATTAGGATTGATACGATTGATAAAAATATAAAAGTTACAACTGTTCAGCCTGGAATTGTGGAAACTAATTTTAGCAATGTGAGATTTCATGGGAATATGGAACAGGCTAAAAAGGTTTATGAAGGAGTTGAGGCACTAAAGCCTGAAGACATTGCAAATACGATACTTTATATTGCAAATCAGCCAAAACACGTGCAAATTTCAGATATTACAATAATGGCTACAAATCAGGCAACTGGATTTAATATTTATAGAAAAAAATAATTTGACAAATTAGTGAAAATATAGTAAACTAATTAAGATGTACGCGTAAAATTGGTGGCTAATACCAATAATAGCGATAAATTATTTGGAGGTGAACATAAATGTTTGCAGTAATTAAAACAGGTGGAAAACAGTATAAAGTAGAAGTTGGAACTGTATTAAAAGTTGAAAAATTAGCAGCTGATGTTGATTCAGACATCGAAATTAATGAAGTTCTATTAGTTGGAGAAGGAGATAACGTAAAAGTTGGAACTCCAGTTGTGGAAGGAGCTAAAGTTGTAGCTACAGTTAAATCACACGGAAAAGCTGATAAAAAAATTAACTTTAAATATAACAAAAAAACTTACTACAGAAAAAAAGGACACAGACAATCATTTACAGCAATTGAAATTAAATCAATTAATGCATAATTGAGATAATATTAAAATTGTAAAATTAACTTTTAAAATGTGAAAGATGTTGTGGTTTGAATGATAAAAATAGAAATTCAAAGACAGAATGGTAAAATAACATATTTTGAAATAAAGGGACATGCAGATTTTTCAGGATATGGAGATGATATAATTTGTGCAGCTGTTTCATCGGTGGGACAAATGACAATTAATGGGCTTATTGAAACTTTAAAACTTCAAAAAAAGTTGGAATATGTTGAGAAAGATGGGCTTATTACTTGTGATTTGAAGGATTCTGAATTAACTGATGATGAACTGGAAAAAGCGGATATTTTGATTGAATCAATGTATTCATATTTAAAGGCGGTTGCAAGAAGTTATAGTGAGTTTGTGAAACTTGAAGAGAAGATAGAAAATAAATAATAAAAAATGCCAGATTCACAAAAGTAAAGTTTGAAAAAAACTATGAATTAAAAACATAAAAAAATCAAGGAGGTTAGAAAATGTTATTAAAATTAAACTTACAGTTATTTGCCTCAAAAAAAGGACAAGGATCAACTAGAAATGGTAGAGATTCTAATCCTAAATATTTAGGAGTAAAAAAATATGATGGAGAAGCTGTAAAGGCTGGAAACATCATTGTAAGACAAAGAGGAAGTAAATTTTATGCTGGGACTAATGCAAAATTAGGGAAAGATTATACTTTATTCGCATTAACTGATGGATATGTAAAATTTGAAAAATTTGGAAATGGTAAAAAGAGAGTAAGTATTTATCCTGAAAGAGCAGAAGCATAATAAAATAAAAAATAATATATTTTGTAAAATACTGTCTTAGAAATAGGATGGTATTTTTTTATCATATCTAATTTCTTTTGGTGTAAAATTAAATGTAAATAATTGTAGAAGTTATAAAGATTAGATGTTGATAATATTTATAATTACAAGATATTTTAGATTAGTGAAAACAAAAATAAAAAAAGAAAAGAGGACAGTTAAGTTGAAGAGAGCAGTTATATTGGATACGAGTGCGATTATGTATAGAAGCCATTTTGCACTGATGGGGATGAGAAATAGCAGCGGAATGTCTACTGGAGCTACATTTGGGTTTATTAATACTCTGGAAAGTGTAATTAGGGAGTTTAGGCCAGATTATCTGGTGGCTTGCCTGGATGTGAAAAGAGATGAGCTGGAGAGAACTGAAGAACTGGAAACTTATAAGGCACATAGGGAAAGTATGCCAGAAGAGCTTGTTATGCAGATTGATACTATTATGAAGGTTTTGGATGGGTATAGGATTCCAAAATACAAGAAGGCTGGGCAGGAAGCGGATGATGTGATTGCTACGTTTGCTACGAAATTTTCTAATGATGCTGATGAGCAAATTGAGGTTTTTATAATAACAGGGGATAAAGATTTGGCACAGCTTGTGGATGGAAAAATTAATATTGCCTTGCTTGGAAAAGGGGATAAAAATTCTGCGTTTAAGCATATAAGGACTGATGAAGATGTGGTTGAATATTTGGGAGTTACGCCTGATAAGATTCCTGATTTGTTTGGACTTATGGGAGATAAGTCAGATGGGATTCCAGGAGTTGCTGGAATTGGACCAAAAAATGGAGTGAAACTTATTACAGCTTATGGCAATTTGGAAGGAATTTATGAAAATATTGATGAGATCAAGGGGAAACAGAAGGAAAAATTGCTGACTGATAGGGAAAATGCCTTTATGAGCCGGGAACTTGCAACTGTGAAAAGGGGGCTTGATATTGAATATGACAAGAATAAATTGAAATTTGAGGAAAAGGATTTTGATAGTCTTTTGAAATTGTATGAAGAGCTGGATTTTAAGAGATTTTCTAAAGCGATACAGGAAGAAAGGGAAAAATTGCAAAGTGAAGGTCAAGAGGGGCTTACAGAGGAAGAGAAGGAAATTTTAGAAAAAAATAAAAAATTAAATGAAGAGAAACTGGAAAAAGAGAGATTAGAGCAGGAAAAGGAAAATGAAGAAATTAAAAGGCAGGAATTGGAGTATGATAGGGAAAATCCAATTTTTGATGGAATTTCACATTTTTATGAGCAGGTTGAATATGAACATAATTCAGAAATGGATAAAAAAATGGATGAGATTCAGAAATTAAAAGGGAAATTGATTGCAGAATATGAAGATCAGAAGAAAAAAGCTGAAGAAAACGTGATGGAAAGTCAAAAAAGTGAAAAAACTAAAAAAGTTAAAGAGGAAAAGATTTATTTTGAGAGAAATTACGGAAAAGTTGTGAGCTGGAATGAGGCTTATTCTGTGATTGAAAAAATGGATAAAAAAGTGGCGATTTTTGAAAATATGCTTGGAATCTCCATTTGTGATGAAAAGACAAATATTGTGCTTTTAGATAGTGAACTTCAGGATATTTTGCAAAATGGGGATCAAGAAAATGTAGAATCTGGAGCACAAATTAATTTGTTTGCTTTAAGTAATAATGCTGATGAGAAGAAAAATAATAAAAAAAATGTTGAAAATATTTATAAATTATTGAGTGAAAAAGAAATTATCGCCTATAATGTGAAAGAATATATGAAAAATGGAGAAAGTGAGTATTTTGGCTATTCTGTTGGCGGAAAAACTTATGGGATAAATAATAACAGGTTTGGGATAAAATGTACTGAATATTTTGATATTTTACTTGCAAGATATGTGCTGGGAACGGAAAGTTTACAGGAAATTGAGGAAATAATCCTGGATGAATTTGGAGTGGGGATTGCTACTTTTGAGGAAAAGTTTAAAAAAGAGAGAAGAAAAAAGAATTTTAGCGATGTTTCAGATGATGTGATTTGTGAATTTTTGTCAAAGAGAACATTTTTTATTTATAAATTGGAGACAATTTTAAAAAATAGATTGCAGAATGAGCAATTTCTGAATATTTTTGATAAATTGGAAAGTCGGTTAATACCAGTATTGGCACAGATGGAGGAAACTGGGATAAAGATTGATAAAAAGTATTTTGGAGAATTTCAAAATGAGCTGGAAGAAAAGATAAATATGCTTCAAAATGAGATTTATAAACTTGCTGGTGAAGAATTTAATATTGATTCGCCACAGCAGCTGGGGGAAGTTTTGTTTGAAAAATTGCAGATTCCATCGGGAAAAAAGACAAAAACTGGATATTCAACAAATGTGGAAGTTCTGGAAATGATTGCTAACAACGGGGAATTGTCAGAAGATAAGCGGATGATCGGGAAAAAATTGCTGGAATACAGGGCTTATAAGAAATTACTGTCGACTTATATTGAGCCGATTCCAAAGTTGGCGGATAAAGAGGACAGAATTCATACGACTTTTAACCAGAATGGAACGTCAACTGGTCGGCTTTCTTCGGCAAATCCAAATTTACAGAATATTCCTGTGAGAACAGATGATGGAATCAGGATTCGTACAGGTTTTGTCGCAAAGGAAGGGCATAGCCTGATTTCATTTGACTATTCTCAAATTGAACTGAGAGTTTTGGCTGAATTGTCGAAGGATAGGAATTTGGTGCAGGCTTATCAGGATGATCAGGATTTACATAGCTTGACGGCTAGAAAAATATTTTTTAAAACAGAAGAAGATGAAATTTCAAGAAATGAAAGAAGCATTGCAAAAGTAATTAACTTTAGTATTCTTTATGGAAAAACTCCGTTTGGACTGTCTAAGGAACTTGGAATTACGGTTCAGGAGGCTTCACAATATATTAGGACATATTTTGAGGAGTATCCAAGAGTTAGGAAATTTTTGGAAATTGTGACAGAAACGGCTAAACTTCATGGATTTGTGGAAACTTTTTATGGAACGAGAAGATATATTAGCGGAATAAATGCGAAAAATAAAAATATTCAGGCACAGGCTGTGAGAATGGCGGTAAATACTGTCGTTCAGGGAACAGCTGCAAATATTATAAAGAAAGTTATGATTGAACTTTTTGAAGAGTTTAAAAATGATGGAAATATTAAAATGCTGCTCCAAGTTCATGATGAACTGATTTTTGAAGTACGTGATGAAGTTGCTAAGGAATATATGAAAAAAATTGAAAAAATTATGGAAAATACAGTCAAGTTTAAGAAAGTTCCGTTGAAGGCTAATGGCAGTTTAGCTAAAAATTGGGGATCATTAAAATAAAAATAAGTTTTATATATGAAAGGTATATATACAATATATTTGACTAATTTTTAAAAAATTGCTAGAATAGGTTATTAAAGGACACAGGATGTCGAAAAATTAAAATATAGGAGGTATCAGTATGGATACAGCAAGTGTAGTTTTTATTTTATTTTCATCAGCATTAGTGCTTTTTATGACGCCGGGACTGGCATTCTTTTACGGAGGTCTGGGTCGAAGAAAAAATGTCATTAATACGATGATGATGGTTATTCTTCCAATTGCTATTGCAGTTGTGATGTGGTTTTTAGTAGGTTATTCCCTAGCATTCTCTGGAAATGGGAAATTTATAGGAAATTTTGGAAATGTTTTATTCCGTGGAGTCAGTGAAACAGCAAGTACAAAAGGATATAAAATTCCAGATGCAGTTTTTGCATTATTTCAAATGATGTTTTCAATAATTACAGTAAGTATTGCAACAGGTGCTGTGACTGGGAGAATAAAGTTTGCGCCGTTTTTAGTTTTTGCTCCAATTTGGCTAATATTTGTTTATTATCCTTTAGCTCACATGGTCTGGGGCGGAGGACTTCTTGCAAAAATGGGAGCATTAGATTTTGCTGGGGGAGATGTCGTTCACATCTCATCAGGAGTGTCTGGACTTGTTTTAGCGACAATTATCGGAAAGAGAAGAGAATTTACAAGAACCGAGTATCGTCCGCATAATGTGCCTTTTGTACTGCTTGGAACAGGAATTTTGGCATTCGGATGGCTAGGATTTAATGCAGGTTCAGCTCTTGAAGCAAATAGTACAGCGATTCACGCTTTTATTACGACAATGTTATCACTTGCTGCGGCAACATGTTCTTGGGTAATTATTGAAAAGTTAAGTAACGGAACTCCTACATTAGTTGGAACTTCAACTGGTCTAGTTGCAGGACTTGTGGCAATAACGCCAGGTGCAGGTTATGTTTCCTACGGCTCAGCAATTTTAATGGGATTGTTAGTCAGTCCAATCTGCTATTTTGCAATTTCAAGTTTAAAACATAAATTGCAGTACGACGATGCATTAGATGCTTTCGGCTGTCATGGTGTTGGTGGAATTTTTGGAGGAATTGCAACAGCGATTTTTACAACGCCAAGTTTAACACCAGAAAAGGGAAATTTTGGACTTTTATACGGCGGAACTCATTTATTTGGTGCGACAATTGCTGCCATACTGATAACGGCTATTTGGGCAGGAGTTTTTACATTTGTGATAATAAAAGTTATCGGAGTATTTTTACCGCTTAGAGCTACAGATAGAGAAGAAGCTGTGGGAATGGATGACAGTGAACATAAGGAAACTGCTTACCCAACATTTATGGGACTAGATTCTTAATTTAAGGAGAAAAATTATGAAAAAAATAGAAGTTATAATTCGTTCTGATAAGTTAGAAGATTTAAAAGATGCATTGACAAAAGCCAAAGTCAGAGGAATGACAGTAAGCCAAGTTTTAGGACACGGAAATCAAAAAGGTTACACAGAAAGTTTTCGTGGGCAAAAGATTACGCCGACATTGCTTGCTAAATTAAAAATCGAAATAATTACTCAAGATGCTAATGTTGAAAAATTAGTTGATATTATAATAGATGCCGTTTACACTGGAGAAGTTGGAGATGGAAAAATATTTATTTTGCCAATAGATGATGTGATTAGAATTAGAACGAGAGAGAGAGGAAAAGACGCCTTGTAATATAAATAAAAAATTAAAGGAGTTAGCTTGAATGTGAACTAACTTCTTTTTTTATTTTTTTAATTAAAAAAGTTAAATAAACTTAAATAAAGTTCAATTAATGAAAAAATTGTGATATAATTTTTAAATAATGAAATTTATTTAGTTTATATAAAAACTGTTTTAAAGTTTAAAGTTGATCTCAAAAACTATGACTATTTTACCCAAAATCTAAATTTATATAATTTTTATCATTTTATTTTTAAATAAGTTTGAGTACAATAAAAATTAAAAAAATAATAAATAAAATAAAGAATAGAATAAAATAAAATAGAAAGGAAAAAAGAAAGAGAAAAATGATTAATACAGAAAAATATCTAAAAGGACTAAAAGCTGGAATTGGAATGGGAATTGCATATATTCCGTTTGGTCTGACAGTTGGGCTGATTGCTAAAAATAACGGAATGTATACGATTGTCACGGCAGCTATGTCATTTGGAATTTATGCTGGCGGCTCGGAAGCAATGCTTTTGAAAATGGTTTATGTGCAACATTCTACAGCAATTGAAGTTATAATTTCAGTACTTATGATAAATTTGAGATATTTGCTTTTAAATTTATTGATTTTCAGGCAATTAAAAAATGGAACTAAATTATTTGAAAAAATACTGGTTGGAGTTGGACTTACTGATGAAACGATAACTTATGCGATTATAAAGGAAGAAAATTCACCTTGGTATATTATTGGACTAAATACAATTCCGTATTTATGCTATGCTGGAAGTTCTGTTCTAGGTTCACTTTTTGGAAATATGATACCTGAAGTTTTCCGTGCAAGCCTAAGTTTTATTTTATATTCGATATATTTTAGTTTACTTGTAATGTCGCTGCAAAAATTGCCAAAATTTTTTGAAGTCGTAATTTATGTAATTGCCGCAAAACTAGCATTTATGTATTTGCCAATTTTAAATAAGGTAAGCAGCGGATGGGCGATGATTTTAATTATGATAGGCTCAAGTTTAATTTATGCGGTAAGACATAGAAAGGATGAGATAAAAGAAAATGAATAATTTAGAAGTTTTTAAAGTAATTGTCATTTCGGCATTGGTAACGGTGGCTTTAAGATTGTTGCCACTGTTTGTGAAGATTCCGAAAAATCCAATAATGAATAAATTTTTTGAAGCATTACCATATTCAGTTTTAGCACTTATGGTTTTTCCAGATATTTTTACTTCGGGCGGTACAGCTCCTTATGACATTGTAAAAATATTGATTGGAATGGGTGTTGTCACTTTTTTGTCGCTGAAAAAATTTGGACTTGGAATTATTGTTTCGGTGTCGCTTGTTATGATATTTTTATTTGATTTAGCAAAAATTTATTTGTAACAAATTCATTTGGGAGATTAATGATTTTTCTAATGTTTATAAATGTGTAAATGCCATTGTAATAATTTTATTAAATATATTTAAAAAAAAATAAAAAATGATACTTTGAATAACGGGAATATTATTTTCTTAAAAAAACTAGGATAACATATAAAATAATTTTTTTAAAATTTTTTATTGAAAAAGGAATAAATATTAGGTATAATAATACTATAATAATTTAAATATAAGGAGGATATGAACAAAAATTAAAGTTCATAAAGAATATGGAAGATTTAGAAAAAACTAGAAAAATAATAAAAACATCGTTTTTTGTGGCAGTAGTTGTGATTACAGTGCTTCTTGTATTTCCGCATGATATGCAGCCTCACGAATGGGAAATTTATGCAAGCAGTTATTTTGTGACTACTCTCGGACTTACAGTTGTGGGTGCGGCTATTGGAATATTATTTGGAATGTTTTTAGCATTTTTAAAATTTCAGAAAACTGGAAATGAAGTTTTTAATATGATAAAAGATGCAGTTATTGATGAATATGTCGATATAATGCGTGGAACTCCAATGATGTTGCAATTATTAACACTTTCCTTTGTAATAGTGATTTTTAATAATTATTGGGTAGCTGCAATTGCTCTTGGACTTAATAGTGCAGCTTATGTTGAGGAAACAATCCGTTCAGGAATTGAAAGTATTGACAAAGGTCAGATGGAAGCAGCAAGAGCTACAGGAATGCCTTATAGAATGGCAATGAATGAAATTATAATGCCTCAAGCTGTAAAAAATATTTTACCTGCTCTTGTAAATGAATTTATAAATTTATTTAAGGAAACTTCTATTGTAGGTTATATTAGCGTTATGGATGTTACAATGAACAGTAAAAGTTTACAGGCTGCCTATTATAGTATAAAACCTATATTATTTACAGGTGTAGTTTATTATGTAAGCGTAAAATTATTCTCGTTTATTGGGAAACGATTGGAGATGAAGTTAAAGGAAAATGATTAGTTTTAATAAAAAATGCAGAGAGTCAGAGGGAATTGAAGGAATTGGCAACGATGTAAGAGATAAGGAAATGATTAGAATAAAGAATTTAAAGAAAAAATATGGAAATTTAGAAGTTCTGAAGGGAATTAGCACAGAAGTAAAAGAAGGAGAAGTAATTTCTATTATTGGACCATCTGGAAGTGGAAAATCGACTTTTTTACGTTGTATAAATAGACTTGAAGAGCCAACTTCTGGAGAGATTAGAATAGATGGTAAAAATATTCTGGAACGTAGAGTAGATATAAATAAAATTCGTGAAGAAGTGGGAATGGTATTTCAGCATTTTAACTTGTATCCACATAAAACAGTTTTGGAAAATATTACTTTAGGTCCAATTAGGCTAAAAAAAATATCAAAGCCAGAAGCTGAAAAATTAGCAATGGAATTACTTGAAAAAGTAGGACTTGCTGATAAAAGAAATGTTTATCCAAATAAATTGTCTGGTGGTCAAAAGCAAAGGGTGGCAATAGCAAGAGCCTTGGCTATGAATCCAAAAATAATCTTGTTTGATGAGCCAACTTCAGCACTTGATCCTGAAATGATAGGAGAAGTTTTGGAAGTTATGAGAGAACTTGCACATGCAGGGATGACAATGATAGTGGTAACACACGAAATGGGATTTGCAAAAAATGTAGCAAATAGAGTATTTTTTATGGATGGAGGATATATTCTGGAAGATGCAAAACCTGCTGATTTATTTGAAAATCCAAAAACTGAAAGAGCAAAGGAATTTTTAGACAAAGTGTTAAATCATTAAATAAAAATTGTAATAGTAATTTTACAATAGAAAGGTAGTGTAGCATGAAAAAAGTATTAATAGTGATCACAATGATAGTTTTTGGAATTTTGTCTTGTGGCAATAAAAATAATGCTGATAACAAGGGAGTAAAAAAACTTGTAGTGGGAACTGATGGAGTATTTCCTCCGTTTGGATATATTGAAAAGGGAGAGCTTGTTGGATTTGATATTGATTTGATAAAACAAATCGGGAAGGATTTGGGATATGAAATTGAAATGAAGGTTCAGCCGTTTGATGCTCTTATTCCGTCATTAAAGGCAGGGAAATTAGATGCGATTATCTCTGGAATGAGTGCAACTGAAGAACGTAAAAGATCAGTTGATTTCACAGATGAATATTACAAGTCAACACAAATGTTTCTTAAAAAGAAGGGAAATAGCCAACTCACTTCAAAGAAAAGTCTGGCTGGTAAAAAAATTGGAGTTCAGTTAGGAACAATTCAAGAGCTGGAAGCTAGAAAAATAAAAAATGCAAATGTTGTAACAAATGATGCAACTGTTAATTTGATATTAGATTTGAAAAATGGGAAAACTGATGCGGTAATTTTGGAAAATATTGTTGCGAAGGAATTTATCAAAAAAAATCCTGATATAGAAGTTTTTTATGAAGAAAAATTACCTTACGGTATGGCGATTGCTTTTAATAAAGGAAAAAATACAGAAATTATCAAGAAAATAAATGAAGACTTAAAAAAATTAAAAGAAAATGGGAAATATAATGAGTTAATAAAGAAATATGGTTTGGAAACAGGAAAAAAATAAAAAATTAAAGAAAGCGAGGAAAAAATATGAAAAAAATATTTTTAGTATTGGCATTGCTAATTTTTGGAGTTATGTCATGTGGAAAAAAAGATAATGGAGATAAAAAATTAAGAGTTGGATTAAATGCGATTTTTGCCCCGTTTGAATATGTTGAAAATGGTAAAATAACAGGATTTGATGTTGACATGATTAATGAAATTGGGAAAAATCTTGGATATAAAATTGAAATTATAGATCAGTCGTTTGATGGGCTTATTCCGTCATTAAAGGCTGGAAAAATTGATATTATTGTTTCTGGAATGAGTTCTACTGAACAAAGAAAAAAATCAGTTGATTTTACAGATGACTATTTTATTTCTAAAGAAACTTATTTGAGAAGAAAAGGCGACAAATCAGTTACTCCAAATAGTTTGAGCGGTAAAAAAATTGGAGTGCAATTGGGGACAATTCAAGAAATTGAAGCCAGAACTATTAAAGGGGCTATAGTTGTACCGAATGAAAGTACTGTAAATATAATTTTAGATTTAAAGGCAGGAAAAATTGATGCAATTATTTTGGAAAAGGCAGTTGCTACTGAATATATGAAGAAAAATCCTGAAATGGAAATTTTTGATGAAAAACCTGCTTCAATTGGAATGGCAATGGCTATTGATAAAGGAAAAAATCCAGAATTGATAAAACAAATTAATGCTGAATTGAAAAAAATGAGAGAAAATGGAAAATATGATGAATTAATTAAGAAATATGGTTTGGAAAATAGTCAAAAATAAGGTATTTGATTGAAAAAGGAGGAGGAATAATTATGAAAAAACCAACATTAGTTGCAGTTTCTTCAATGGTGGCAATGACTGTACCTCTAGCCTCTGAAAAAATAACTACTTCTGAAATGCGAAAGGATATAATTAGACCAAATGTGGCGGATATACAGCACGATGTGAAGGATATTCCTACATTAGATACGCCAAATCCTGAAAAAACAGTGCCAGGAGCGGTTTCATCTAAAGATAATCCTGACTTAATAACAGTTGAATTGAATCAGAATAGGACAGGAACACAGATTTCCAAGGATTCTTCGTCATCTCAAAATTCTGAAAATATGCAACAGAAACCTGAAGAACCATCAACGGTTTCACAAAATGCTGTTCAGCCAGAAACTTTTGAAATTCAAAAGGAGCCAATAAGCAATCCAGAAAGAGTGAAAATGTCGAGTTCAGAAATTATATCTTTAAGTTCAGATGAATTAAGTTTTCATAAAAATAGCATCGATCTGAAAAAGGAGGCTTATCCAATATTACGTGATGTAAAGGATTATATTGAAAAAAATGATTTTCTTGTGTCAATTATTGGATATACTGACACGAGCGGAATGGCTTCATATAATAAACGGCTTTCACGTAGAAGGGCTGAAGTTGTTAGTTCAAAATTAATAGAATTGGGACTTTCAAAGGATAGAGTAGTTGGAATAATAGGACGTGGAGAAAATAATCCAGCTGAAAATAATGATACAGGTGAAGGAAGAGGAAAAAATCGCCGAGTTGAATTTAGGTTTGTAAAAAAAGGACAAGTGTAAAAACTGTCCTTCTTTTTTTATATTAGACCCATTGATAATCATATAGACTTAAAATTTGAAAAAATAAATATCTTGAAACAAGGAATCTTGGACTCCTTGCAGAAATAAAAAAACTTAAATTATTGAACACATCTATTGCTTGAACTTATCTTGCTTCTTTAATTTTTTATTATTAGAACTTTTATTATCAGCAGTATCTCCAAAAATGTCCCTAAAAAATCCAACTTCCAATTCTTTTGAAAATACATTTTTTAAAATAATCATCACTACAGGCCCAATTAAAAATCCAATTACTCCAAAAATTTTAAATCCTGAATACATTGAAATCAAGGTAATTAAAGGATGAACTCCTAGATTTTGACTTACTAATTTTGGTTCCATCATTTGCCTTACTGATAGAACAAATAAATAAATTATTATTAGGGCAACTCCTAACTTTATGTCTGATAATGCAAAGGAAATCACTGCCCAAGGAATTAGGACTGTTCCTGCTCCTAAAATTGGTAATGCGTCAATTAAACAGATAATTATGGACATTAGTAGGGGATAAGGCACATTTAATCCTAAAAATGACAATAAATTTAGGCATATTAGAAGTTCAAAGAAACAAATTGTCATCAGAATAATTTGCGCCTTGATATAGGAACCAAGAACTGTAAACATATCTGTTTTTATATTGAAAACTTTATCTAGCCAAGATTTTGGAAACTGATGCTCTAAAAAAACTACAATTTCATCTTTGTCAAGGCTAATAAAGAAAGTTGCTAAAATTGTAATACAGATATATAAAATAACAGTTGGGATTGATGTAATAAAATTGATTAAACCTTTTATAAAAGTTCCGAGCTTTGCAGAACCTGTGGAAATAAAAGCATTTATCGTATCATTTACTTGCTTTGTAAAGCCTGATGGGAAATTTCCCAAATAGGCATAAACTTTTCCCATGCCGTCAGTCCAAAGTTTTTGCATCATTTCACTGTAGCTGTTAAGATTTTGAGATAATTTATAAATTTCACTTATTAGTTTTAGTGATCCCCAGCCGATAATTCCAAAAAATATTAGTAAAAATGATACAATTGAAATTATCGTTGAAAGTTTTTTTGAAAGTTTCAGCTTATTTTGTAAAAATCGTGTAAATGGCCGTGTTAATATTGAAAAAAATAGCGCTATTGTAAATGGAAATAAAAATATCCCCAATTTAAATGCTAAAAATACGACTATTAAAATTAAGGCAATATACACGATAAAATACAGTTTTTTAAAGTCAAAATTTTTGTAACTTGCCATATTGTGATTCTCCTTTTTTATTTTAATATAAAGCATAAAAAATTAATTTAAAACAGAACTTAAAACTATAATATGTTTGATTTATAAAAAAAAACAAGATTTTTCAATAATTAATTTCAGATTATAATTATATTTTATAAAAAGTAAGATTTTTGCTTATTTTAAAATGAAATTTTAGTATTAGTTTTAAATAGTTCAATATAAAAATAATTTGGGTATATTATATAATAAATATGATAAATTGTAAATCTATAATTTTTTAATTTTTATATTTATGGTAGAATGAATTTGAGAACTGCTATTCAGACTTTAGGTGGATTTATAAAGAATTGGCATATATATTGAATTGTGGCTTAATTTATGATAATATATTAGATATAGATTACAGAATTGTGAGGAGGAAATATGTATAAAGTTTTAGTTGGTGAATATATTGATGATGAAGCGGTTGCTAGGCTGCAAAATGCTAGAGATGTAAAGGTTGATGTGAAAGTGGGAATTTCACGGGAAGAAATTTTGGAAATAATTCATGAATATGATGCTTTGATTGTGAGAAGCGTTATAAAAGTAGATAAGGAATTGCTGGATAAGGCTAAAAATTTGAAAATAGTAGGGCGTGCTGGAAATGGGACAGATAATATAAATATTCCAGAAGCAACTGCACATGGTGTAATTGTGGCGAATACTCCAGATAGTAATACGGTTTCAGCTTGTGAAATTGCGATTGGGCTTATGATTGCTTCTGCGAGAAATATTGTTGCGGCAAATAATTTTATTAAAAGTGGAAAATGGGAAAGAGAAATTTTTGTTGGAAACGAATTGTTTGAAAAAACATTGGGAATTATCGGACTTGGAAGAATTGGTGGATTAGTTGCTACAAGAATGAAGGCATTTGGAATGAAACTTGTTGCTTATGATCCGTATATTTCAGATGAAAGATTCAAGAGATATGGCTGTGAAAAAGCTAAAACGCTTGATGAATTAATGGAAAAGGCAGATGTGATAACTATTCATACACCTAAAACGAAGGAAACTTTGGATATGATAAATGCTGAAAATATTCACAAGTTAAAGGATGGGGTAAGACTTGTAAATGCAGCACGTGGAGGACTTTTTAATGAAGAAGCTGTGGCAGAAGGATTAAGAAGTGGAAAAATTGCAAGTTTTGGATATGATGTACATGCTGTTGAACCACGTTCAGAATGTGTTTTATATGAATTTGACAATGTGGTTACAACTCCACACATTGGAGCAACAACTTATGAAGCACAGCGAAATGTCGGAACTCAGGTTGTAAAGCAGGTATTGAATGGACTTCGTGGAGAAATAGTTGAAACAGCTGTAAACTTGCCTGCAATTGGAAGAGAGGAATTCTTAATTGTAAAACCGTACATAAATTTAGCTGAAAAATTAGGAAAAATTTATTTTCAAATTGAAAAAACTCCAATTACAAATGTTGCCATTAATTATTATGGAGAAATTGCAGAACAAGAAACAGCTCTTGTAGATTCAACTGCAATTAAAGGAATTTTAGAGCCTGTATTAAAGGAAGAAGTAAATTACATTAATTCAAAACCATTAGCTGAAAAAAGAGGAATTAATATTTCAATAAATAAAAAAGATCATAAATACAAAAATTATTCTTCAGCAATAGAATTTGTAATAACAAATGAAGATGGTAAAAAAATCTATGTTGTTGGAACAATCGGAATGAATAATGAAGAAAGAATTGTAAGTATAAAAAATCATGATGTGGATATGGCAATTTCTGACAATATGATTTATTTAGGGAATGAAGATGTCCCAGGAGTTATCGGAGCTGTAGGAGCAACTTTAGGAAGAGGAAATATAAATATTGCCACAATGAACGTTGGTAGACGTGAAAATAGTGCAATTATGCTTTTAACAGTAGATAATGAAGTTGGAAGAAGAACATTAAAGGCACTACGAGAATTGAGTCAAATAAAATGGGCTCATTACTTGGATTTGACAATATAGTATTTTTTGAAAGTTGATAATTAACAAATGGATGTAAGTAAGTATTTGAAGGAATTGAAAAAATTAATAAAGAAGGTAGATTTTTTAAATTATTCGAAAATAATTTTTTTGACAGTATCAATAGTGTTGTCTAAAAATAATTTATTTTTTATAACAAATGCAGGTTTAATATTTTCTATTTTAAATTCTTTTGTAAAAAAAGAAAATGATAAATTTGGAAATAAATTTGTTTTTGATTTTGAAATTTTTATTTTCCAAAGCATTACTTTATTTTATTTGAATAGACAGACATTATTAATGGGAATAAAATTATTCGACATTGAATATTTTTCAAAAGTTATACTAAATGCAAGATATTTAAACGGAGAACTTCTGTTTTTTATACTATTTGGTCTGCTATATATATTTATAAGAAAAAAGAGCAAGGCATACAAGTATTATATTTGTATAATAGTTTTATATTTCTGTTTATTTGAAGATATATTTCATACAGGATTTTCATTATTAGGAATAAATTATTGGATAGGTTTATTATTTATTTTTGTAAATATAATATTTTTACCTACATTTATTGATTTTGTAATTATTTCATTAGCTGTGTTGTATTTTATGAAAGATAATAAAAATTATAAAGTTATGTATTTATTATTAATATTTTGTTGTATTTTTAGATTGAGCCTTGCTGCAAGGCTATTCTTATAGAAATTATGATGATAAAAAGAAAGGAATAAAGATGGGTTTAAAATTTAAGGTAAAAGTGCCGGGGACATCGGCTAATATTGGTGTAGGTTATGATTGTTTAGGAGTTGCATTGGATTATTTTCTGGAACTGGAAGTGGAAGAAAGCAATAAAATTGAATTTTTGGAAAATGGAAAGCCATTTTCAATTCCAATTGAGGAAAATTTGATTTTTGAAGCTATAAAATATACAGAAAAACATTTGGTAAAAAATATTCCAAGCTATAAAGTAAATATTGTGAGAAATGATATTCCAATTTCACGTGGACTTGGAAGCAGTTCATCTGCTATCGTTGCTGGAATTTTGATTGCAAACAAGTTTGCAGGGAATGTATTAGATATTAACGAAGTAGCAAAACTTGCTGTGGAAATGGAAGGACATCCTGACAATGTAGTACCTGCGATTTTTGGAGGAATGGTGCTTACTGCACATGACAAGGAAAATCTTGTCTGTAGTTCACTAATAAGCTCTGATGATTTATGCTTTTATGTAATGATTCCAAATTTTAAATTATCTACAGAAAAGGCAAGAAGTGTTTTACCAAAAATGTATCTAGTTTCCGATGCAATAAATAATATCTCAAAACTAGGATTACTTGTAAATGCTTTTAACAAAGGAGAATACGACAACTTACGTTTTCTTTTAGGTGACAAAATTCACCAGCCTTACAGATTTGCACTAATAAACAATTCAGAAAAAATCTTTGAAGCATCTAAAAAACACGGTGCATTGGGAGAATATATAAGCGGTGCAGGTCCAACTTTAATTTCATTAAATTATGATAATGATGAATTTTTAGAAAATATGAAAAAGGAACTTGCAAAATTATCAGATAATTGGACTATCGAGAAGAAAAAGATTAATTTGAAGGGTGCAGAAGTTTATTAGAAACTATACAAACTTAGAATTTAATAAAATAAATATCCTGAGCTGTTAATTTTTCTTTGTTATTAGAAAATAGTATAAATTAATTCAAGGAGGGATTATTATGGCTATAATTGTAAAAAAAGGCGAATTAGCAAAAATAAATAAAGGAATGTCACAAAAAGGCTTGGCTGAAAGATGTACTTATACAGTAAAAGAATTTCCAAAAAGCAATCTTTCAAAAAAGGCTGAAGAAGCCTTGAATAAAATATTTTCATCTATGAAGCAAAGTTACTGGAAGCAGATTTGAAGAAGGATACTAAATTACAAAAGTTATTTTTATAAATTTTCTAGCAAGGGGTCAAGACCCCTTGTCAATAAATAAAATGTAAATTCTGTTTTTTAGTATAAGTCTAGTGTTAGTATCTTTTTATTTAAGGAAATAAATTTTGATAATAATTTTTTAAAAAAATTTTGAAAAATCAAAAAAATGTGGTACAATAAGTTTGTAGTAAAAATTCCTACCACTACTAAAAATTAAAAAAGCAGGGAAAAACCTATTCAAAGCCAATAAATATGCACGTTAGGAGTTACGGAAAATGTCAAAAAAACAGCAAAAAATGATAAAAATTAAGCAAAAAAGTGCGATTTTAATGTCTGAAAAAATCTCTATAATACTGATAAATAAAGGATTTTCTCAAAAGTACGGGTTAAAGTAAGTTATCCATTAAAACAAGGATTGAAACAAAATAGAAGCCTCAACATCTGTGATGGGTTCATGTTGTTAAAGTAAGTTATCCATTAAAACAAGGATTGAAACACAATAAAGGAAGATTTAATGCTAAAAAACTTTATTATTGTTAAAGTAAGTTATCCATTAAAACAAGGATTGAAACAGACGGCGAACTTGCTACCTTAGAAAACTTAATTAAAGAGGTTAAAGTAAGTTATCCATTAAAACAAGGATTGAAACCTGCTAGCTCTTTTCCGAACCACATTATAAAGAGGCTGGTTAAAGTAAGTTATCCATTAAAACAAGGATTGAAACCTGTAAGTCCAGTCCTTTATTTCTGGATGTTTATCTATAATGTTAAAGTAAGTTATCCATTAAAACAAGGATTGAAACTTTTCTTAATGTTCCCAGTTACATCAAATTTCATTTTGTTAAAGTAAGTTATCCATTAAAACAAGGATTGAAACTCTATGATAACATCTTTGATTAATCCTTTCTGTGGGTTGTTAAAGTAAGTTATCCATTAAAACAAGGATTGAAACAATGGTGTATCTAATCTGGATTTCTCCATATATATCACGTTAAAGTAAGTTATCCATTAAAACAAGGATTGAAACAATCTATCGATCCAACTTTCGCTCATCCCTTCATTTGTTAAAGTAAGTTATCCATTAAAACAAGGATTGAAACAATCTATCGATCCAACTTTCGCTCATCCCTTCATTTGTTAAAGTAAGTTATCCATTAAAACAAGGATTGAAACAGTATTTGCTTTATTTAATATTCCATTTATAGAAGAAGTTAAAGTAAGTTATCCATTAAAACAAGGTTTAAAAAACAACAACTTTTTTATAAGGTTGTTTTTTTTTTTAGGAAATAAAATAAGGGGTTGAAAAAAAAGTAAAAATGTGTTATTATAATTGTAGAAAATAATTTTAGGTAGAGAGTGGGTTAGCCCACTCTTTAGTTTTAGATATGAGGTGTAATTTTATGGAACAGATTTTAAATGAGTTTGAGAAGAAAATCGAATCGCATTTAAAGGAAATGAATCTGGAGTTAGCAGATTTGGAATATGTGAGGGATGGGGGATATAATTATTTGAGAGTGTATGTGGAGAAAATGGATGGAACTACGACGCTTGATGATTGTATTGATTTTAGCCGTGAGATTGACGGGATTGCGGATGAACTGATTGAAGAGAAGTTTTTTTTGGAGGTTTCGACGCCTGGGGTTGAGCGAAGGTTGAAAAAGCCTAAGGATTTTGTGAGATTTTTAGGGGAGAAAGTTAATGTTCAGGCTAAGAGTAATATTGAGGGGGCTAAAAGATTTGTTGGAAAATTGGAAAAATTTGAAGATGATACGATTTTTCTTTTGGATGATAAATTGGGGAAAATAGTGGAAATACCACTTTCTAAATTAAAAAAGGCAAATTTAATATATGAATTACCAAATGGCATATTAAATAGTGAGGAGGAATGATGAAAGGGCGAGATCAAAAAATATTTTTGGAAGCACTTGATGAACTGGAAAAGGAAAAGGGAATTTTAAAGGAAGAATTGCTGGAAACAATAGAAACTGCGTTGCTTGCGGCTTATAAGAAAAATTATGGTGAAAAGGATAATGTAAAAGTAACTATAAATAGAAATAGCGGAGATGTGAAGGTTTATTCACAAAGACTGATTGTGGAAAATGTAGAAAATCCTGAAGAGGAAATTAGTCTGGAAGATGTAATTTCTGTGAAAAAACGTGCTAAGCTGGGAGATATTCTGGATTTGGAAATTAATGCAGAAAGTTTTAAGAGAAATGCGATTCAGAATGCAAAGCAGATTGTTGTACAGAAGGTTAGAGAGTGTGAAAAAAGAAATATTTTTAATAAGTTTAAGGAAATTGAAAATTCAATTGTGTCTGCAAATGTTAGAAAGACAGATGAAAAGGGGAATTTATACGTTGATATAAATGGACTTGAAGCGATTGTGCCGCAAAAGGAATTGTCGCCAACGGATAAATTTGTGCAAGGGGACAGAATTAAGATATTTATTGGAGAAGTTGAGGAGGCAACTAAGTTTACAAAAACTTTTGTTTCTAGAAAATCTGAAGAATTGCTGCGTGGGCTATTGGAACTTGAAGTGCCTGAAATTTATGAAGGTATAATTGAGATTAAGAATATTGCAAGGGAAGCTGGAAGCCGTTCTAAAGTGGCAGTTTATTCAGATGATAAGAATTTGGATGTAAAGGGTGCCTGCATTGGACGAAATGGTATGAGAATTCAAACTATTATTGATGAACTGCAAGGGGAAAAAATTGATATTGTGCTTTGGAATGAAGATGTTAAGGAATTTGTAAAAAATGCTTTAAATCCAGCGCAAGTTTTGTCTGTAGAAGTTGTTGAGGAAGGCGAAGATAATCTGAAAGTTGCAAAAGTAGTTGTTGCAGAAAATCAGTTGTCGCTTGCGATTGGTAAAAAAGGACAAAATTCAAGACTTGCAGCAAGATTGTGCGGTGTAAAGATTGACATTCATACAAAATCAGATGAAGTGGCTGAAAGTGATGAAGATGAACTTGAAGAAGGAAGTGCATTTCAAGATACTTTAGATGAAAGGGAAAATGCTGAAAAGAATAGCGACTCATTTGAAGTTGAAGAAAGTGCATTTGCAGGACTTGGCGAAGATAAGGAATAGAAATGGGACAATTAGACGGCTGTAAAAGTGAAATGCTATGATTAGGAAATTAAGTTTTTTTGTTAGAAAATTGAAAATAAAAAGATTAAAAATTTCGTTAATGACTTTTACAAGTGGTTAAAATTGTATCGAACAAGGAGGTAATTGGAAAGTTTGGATACAGTTGATGAAAAAAAATTAGAAAATAAAGAAAAAAGCAAGCCTGAAAGAATGTGTGTCTGCTGCAGAAGGAAGGGTGAAAAATCTGAATTTTTTAGAATTTCTGAGCAGAATGGAAAATACATTTTTGACAGGGAAATGAAAGTGCAGGCAAGAGGGTTTTATGTTTGTAAAACTAATGAATGTGTTGAAAGGCTTTCAAAAAATAAGAAATATAACATTGAAATTGAGCAGCTTGTAAAAATGATGGAGCAAATAAAATGTGAAAAAAAATATATAATTGATATTTTAAAGCCGATGAAAAATTCTGAATATTTTGTTTTTGGGATTGATGAAACGATTGATGGAGTGAAAAAGGGAAAAGTGAAACTTTTGATAATTCCTCGGGATATAAAGGCGAAATATATTGAAGAATTTGAAAAATTGAAGGAAAATTTTAATTTTGAGATTATATTTGTTGAAAAAAAAGAGGAATTGATAAGGCTTTTTTCAAGAGATGTCAATGTTGTCGGTATTTTTAATAAAAAGGTAATAAAGGGAATATTGAGCAAAGTGGAGGTGATGAACGGATGAAAGTGCATGAATTAGCAAAGGAAAATGGTTTTACGGCATCTAAGTTTATGGAGGAAATCCGAAAATTTGGAATTGATAAAAAACATCACATGAATGTGCTAAGTGGCGAAGAAGTTGACTTGATAAGGAAAAAACTTCAGAAGGGTGTTCAGAATCAAAGTCAAAGTGATGGCAGTAAAACTGAAAATCTGAATAGAAATGAAGAAAAAACAGCAAAATTTGCTGCAAAAAAAGAAAATGACCATTCAGATAGTCAAAAAAACAGTAATGCTGAACATAGTAAAATTAATAATGAAAATAAAAATATTAATGAAAATTACGAAAAATTTAAACAACCATTGGAAAAAAATATTAAACTAAATGCAGAAAAAAAATCAGAGGGCATTAATAAAGGTAATCTGAATAATATAAAAAATTTAGATAATAATAAAAATCAAAAATTTGAAAAATCAAATAGATTAGATAAAAACGAAAATAAAAAGAAAATGGAGATGAAAGTTAATTTGAGTAATCAGAATAATAAGCAAAATGAAATAAATAAAGATAAGCAAAATTATAAAAATAGAGATAACCGTGACAATAGGGAAAACGGAACGAGAAACTTCCAAAATAGAGACAATCGAAATAAAGATGGATTTAAGCGAGAAGGAAGAGAAAATAACTTTAGAAAAGATAATAAAAGTTTTAATAAGGATGGAAATAATCAGTCGAGAGATAATCGAGACAGCAGAGGTTTCCAAAAACGTGATAATAGGGATAACCGTGACAATAGAGAAAACGGGCCAAGAAACTTCCAAAATAGAGACAATCGAAATAAAGATGGATTTAAGCGAGAAGGAAGAGAAAATAACTTTAGAAAAGATAATAGAAATTTTAACAGGGATGGAAGTAATCAGTCGAGAGATAATCGAGATAACAGAGGTTTCCAAAACAGAGATAACCGTGACAATAGAGAAAACGGACCAAGAAACTTTAGGGATAGACAGGATAATAGAGGATTTTCCGATAGAGGCGGATTTAATAGAGATAGAGATGACTTCAGAAAAGATAATAGAAATAACTTTTCTGGCGGAAGAAAAGATGTGCAAACTGAAATTCCAGCGGCAACAGTTGCTGAAAAGGGAAAAGCTGGTGGAAAAGGAAAAGGAAAATTTGAAAAGAAAAAATACGAAAAGAATAGAAGAGACAGGGAACAGCATGAAAAAGAACTTCGTTCTGATTTTAGAAAGGATGACAAAAAGAAAAAGAAAAATAAAAAACATGAAAAAGTTGTCAAGGATGAAATTATCAGAATTGAAGGAGAGAGCATAGGAATGATAACAATTGGAGATGAAATTGTTATTAAAGATCTGGCTGAAAAACTGGGAATTAATGTTTCTGACATAATTAAAAAGTTCTTTATGGAAGGAAAATTGCTTACGGCAAATGCGATTTTGTCTTTTGAAGAGGCTGAAGAAGTGGCGCTTGACTATGAAGTAATCGTGGAAAAGGAAGAAGTCGAAGAAGTCAGTTATGGTGAAAAATATCATCTTGAACAGGAAGATAAGGAAGATGAGCTTATTACAAGAGCACCTGTTATTACAATTATGGGGCACGTTGACCATGGTAAGACTTCGTTACTTGATGCGCTTAGACATACAAATGTAATTGGTGATGAAGCTGGAGGAATTACACAAAAAATTGGTGCCTACCAAGTAAACTGGAAGGGACAAAGAATTACGTTTATTGATACTCCAGGACATGAGGCGTTTACTGAAATGAGGGCTCGTGGAGCTAATATTACGGATATTTCTATTTTGATTGTGGCGGCTGATGATGGAGTAAAACCTCAAACTGTAGAAGCTATTTCGCATGCTAAGGAAGCTGGAGTTCCAATAATTGTTGCAATTAATAAAATTGATAAGCCAGGGGCTGATCCGATGAAAGTTAGAACGGAATTGACTGAATATGGATTGATGGCTCCTGACTGGGGTGGAAATACAGAATTTGTTGAAATTTCTGCAAAGAAAAAAATTAATTTGGAAGAGCTTCTTGAAACAATATTGATTACTGCAGAACTTGAAGAATTGAAGGCTAATCCTAATAAACGTCCTAAAGCGGTTGTTGTAGAATCAAGACTGGATCCTAAAATGGGGGCAGTTGCCGATGTGCTTGTACAGGAAGGAACGCTTAAAATTGGAGATGTGTTTGTAGCTGGAGAATCTCATGGTAGAGTTCGTTCTATGCTTGATGACAGAGGTAAAAAGATAAATAAGGCAATTATTTCACAACCTGTGGAAATTACAGGATTTAATGTTGTGCCAAATGCAGGAGATATTCTGTATGGTGTTGAAAGTGATAAACAGGCTAAGAAAATTGTAGAAGACTTTATTAGAGAAAGAAAAGTAAATGAACAAAACAAGAAAAAACATATTTCACTGGAAAGTTTGTCACAGGAATTGGAAGAACAAGAATTAAAAGAATTGAAATGTATTATAAGAGCTGATTCAAAAGGGTCTGTTGAAGCATTGAGGGAATCGCTTGAAAAACTTAATACGGAAAAAGTTGTTGTTAATGTAATTCAAGGAAGTGCTGGAGCGGTAACTGAAGGGGACGTAAAACTTGCAGAAGCATCGAATGCAATTATAATAGCATTTAACGTACGTCCAACAACTCCTGCCAGAATTATTGCTGAAAAGACTGGAGTAGAAATTAGAAACTACAATGTAATTTACCATGCAACTGAAGAAATTGAAAAAGCGATGAAGGGAATGCTTGATCCTGAGTTTAAGGAAGTTTACTTTGGAAGAATTGAAGTTAAGCAAGTATTTAAGGTATCAAATGTTGGAAATGTCGCTGGAGCCGCTGTTGTTGACGGAAAAGTTACAAAAGACTCTAAAATCCGTGTAATTCGTGATGGAATTATTATTTTTGACGGGGAATTAGGTTCGCTGAAACGGTTTAAAGATGATGTAAAAGAAGTTGTAATGGGACAGGAATGTGGAATTGGTATCCAGGACTTTAATGATATTAAGGCTGGGGATATTATTGAATCATACATTATGGAAGAAATCCCAAGATAACGAAAAGGTGATAATTTTATGAATGATAGAAGAAAAAAAGGACTGGAAAAGGAAATTTCAAGAATTGTTGGAATGACGCTTTTGACAGAAATAAAAAATGAAAAAATAAGAAATCTTGTTACAATTCACAAGGTAGAGCTTACAAAGGATGGAAGATATCTTGATTTGACATTTTCAATACTTGATTTGAATGATAATGTGAATAAAGAAAAAATCGCTGAAGATTTGAACAAGTTAAAGGGATTTTTTAGAAAAAAAATTGGGTCGCAATTAACAGTCAGATTTGTTCCAGAAGTGAGAATTCATTTGGATGACAGTGTTGAATATGGTGTGAAGATAGCTTCAATATTAAGTGAAATAAAAAAAGAAAATAGTGATACTGAATAGAACGAAGATGCAAAATGGCTTTAAAATGAGGATTTCTAAAAAGTAATTGAATAGATATGTTCAATAGCATAAGTTTTTTATCTATACAATGGGATTATTTGTTTTATTAAATTCTGAACTTGTATAGAATTCATTATTGAATATAAAAAATTCTGATTTTAAGGTGTTTGACTATACAAAAAAAGGAAGCGATTAATCTTGTAATGAAATGGGAATTAAAAAGCTATGATAAAAATTATTTGGTATCAAAAAGTTCTGAATTTGGTGAGAGCAAATTAATTTCAAGGCTCCTTTTAAATCGGGGAATTAACACGAAGGAAAAAGTGCAGAAATTTTTAAATTCAGATAAAAAGGACATTCATAACCCATTTTTGTTTGAAGATATGGAAAATGCCGTTAAGAGAATCCAAAAAGCAGGGAAAAATAAAGAGAAAATTATAATTTATGGGGACTATGACGTTGATGGAATTTCTGGGGTGGCATATTTGGTAATAATGCTAAGAAGACTGGGGCTGAATGTGGATTATTACATTCCGAATCGGGTTCATAAGGGAACTGGGATAAATAAGCATGTTCTGGCATTTTTGAAAAAATGGGATGCAAAATTGTTTATAACGGTTGATACGTCTATAAATAATCTTGAGGAAATGATGCTTCTGAAAGATAGAGGAATTGATATAATTATAACGGATCATCACAGAAAAACAGGCATTTCTGAAAATGAGGAAAAAAATCTTGGAGTTCTTACGATAAATCCAAAAAGCAGTAAAAATTATCCAAATAAATTTTTATCTGGCTCCGGAGTAGCATTTAAACTTGCAGATGCGGTTTATGAAGCTTATGGTGCGAATAAAAAGATATTGTATGATTATCTGGATATTATAATGATTGGGACGGTTGCAGATGTTGTGCCTATGACTGATGAAAATAGATTTATCATAAAAAAAGGGTTAAATAATCTAAAAAAAACGAAAATAAAAGGTTTGAAGTATATTATTAACTATTTGAAGATAAATCCGAAAAATATAACGACTAGCGATATTGGATTTTTTGTAGCACCAATTTTTAATGCGCTTGGAAGAATTGATAATTCAAAAATTGTTGTAAATTTCTTTATTCAAGAGGATGATTTTAAACTTTTCTCAATAATTGAGGAAATGAAACGTGCGAATAAAATCAGGCGTTATTTGGAAAATGAGATTTATAATGAGCTGGAGGAAAAAATACAGCGTCTGGAACGTCCAAAGTATATTTTTATGAAAAGCAGAAAATGGCATTCTGGAGTAATTGGTGTTGTATGTTCAAGAATTTCCATAAAATATAATATTCCAGTAATTCTAGTTTCAATAAAAAATGGATATGGAAAGGCATCTTGCAGAAGCATTGAAGGAATTAATATTTTTGATATTTTAAAAAGTGTTTCAGATAAGCTGGAGCGGTTTGGAGGGCATGATTTGGCGGCAGGATTTCTTGTATCTGAAAAATATTTGGGTGAAATAGAAAGGCATTTGCGAAATAAGCTTGCCAGAAAAAATAGAGAGAATGTTCAAAAAGTGCTTTGTATTGATGCTTGGCTGAATATTGAAAATTTGAATAAGAGAAGACTTCATGATATAAACAGGCTTTCACCGTTTGGGCTGGATAATCAAGAGCCTAACTTTATGGATGCTGATGTGAGTTTTTTGAATTTGACAAAGTTTGGGATAAATAATAGGCATTTTAAGGGATTTGTTAAAAAAAATAACCGTATTATATCGGTAATTGGATACAATTTAGGACATAAATTAAAAACAAATAATTTTTATAAGAAAAAGTTTAAAATAGTTTATACTCCGATATTTAAGTCTGTTCATTCAGATTTGTTTATCGAGTTGAAAATAAAGGATTTTAAATAATTAAATTAATTAATATAAATTATATATAACAAAAAATTTTAGGAGGAATTAAAGAAATGGCAGTAAAAAAATTAAATGAAACAACTTATGAAGTATCAGCAGTTAGGGAAGGAGAAGAATTAAAGCACTTAAAAGATCACGTTTTAGTACATTTTAAAGATGCAAAAGTTGACGGATTCCGTCCAGGACATGTACCTGCAAAAGTTATTGAAAGTAAATTCAAAAAGGAAATTGAAGGGGAAATCCTAAATCATATTATTTCTGATGAATATAGAAAAGCAGTTGCAGAAAATGAATTAAAACCAATTGCTGATATTAAACTTGAAAAATATGAAAATAATGATGATAAAGTGGAAGTTGTATTTACAATTCCTGTATTACCTGCATTTGAATTAGGACAATATAAAGGTGTGGAAGTAGAAAAGGAAAATGTGGAAGTTACAGATGAAACTGTAAATGAAGAAATTGAAAGATTAAGAGAAAGCGCTGCAAAATTAAAAGAAATTGCAGAAGATGAAGAAGCTAAAAATGATGATGTTGTAAACATTAACTTTGAAGGATTTATAGATGGGGAAGCCTTTGATGGAGGAAAAGCTGAAGGATATGACTTGACATTAGGTTCTCACAGCTTTATTGACACTTTTGAAGATCAAATTGCAGGACACAAAAAAGGGGATGAGTTTGATGTAAACGTTACTTTCCCTGAAAATTATGGAGCTGCAAACTTGTCTGGAAAACCAGCTTTATTTAAAGTAAAAGTAAACTCAATCAAGAGAAAAGAAGAAGCTGAATTAAATGATGACTTGGCAAAAGAATTAGGATTTGACTCTGTTGAAGATATGAAAAATAAAACTAGAGAAAATATTACAAAAAGAGAAGAAACAAGAGCTGAAAATGAATTTAAGAACAAAGTTGTAGAAGCAGTAGTAAATGCAACAGAAGTTGAAGTTCCAGAAGCATTAGTTCAAAGGGAAATTGACTATCAAATCAACAGATTTGCGCAACAATTGCAAATGCAAGGAATTAACTTGAATCAATATTTCCAAATGACTGGACAAACAATGGATTCAATGAGGGAAAATGCAAAGGAAAATGCTGAAAAAGCTGTGAAAACAGAATTAGTGCTGGCTGAAATTGCAAAAGCTGAAGAAATTAAAGCAACTGATGAAGAAGTAGCAAAAGAAATCGAAACTTTAGCTGCAATGTATGGACTTGAAAAGGATGCATTAATTGCTGATGTAAGAAAAAATGGAAATTATGAAAGATTCATTGATGAAACAAATTATAGATTAGTAAATCAAAAAACAATTGATTTATTAGTAAATGAAGCAAAAGTTAAATAGTAATTTTTGAAAAATTGTGAATTGAAAAGAATATTTTGATTTTAGAAGAATTTTGTGATAAAATAGTTTATTGCGAAATTCTTTTTCTCTATTTGATAGTAAATGAGAAAGAATAAAAACAAGAAATGAAAGAAAAAATTGACAGAAAGAGGAGGAAATAATATGTCAGTATATAGTCCAGTAGTTATTGAAAATGATGGACGTGGGGAAAGAAGCTATGATATTTATTCAAGACTTTTGAAGGATAGAATAATTTTTGTAAGCGGAGAAGTTGAAGATGGGATGGCAAATGCGATTGTTGCACAGCTGCTGTTCCTGGATGCGCAGGATAATGAAAAGGATATTGTTATGTATATAAATAGCCCAGGTGGAGTAATTACAGCTGGACTTGCAATTTATGATACAATGCGTCACATTAAAAGTGATGTTTCTACAGTTTGCGTAGGACAAGCGGCAAGTATGGGAGCAGTATTGTTGTCAGCAGGAGCAAAAGGAAAAAGATACTCATTGCCAAATTCAAGAATAATGATTCATCAGCCATTAGGTGGTGCAAGAGGGCAAGCGACAGATATTCAGATTCAAGCAAAAGAAATTGAAAGAATGAAGGAAATTACAAGTAAAATTTTATCAGAAGCAACTGGAAAATCAGTGGAAGAAATTTATGCGGATACTGAAAGAGATAATTTTATGTCGCCAGAAGAAGCTGTAAATTATGGATTAATTGATAAAATATTGTAATTATTTATGATTTAAATTGTAGAAAAAACGAGGTGAAAAATATTGGCAAAGAAAAAAAATTACTGTTCATTTTGTGGAAGAGAAGAAGATGAAGTGGAAAGACTGGTACAGAGTCCAGAAGAGGATGATGTATTTATTTGTAATGAGTGTATAGAAGACAGTGCGGAGTTATTGGACAGTTTTAGAGAATATGATAAAAATGAGCAGAATAGGGAAATTACGTTGTTAAAGCCTAAGGAAATAAAGGCTAAACTTGATGAATATATTATCGGACAGGAACAGCCTAAAAAAGTTTTATCTGTGGCGGTTTATAATCATTTTAAGAGAATAACGCATAAACAGCAGAAAAAAACAGATGATGATGTGGAGCTTCAAAAATCCAATGTGCTGCTAGTAGGGCCTACTGGAAGTGGGAAAACTTTGCTTGCACAGACATTAGCAAAAACATTGAATGTACCTTTGGCGATTGCAGATGCGACAACGTTGACAGAAGCTGGATATGTTGGGGATGATGTGGAAAATGTGCTTTTGAAGTTGATAAAGGCTGCAGATTATGATATTGAAACAGCAGAACATGGGATTATTTATATTGATGAAATTGATAAAATTGCGAGAAAGTCGGAAAATATGTCAATTACAAGGGATGTTTCTGGAGAAGGAGTTCAGCAGGCACTGCTTAAAATTATTGAAGGGACTGTTGCGAGTGTGCCGCCTCAAGGTGGGAGAAAACATCCAAATCAGGAAATGATTGAAATTAATACGAAGGATATTTTATTTATTGTTGGTGGAGCATTTGAAGGGCTGGAAGCGAAAGTTAAAGATAGAGTTAATGAAAAGAGGGTTGGATTTGGGCTGGAAACAAATAAAACTAAATTGGATGACTTGACTTTATTTGAAAATGTATTGCCTGAAGATTTGATAAAATTTGGGTTAATTCCAGAGTTAATTGGGCGGCTGCCTGTAATTACAGCGCTTCATGGGCTTGATGAAGAGGCTATGATAAAAATATTGACAGAGCCTAAAAATTCGCTTGTTAAACAATATAAAAAATATTTTGAGATGGAAAATGTGGATTTGGAATTTGATAAGGATGCGATCGTTGAGATTGCACAGCTGGCACTTAAGAGAAAAATTGGAGCGAGAGGGCTTCGTTCAATTATTGAAAGCGTTATGACTGACTTGATGTATGAAATTCCATCAAAAGACAATGTTAAGAAAGTGATAATTACGAAGGAAGCTGTTACAGATAAGGATAAAGTAATTGTTGAATAGTAAAATTATTTAAATTATTTAAAAATATACAGAAAACATAAATTATTGAATATGAATTGTATTTATTATAATTTAAAAGAAATCTAGATTTAGTATAAAATATGAAAGGAGAAATTATGCAAAATAAACCGTTTATAGCTACAAGAGAATTAGTTGTATTTCCAGGCGTTGTAACTCCGATTTTTATCGGAAGGCAGTCAAGCCTGAAAAGTCTTGAAGAAGCAGTTGCAAGATTTGATAATAAGCTGATTCTTACGTCGCAAAAGGATGCGAATATAGAAGAGCCGAAATTTCCAGAAGATGTTTATGAAACTGGAGTTTTAGTTCACATTATACAAACAGTAAAAATGCCAAATGGAAATGTAAAAGTGCTTGTTGAAGCTAAGCATAGAGTTCTTATCAATCAGTTTTCAAAAGATGAAAATGGCATTATTTATGCTGAATATGAAGAAATCTTTTCAAAGCCAATTGATGAAAGTAAAGCTGAGGCTTTGAAGCGTAAAGTTATTGATGAATTTTCAAAATATGCAAAGAAAACTAATAAAGTGTTGCCTGATATTATTTATAATATAAAGGAAATTAGCAGCATTGACAAAGTTTTTGATTTGATCTGCACTAATCTTATGATTGCGACAGATGTGAAGCAAGGGCTTCTTGAAACGCTGGATGTGGAAGAAAGAGCCTATAAGATTTTAAGCATACTTGAAAGAGAAATTGAAATCTTTATGCTTGAAAGAGAAATTGAAAATCGTGTGAAGGAACAGATGGCAGAAGTTCAGAAAAACTATTATTTACGTGAAAAAATTAAGGTAATGCGTGAAGAAATGGGAGAAGGAACGGATTCTGACGAGGAATTGGAAGAACTTGATCAAAGAGTAAAGGATGCTAAAATTCCTCAGGATTTGAAGGATAAATTGGTAAAAGAGCTTTCAAGAATGAAGAAAATGCCTGATTTTTCTGCAGAATCTTCAGTAATTAGAACATATATTGAAACTGTGCTTGAATTACCTTGGGAAGTTTCTACTAACGATGAAATTGATATAAAGAAAGCTGAAAAAATTCTGAATGAGGACCATTACGGATTGGAAGAAGTAAAAGAAAGAATTTTAGAATTTTTGGCAATAAAAAAATTAAACAATACATTAAAAGGTTCGATTATCTGTCTTGTAGGGCCTCCAGGTGTGGGTAAAACATCACTTGCACATTCGGTAGCCCGTGCAATGAACAGAAAATTTACAAGAATCTCGCTTGGTGGAGTAAGAGATGAGGCTGAAATTCGTGGACATAGAAGAACTTATGTAGGAGCAATGCCTGGAAGAATTATAAATTCATTGAAACAGGTTGGAGTGAATAATCCTGTAATGCTGTTTGATGAAATTGATAAAATGGCTTCTGACTTTAGAGGAGATCCTGCTTCAGCAATGCTGGAAGTATTAGATCCTGCACAAAATAACTCATTTGAAGACCATTACATTGATCATACTTTTGACTTGTCAAATGTATTTTTCATTTGTACAGCAAATGATTTGGGCGGAATTCCAGGACCGCTTCGTGACAGAATGGAAATTATTTCAATCGAGTCATACACAGAATTTGAAAAATTAAATATTGCTAAAAAATATTTAATTCCTCAAACACAGGAAGAAAATGGATTAAAAGAATTTAAAATTTCATTTTCTGATAAAGCAGTCATGAAAATTATAAATGAGTATACAAGAGAAGCTGGAGTTAGAAATTTACGAAGAGAAATTGGTAAATTATTTAGAAAGATAGCAAAGGAAATACTTTTATCAAAATCTGACAGCAAGAAAATCTCTGTTTCTGAAGCAAAAGTCAAGAAATATTTGGGAAATGCCAAATTCAGAATTGATAAAATTAAAGAAAAAGAAGGTAAAATCGGTGTTGTAAATGGACTTGCATGGACAGCGGTTGGAGGAACAACTCTGGAAGTGCAGGCGGTAAAAATGGAAGGGAAAGGTGTGCTGCAGCTTACTGGGAAGCTGGGAGATGTAATGAAGGAATCAGCTAGAGTGGCATATTCTTATGTACGGCACATAAAAAATGAACTTGGAATAAAAGAAAAATTCAATGAAACAACAGATGTTCACTTACACTTTCCTGAAGGAGCAGTACCAAAAGACGGACCATCAGCAGGAATAACAATTACAACAGCAATAATTTCAGTATTGACTAATAAGGAAGTTAGACAAGATGTGGCAATGACTGGAGAAATTACGATTACTGGAGAAGTTCTGGCAGTTGGCGGAATTAAAGAAAAGGTAATCGGAGCTCATAGAGTCGGAATAAGAGATGTTGTGCTTCCTTTTGATAATAAAGTTGATACAGAGGAACTTCCAAAGGAAATTGCAGACCAGATGAAATTTTATTTTGCAAAAACGTATGATGATGTGAAAAAGATTGTTTTTGTGGATAAGAAAGATTCAGAAAAGAAAAAAGAAGCAAAGAAAAGCGAGACTGCAAAAGAAAAATAATAAAAAGATAATTATTTAAAAAATACGATGAATTTTATTAGGATGATTGATTTTATCATCCTAATTTTTTAATTTATTTTTTTATTACAAGGAGTTCAAGACCCCTTGTTAAGTAGAGGTTATACAATCTATTGATCTAATGGGAATCTATTTCATAAGAAAAGTGCATTACAACTTTAAAGTAATACACTTCACTTACAAAATTTTACATATTAAAATATTTACAGAACGGTTGTGAGAATACAATTGCGCTTACTGTCGCTTCCGGGTACATCATAAATTCTTCCGTCAATGTAATTCCATATCTTTCTGGTTTCAATAAATTAAACAGTTTTCTTTGGTCGCTTAAGTCTGGGCAGGCTGGATAGCCGAAAGAATAACGGTTTCCTTGATATTGGGCATTTAAAATCTCGTTTAGAGAGATATTTTTGTCAATGATTCCAACATCTTGACGCATCATTTTGTGAATATATTCAGATGTTGCTTCGGCAAGCTCCAGTCCAATAGAATTTACAATATGCCCTCTGTAAAATTCGCCTTTTTCCTTTAATTCATTGGAAACAAGTCTTGATTTTTCTCCAGCAGTTGCGACAAAAAATCCGATGTAGTCGATTCCTTCTGGACTTACATAATCATTTAGCGATAAATATTGTCCATATTTTTGTCTTGGAAAATCAAAAGTTTCCAAAACTGTTGACAAATCATCTGATAGAATTTCAATTTTAAAGTCATCTTTTCTTTTTCCAGCTTTTCTACGTGCAGGGAAAAATTTATAAATAGCCTTTATATCAAAGTATTCATCGCCATTTTCGACAATGTCTAAAATTTCATTGTATAATTTTATTGTTCTAGGATCTTGTTTTTCAATCAAATTATTTACAATCCATTTCATTCCAAGATGTTTTCCGATAAGCATTTGCAAGTTTACAAATGGAAATACATCCTTTGCCTTTATATTTGTTAAAATTTGCTTATTCAAAGTTTGCGGCTTGTAAATTTTTTCAAAGTTATATTTCGGCAGTTCAACTTTTGAAAAGTCGAATGTTCCATCAGCATCTTTAATATCACTTACTGTCGGTTTAACCTTCAGTTGTTCAAGTTTTTTCGCATCTTTAATTGTTACTAATTCTCTACGTTTTTGCAAGTGTTCCTTAAATTCTTCAAATTTTTTCTCATCAATCATTTTATTTAAATCAGAAAGTGCAGTCATTGCATCTCTTGAGTAAATTACAATATTATTTTTATAGGCAGGCTCAATTTTGTTTACAGTAAATTTTTCTGTAAGTGCAGCACCTCCCACAAATATCGGAATATCAATTCCAGCTTCACGTAGAACTTCCATAGTATTTACCATTTCTGTGGCAGATTTTACAAGAAGTCCAGAAAGCCCGAGAAAATCAGCTTTATGTTCGATAATTGCTTCACGAATTTTTTCTGCAGAAGCATTGATTCCAAGGTCAATTACTTCATAACCGTTATTTCCAATAATTATTCCAACCAGATTTTTTCCAATGTCGTGGACATCCCCTTTTACAGTTGCCATAACTACTTTTCCTTTTACAGATGACTCATCTTTTTTCATAAATTGTTCCAGATGCGAGACAGAAGCCTTCATAACTTCAGCACTTTGAAGAACTTCAGCAACGATTAAGTCATTGTTGTTAAACAATCTTCCAACTTCATCCATTCCAGTCATTAAAGGCCCGTTTATAATTTCAATTGGTGAATATTTTTTCAATAATTCATCCAGTAAAATTGTCAAGTCCTTTTTACTTCCTTCTACAACCAAGTTTGCAACTTTTTCTTCAGTAGTTAGGTTACTTGTATCAGCAACTTTTTTTACAGCCTTTTTTTCACGATAGAAATTTGCAAATTTTGATACATTTTCATCATTTGTATGAAATAAAATGTTTTCTGACAGTTCTTTTTCTTCATCTGAAATTTCATTCATCGGAATAACTTTTTCTGTATTTATAATTGCATAATCAAGTCCAGCCTCATAAGCCTTTTGCATATAATAAGTGTTTAAAACTTCCCTTCCAGCAATCGGCAGTCCAAATGAAACGTTGCTCACTCCAAGAATTGTCTTTACATTCGGCATTTCTGCTTTAATTTGCCTAATTGCCTCAATTGTTGCTGTAGCAGATCCGATGTACTTTTGATCTCCTGTTGCAACTGGGAAGACTAATGTGTCAAAAATTATATCCCTTTCATCAATCCCATATTTTTTTGTAAGCAGTTCATAGCTTCTTCTGGCAACTTTCAATTTTTTCTCAACAGAAACAGCCATACCTTCCTCATCAATTAGTCCAACAACAACAGAAGCCCCAAAATCCTTAATAACTTTTGCCATATCAGTAAATTTCTTTTCCCCATCTTCAAGGTTAATCGAATTTATAATTCCTTTCCCTTGCAAGTAAGTAAGTCCTTCTTTAACAACATTTATATCAGTTGAGTCAATCATAAGCGGAACTTTAGCAAATTTTGCCACTTTATCTAAAAATGCCTTCATATCGGCAATCTCGTCTCTATCAGGATTCGCAAGACAAATATCAATTACATCCGCACGTCCCTTAATCTGAAGTCTAGCAACTTCTGTCGCCTCGTCAAATTTCTCGCTGGCAATTAAGTTTTTAAAAATACGTGAACCAATTACATTTGTACGTTCCCCCACGTAAATTGGTCGATCTTTTGGCGTTTCCAAGGCTATTAATCCAGAAACATCGTTAAAATCTTTATTTTTATCAATAACTCTTGGTTCATAATTTATACTTTTTTCCTTAATTCTTTGAATGTGTTCAGGCGTAGTTCCGCAGCATCCACCAACAATATTTAAATAATGGTTTTGGAAAAACGGTTCAATTTTAGCTGACAATGTGTCTGGAGTTTCCTCATATTCCCCGTCTTCATTAGGCAATCCTGCATTTGGATAAACTGAAATATAAGTATTTGAAATATTATTCAATGTTTTTAAGAACTGTGTCATAAATTCAGGTCCAGTTGCACAATTTAGCCCCACAGAAAATGGATTCATGTGATTTACAGCATAATAAAAGGCATCTGCAGTTTGCCCTGCAAGCGTAGTTCCTGTACTTTCAATCGTAAATGACAGCATTAACGGAACAGTATAATTTTCTTCCATAGCCTTTTTAAGCCCCAAATAAGCTGCTTTCAAGTTTCTTGTATCTTGGATCGTTTCAAATAGAATCAAGTCGACTCCACCAGCCAGAAGCCCTGAAACAGCGGTATAATAATTGTGAATAAGTTCTTCAAAGGTAACTCCGCCAGTAACACTGATTGACTTGTTAGAAGGCCCTAGAGCTCCTGCAACATAAAGATTTCGTGTAACTTCAGGATGTTCACTTCTATATTCTGCAATAGCTTCATTTACAAGTTTTGCAGCCCTTTTATTCATTTCAAAAACTTTGTCTTCCAAGTCATAGTCCTTTAATACAATTTCTAAAGCTCCAAAACTGTTAGTTTCAATAATATCACTTCCAGCTTCCAGATATTTTTTATGAATATTCTTAATAATATCAGGTCTTTTCAGCACAAGATAATCATTACATCCTTCATATTTTTCTCCGCCAAAGTCATCAGCAGTCAAATTTTCTCGCTGAATCATTGTTCCCATTGCTCCATCCAGCATTAGTATTTTATTTTTTAGATCATTTTGTAATAAATTATATGAATTTTTATATTTATTTTCCATAATTTGCTCAACTCCTGTAAGTAAATTTATATTACTTTATTCTATCATAAAAAAATCTGTGTGTATATAGAAATTAATTTTATTTTTCATAAATTTATATATTTTTATTATTTCATCTCCAATCGTCATTTTTCCTATATCTTTAGAAATAATAATAAATAATCATTTGTCCATATATAAAATATATAATTAATAAATCCCTTTATTTATCAACTTAGAAAACTCTTTAATCAAAAATTAAAAATAATCTTATTGAAAAATTTTCAAAAATAAGATACACTACATATACGGTAAAAAAATCAAAATAAACACAACATATTGTGTTTTTGTATAATAAAATGAAAAATATATATAAATTTAAAGGAGAAAAGAGAATGAAAAAATTAGTGAAATTTGAAAAAAATGACTGTAATCCATGTGCAATGGTGTCAGACTTATTAGATAAAAAAGGTGTAGAATACGAAAGAATAAATCCCTTTGATAATCCAGAATTGGCTGTAAAATACAGAGTGAGAAGTGTTCCAACAGTAATTTTATTTGAAGAAAATGAAGAAGTGAAAAGAACAATTGGATTCAAGCCGGAAGAAATTAATGAAATTATTTCAATGATGTAATTAAAAAATAATTTGAGCTAACAATACAATTTAAATTAATTAATAATACTACTCAAAACAATTTTTATTAAAATATTCAGTTTTGAGTATATTTTTACAAAAAAATCAGGAAATTCATCAAAAATGAAAAAAGTAAGGTGAAATCAATGTATATATATTACGATTCAAAAACAGGAAATGTCCAAAGATTTGTAAAAAAAATGGAAAGACAACGTTCAGATTGGCATTTTATAAAAATAGATCCAAATATGAAAATTGAAAATGAAGGGCATTTTCTGACATTTACAACAAAAATTGGAGAAGTTCCAGAAATGACGGATAAATTTTTAGAAAATGAAAATAATAGCAAATTGATAAAATCAGTAAGTTCCAGCGGAAATAGAAACTGGGGAGTATTTTTTGCAGTGGCGGCTGATAAAATTCAGGAAAAATATGGAATTCCAGTTTTAATGAAATTTGAATTGTCGGGAACTAATACGGAAGTGGAAAATTATATAAATTATCTGGAAAATAATTATAAATAATAAATAGGAGATGAAAAATGGTTGATAACAGAGCTAAAAAGTGGATATACTTAAATAATGAAATAATGGTTAAAAAAGGTGAAGATTTTCAGCTTGAAAAGGATAAAGAAGCAGTTTATTCATATTTTGTAGATTATGTAAATAAAAATACAGTATTTTTTCATAATTTAGAAGAAAAAATGAGATATTTAATAAAAAATGACTATTATATCGATTTTTATCAAATGTATAGTCATGATGAAATTAAAGAGCTTTTTAAAATGGTTTATGATAAGAAATTTAGATTCGCTTCATTTATGAGTGCTTCTAAATTTTATCAAAGTTATGCGTTGATGGATGATACTGGAGAGAAATTTTTAGAGAGATATGAGGATAGAATTTCGGCTGTTTCATTGTATTTGGCACAGGGGAACTTTGAGAAGGCAAAAGAATATGCTTTGATGTTAATAAATCAAGAATATCAACCAGCTACTCCTACTTTTTTAAATTCTGGGAAAAAAAGATCAGGAGAACTTGTTTCGTGCTTTCTAGATGAAATGGGAGATAATTTGAGTGGAATTGGATATATTTTTGACTCATCTATGAAATTGTCTTCGATTGGTGGAGGAGTTGCGATTAACTTGTCTAAAATTAGAGCAAGAGGTGAAGCTATAAAAGGTGTAGAAGGTAGGGCCTCTGGAGTTTTACCAATTATGAAAATTTTAGAAGATATTTTTTCTTATGCAAATCAATTGGGACAAAGAGCTGGAGCTGGGGCAGTTTACTTGAATGTTTTTCACTCAGACATTAACGAATTTTTAGACAGTAAAAAAATAAATGTCGATGAAAAAATTAGAATAAAATCACTATCAATTGGAGTTATCGTTCCAGACAAATTTATGCAGTTAGCAATGGAAGATGAAGTTTGCTATACATTTAATCCACACACAGTATTTTTAGAATACGGACAATACTTGGACGAAATGGATATGAACGAAATGTACGAAAAATTAGTTGATAATCCAAATGTTAAAAAGAAAAAAATAAATGCAAGAGAACTTCTTGTAAAAATTTCTCAAACACAAAAAGAAAGCGGATACCCTTATTTATTCTTTAAAGATAATGTAAATAAGGAACACGCATTAAAAGGAATTGGAACGGTTAAATTCTCAAATTTGTGTACTGAAATAATGCAATTGTCAGAAGTTTCAGATATTAATGCTTATTATGAAGAAGATACGATAAGAAGAGGAATATCATGTAACTTAG
Source organism: Leptotrichia wadei (assembly GCF_007990445.1). Lineage (NCBI taxonomy): Bacteria > Fusobacteriati > Fusobacteriota > Fusobacteriia > Fusobacteriales > Leptotrichiaceae > Leptotrichia > Leptotrichia wadei. The sequence goes on from NZ_AP019841.1 coordinate 1,100,185, forward strand.
GTTCATTAAATATTGCAACTGTTATGGAAAATAAAAGAATAAAAGAAGCTACGAAAGCTGCAATTGATTCACTTACAATGGTTTCAGATTTAACAAACATTGATGTTGTTCCAACAATTAAAAAAGCAAATGAGGAATTACATTCTGTAGGACTTGGAGCAATGAATTTACATGGATTCTTAGCTAAAAACTTCATTATGTATGAAAGCAAAGAAGCACTTGATTTTTGTAATGTATTCTTTATGATGGTTAATTTCTATTCATTGGAAAGATCAATGGAAATAGCCAGAGAAAAAGGAGAAACATTCAAAGATTTTGAAAGATCCGAATACGCCAACGGAAACTACTTCAATAAATATGTGACAAAAGAATACATGCCTCAAACAGAAAAAGTAAAATCACTATTTGAAGGAATCTACATCCCAACAAAAGAAGACTGGGCAAACTTAAAAGAGCAAGTAATGAAACATGGAGTCTACAACGCCTACCGAATGGCAATCGCTCCAAACCAGTCAACATCCTACATAATGAACTCCACAGCCTCAGTAATGCCAGTAGTTGACACAATCGAAGTAAGAGAATATGGAGATAGTACAACTTTCTATCCAATGCCATACTTAACAAATGACAACTTCTTCTTCTATAAATCAGCCTACGATATGGATCAAAAAAATATCTTGAAATTGATTTCTGTAATTCAAAGACACGTAGATCAAGGAATATCAACTATTTTGTATACGAAGAGTACAGATAGTACTAGGGATTTGGCTAGACTTTATATTTATGCACATAGGCTGGGGTTGAAGTCGCTTTATTATACTCGGACTAGGAAGGCTACTATTGAGGAGTGTATTTCATGTTCGGTGTAAGACGATAAAAAATTAAGAAATTTAGTAATATTAAATTATTATTTTGATTTCATAGATTGTATAATATATTGCGACAAACTAAAAAAATATAAAAACTCATGATAATTTCGTGTTAAAATGTTAGTAACGACAAAAACATTAACGAAAGGAAATATATCATGAGCCATAAATATTTTACCATAAACGAAAGAAATAAGCTAAAGGTCCTGCTAAAAGAAAACTACAGAATTTCTAAAATTGCTCAAGTCCTTAACAGGCACAGGGCTACCATCTACCGTGAGATAAAAAGAATTAATGGCGAATACTCTTCTGAGAATGCTCAGGCAGATGCTAATGCAAAAGCTGCCAACAAAGGAAGAAATTCAAAAATTACTCCCGAACTGAAAAATCTGATAGAGGACAGGCTCTGCAAGACTTGGTCTCCTGAACAGATTGCCGGCAGGGAACTAAAGGGAAGACTGTCTTTCAAGACTATCTATAACTGGCTGTACAGTGATTTCCTGGAAGTTTCCATGAATGTCCTAAGAAGAAAGGGGAGAAGAGCGAAAACTAAGGAGACGAGAGGAAAATTCAATATTGGGAAATCAATTGGTGACAGACCGGAAGAAGTCAAAAAAAAAAGAAGTTTTCGGACATTGGGAACTGGATTCTGTAGTTTCGTCAAGAGGGGGGAGCAAAGCCTGCCTTGCAACATTTGTGGAATTGAAGACACGGTTTTATATAGCAGTAAAGATGGAAGACAGGGGCAAGGAATTTTCATGCTGGGAGGAAGTGGAGAAGATGGGAATAGATTTCTATTTTGCAGATCCATACTGCTCATGGCAGAGAGGCTGCAACGAGAACAGCAACGGCCTTCTAAGAGAATTTTACCCAAAGAAGACCGACATATCAAAGATAGATACAGAAGACTTGATAAGAACCTTAATGCTGATAAATTCAAGACCAAGAAAATGTTTAAACTATGCAACACCGTTTGAAAAATTTTTACACGAAATTAGTTTTAAAAACAATTGGTAAAATGTCGCAATTAATGTTGCAATTTATGATTTAAAATAAAATAATTTAGAATATTGGAGGAATTTCGATGAAAAAAAGATTTTTAATTTTTATAAAAACTCTAGTTGATGAAAGAGAAGAATTTGATGAAAATATATATTTTAGTGGATTTTCTAAAATATTATATTATCTTTTAATACCACTACTTTCTTTTTATTGCTTTATAATTTTTTTTGGAATATTTAATGGAAGGGATTTTCAAATTTTAAATATTACAATTCCAAGAGCAATGATTTTAATTGTAGAAATGTTATTACTATTTGTATCTTTGTTATGTTATAAAGTGTTCAAAAATAAAAACAAATTATTATTAATAATACCATTTATTATATTTCTGGTATTACTTATGTATAATGACAACTGGTTTTGGATTCATTGGTTATTATTATTTTTTATCTCAATTTTTATTATAATTTATAGATTTTTAATTATTGATAATTTAAATACTCAGATTATTAAATTAAATAGTGAAAACAAAAAAAATAAAATATCTTTATTAAATAAAGATCTGAATATAGATTTGAGAGATAAAACTAGGGAAATTTTCTTGAAAAAAGTAAAAGAAAGTTATAATTTTATAGAAAATAAAGATAATTATGAGAAATTAAAAGAAAACATAGAAAAAATATACAATGAACAAAAATTAGAAAGAGTTGTAAAAAGATTACTATTAATTCCAATAGTCCCTTTTATAGGTAAATTTTTGTATGATTATTTTGAAAGTAATAGAAATATATTTTCAGGAATATTAACATTAGATAATATTCAAAAATGGTCAACATTTTCAAATGTGTCAAATTTTATATTATTTTTAATTATTTTATTTATGGGATTGCATTTTATCTATAAATTGTTTGAATTACGATTTCGTGATAAGAGAAAAAGAATAAGTGAAGTTGCTGAGTGTATTGAAATACTATATAGAAGAGAGGAAAATAATGAATAAATTAAAAATAAAAATATTCAAAGCATTCCTAGAACAAGAAAGACCTTTAAACAAAGGAATTTTAACAAAATTAGAAAGTAATCTTAAAACGAATTTTATTTATAATTCAAATGCGATTGAAGGTAGCACTCTTACTTTGAAAGAAACGGATATTATTCTTCAATACGGGGTTACTGTGAAAGGGAAAAGTTTGAAGGAGCATGAGGAAGTCAAGGGGCAGGAATATGCTCTTAATTTTCTGAAGGAAGTTATAAAAACAAATGAATCTTTATCGCTGAGGTTGATAAGAGAATTTCATGCTCTTGTGTTGAATGATGATATTGAAAATAGAGGGAAGTTTAAGAAAAGTAATAATGAAATTTTGGGTGCTGGTTTTGAAACCACACCTTACTATCTTGTTGAAGAGAAGTTGACGGAGTTGATTGAAAAATTCAATAGTAGTGAAAATAATGATTTGATAATGAAAGTTGCTTGTTTTCATGCTGATTTTGAAAAGATTCATCCATTTATTGATGGTAATGGACGGACTGGGAGATTACTTCTGAATTTGGAACTTATGAAAAATGGTTATCCGATTACAGTTATACGAAATGAAGATAGAGATGAATATTATACTGCTTTGGAAACAGCACAAGTTGAATCAAATTACGAGCTGCTTGCTGGTTTTATAGAAAAGAGTGCTGAAAATACTTTTTGGATGTATTATAAATATTTTGATGAAGATACAAAAATGAAGTTTGAAGAATATTTAAAAAAGAATGGAATTAATCCGAAAGAAGTTTATCAAAAGAGATTTGAGGGTTATCCAGAAATAGAGAGGGATTTTCCAAGAGGTTGGGATAAATAGTTAAATACAGGCAGATGTTATTTTATAAAAAAGCGAAGCAAAATGAAAGTTTTTTACATTTGACAAATATCAAAATATAGAGTATAATAATTTTAGTGATCGTACTACAAAAATAACCCACTTAATTGTGCGTTGTTGTAGACTGTAGAAAAAGCTCTTTCAATTTTGATAGGGCTTTTTTGCATTTTTGAGATAAAAGGGGGAAAGGTAATGGACAAGTCATTTAAAACTTTTAAGGAACAAGTTGAGATTTTAAATGGAGAAAATGGAGATAAACTACGGGTAAAAACTGATGATGAAACAATTTATTATTTAATGAGGTATAATTATTATTCCATCATAAATTTTTACAAAGAACCTTTTTTAAAAGGGAAAGATTTAAAAGGAAATGATATTTATAAATCGGGAGTTCATTTTAATCATTTGAAAGCGTTGTATGATTTTGATAAAAGTTTGAGAATGTTGTTTTTTGATGTTTTGACACAATTGGAAAGAGCTTTTAAAACAGCAATTGCATATTATTATTCGGAATGTTATGCAAATAAAGAAAGTTATCTGGAACTTAATAGATATAAATGATATTTTATATAAAATGGATTTTCCAAAAGATTGGTACAAATAGAAATTAAAATTGTGATAAACTAATTGATTAATAAAATATGAGGGTTAATTGAGAACGCAAATTGATAAAACAAACTTATCAAGAAAGGAAAAATAAAAAATGGAAAAGAAAATATACGAAGCAGTAAACTGGAATACCCCTGAAAATGATTATGTGGAAACTTTTTGGGAGCAAAATATAAGACAATTTTGGATTGATACGGAGTATGTTCCTTCGAGGGATATTGATAGCTGGAATGCGTTGAAACCTGAAATGAAATTGGCTTATTTACATGCACTTGGAGGGCTTACAATGCTTGATACGTTGCAAAGTCATACTGGGATGCCTAAAATTATTGACCATATTGATTCGTTGCAAAATAGATCGGTGCTTTCTTATATGTGTATGATGGAGTCGATTCATGCAAAATCTTATTCGACAATATTTACAACTGTAGCATCGACTAGAGAGATAAATGAAACTTTTAAATGGGTTCAAGAAAATCCTCATTTACAATACAAAGCTAAAAAAATTGATGGATATTATCAAAAGATGAATAATCCTGAGGCTTCAAGACGAGATATCGCAATGGCTTTGGCAGCTTCAGTTTATTTAGAAACTTACTTATTCTATAGTGGATTCTTTTTACCACTTTGGCTTGCAGGACAAGGAGAAATGGTTGCAAGTTGTGATATCATTAAAAAAATTATTGCAGATGAATCGATTCATGGAGTATTTGTTGGATTGCTATTTCAAGAATTATATAATTCGTTTGATGAGGAAACTAAAGAAGGAATAAGAAACGAGTTGAATACGTTGCTTTATGAATTATATGAAAATGAAAGCAGATATACTGATGAAGTGTATGGAGATGTTGGACTTACAGGAGATGTAAAAGAGTATATTCGTTATAATGCAAATAAGGCCCTTATGAATTTAGGATTTGAAGAAGAATTTGAAGTAAAAAATGTAAATCCAATTGTTCTAAATGGATTAAACGTGGAAACAACTCAGCATGATTTTTTCTCTAAAAAATCTACAAATTATGAAAAAGCCTTGGAAGTTGTTCATTTGCATGATGATGATTTTAAATTTGATGATGAAGATGCAGATGAATTGATTTAAATTTAAAAGATGAGTGAAAATAGAAGTTTTGATTAGGGACTTCCATTTTTTGAAAAATATTTAATAAAAAATTTTGACAAAAGAGAAAAATATAGTGTTTGTAGAAGTTAAAGTAGTTTATCTATTAAAATAAAGAATAAAAAATATTAATAATCATTGTAAAATACAGTGGTTATTTTTTTATTATTTGAAAATAGGGAATATGATAAATTGGCACAAATTTTGAGGGAAAATGTGGATTACTATTGACTTTGGAAGTTTTTTAGGTTATCCTTAGATAAAGTACAAACAAATTAAAAATAAATATCAATATAATAGTTGATATAAGAAAAGAATAAGACTGATATTAAAAGAAAAGGAGAAAAATAAAGATGGCGAAGATACTGATAGCGGGAATTGGCGGAGGAAAGAAAGAAAAAGGCAAGGGGTATAATTTAGTGGATTATTATATTGATAATGAAAATAATTTATATGAAGATAGAACATTTATTACTTCGGTACTAGAGGAGCATTATAAAATAGATAAAACAATATACATTGGTACAGTTGGTTCAATGTGGGATGAACTATATTTACATTATTCAACAGGTGAATTAAGTTTAGAAGACGAAGATTACATGGATGAATTGGAAAATACAATTATAAATACAACTAAAGATTCAGATGTTTCAGAAATTAATATAGAAAAATTTAATAAAAAGTTTGAAGGGAGAGTTAAGGCAATAATAACGAAATTTGGGATTAATGAAAATGAAATTTTTGAAAATTTTAATTTAGTAATGCAAATTGGTGAAATGTTGAGTGATGGAGATGAAGTTTACATTGATATAACTCATTCATTTCGTTCAAGTGCTATGTGGATGTTTTTAATTATGAATTACATAACTGATGTTCTTGATAAAAAAATAAATATTGTAAAAATTACATATGGTATGTTTGAAGCAGGTAGAGATATTCCTAGAGAAAATAATAGACCTAAAAAAAGAGCACCTATAGTTGATTTGAAGGCTTTTTATGATTTGATGAAATGGATAAAGGGAGCAAATGAATTTAAAAATTATGGAAATAGTTATGGTTTATTAGAAATAATGGAAGATAAGGAAGTTAAGAATAGTATAAAAGATTTTTCTGATGGACTGAATTTAAATTATGTTGGAACTATAAAACAAAATATACAATCTTTAGGTAAATTATGTGATCAAATAAATATGTTAGAAGGTCCAGGGAAATTAATAATACCAAATGTAGTTGAGAATTTTTTAAAACATTTTAAAAAATTAGAAAAAGATTATGAGATACTTTTAGAACTAGGTAACTGGTATTTTAATCAAAAAAAATATGTTATGGTTGCAATTAATATAAATGAAAGTATAAGAAATTTTGTGATTGATATATTTGGATTAAATAATTGTGAAAAAAGCATAGGTTTGAAAATAAAGGATTATTTTTATTATTCTCAAAGAAAATTAAACAGTATAAGACATAAAAATGAATTAGAAAAAAAAGAACATAGACTGTGTAGAATTTTATTTAAATCTCAAGAAATAAGAAATGATATTTCACATTCTTTAGGCAAAAGAATTCAAGTAAATAATGATATAAAATATCTAAAAGATTCTATAGAATTTTTGAAAACTGTAATGTATGATAAAAAATTTATTAACTATTATGAAAATAAATATTCAAATAGACTTTTAGAAAAATAAGAATATTAAAATTATTGTATAAGGAGAGGATACGAAATGGAAAAAGGAAAATCGAGAAGAGTATTTTTAAGTTTTTTAGGGTTAGGAAATCCTGAAATAGGTTATAGAGAGAGCAGTTATATTGATAAAGACAAAAATAAAATTAGTAAAAATGTGAAATATGTACAAAATGCAGTAGTTGAAATTGAGGAAAATAATTTTGATGAAAAATATATTTTTTGCACAGAGGAAGTTTTAAAAAAAAGATTTAATGAATTAGAAAAAGAAAAAAATTATAAATACAAAAGTATTGAAATTGTAAAAGGAAAAGATGAGGAAGAAATATGGGCTATTTTTCAGAAAATTTATGATGTTTTAGAAGAAAACGATGAAGTGACTTTTGATGTAACACATAGTTATAGATTTTTACCTATGCTGGGACTTTTACTTTTACAACATGCAAAATTTTTAAAAAATATAAAAGTGAAAAAACTATGTTATGGTGCTTTTGAAATGAAATATATGGCAAAAGATGATAATGATAACGAAATAGAAGTAAGTCCAATTATGGATTTTACTAGCTTTTCAAAATTACAAGATTGGTCTTTGTCAGGATATTCTTTTGTAAAAACTGGAATGGCAGAACATTTTTCAGCTTTAGCAAAGAAAGAATTCAAATCTAAATCAAAAGATGTAGATATGGATAAACTTAATTTTGGAAATGTTTCAAAAAAATTAGAAGACATAGCATTAGATATATATACAAATAGGGGAATTAACATAGTAGAAGGTAAGAAAATAAAAAATATTAGAAAAGAAATGGAAAAAATGAAGAAAGATTTGTATCCTCCATTTACTTTAGTTATTGATAAGATAGAAAAAGATATTCATAATTTTAAAATTAAAAATGTAAATAATGTTTTTTATGCTGTAGAATGGTGTATTGAAAAAAAACTATTTCAACAGGGAATTACGATGTTACAGGAAGGATTAATAACATTCTTATTAGATAAAGTGAATATTGATTACACAAATAAAAATAAAAGGAAAGAATTTTCAAATTTTATAGGTCTTGAAAATATAAAAGAATATTCAGGAGATATTAAAAAAATGCAAAATATAGTAAAAAAACTAAATGAAAGAAAAATAGATTTTCAAAAACTAAAATCTCTTTATGGTAATATAAAAAATATTAGAAATGATATAAATCATGGTGGATTTAATCTGAAGGATAATAAAGAAAATGGAGAACCAAGATCTAAAATAGATAGTTTAACATTTAGAAATACACTAGAAAAAAATTTCAAAAAAATAAAAGAAATTGTTTTTGATGCAGAATAGGAAATATAAATATGGAACTAATGCTTGATAATATAAAAAATGAAATTTTAAATATGGTTGATGAAAGTTATGGAAAAATAATGAATTGTTGGACTTAGTTTTAAAATTGTATTTTTATGAAAATAATAAAATGACATTTGAAGAGAAATTATTATTGGAAAGAGATTATAAAAATATAATTCAAGAACAGGGAGAAAAATTTGCAAGAGAAGCTGATCTTGATAATTTTGGAATTACAAAAATTGTATCAGCTGTAAGTTATTCGCAAAAGAAAGATATTTTTTCTGAGATGTCGTTTGAAAAGGATTTAAGGATATTTAAAAATATAAAAAAAATATATTTTTTGTATACTAAAGAAACTATAGAAAGTTTTAATAAAATTTCAGAAGAGATGAAAGGGAGAAATATAAAATCATTTGGTATTCAGATAGTTGGAAATACTATCGAAGAAAGTTATAAGGAAATAAAAAAATTGATTTATTCAGGTAAGATATCAAAATTAGATACTATTTTTGACACTACATTGGGAATGAAAACATTATCCACAGCAATGTATAGAATTTCATCGGAAAGAAAAATTAGAGCCATTAATTGGAATGAAAAGCAAATTTCAAAATATGTTGTAAATGATGGGGGAATAAAGAGAGCTAATGGGAATATACATTTATACCCAACTATGACTTTAAATTTTATGAAAGAGCCTATAAAAGAGCATTTGAGCATATACACAATGATTAATGAAGCAATAGAAAAAATGGATTATCATAATGTAGCGAAGTTTTATAAGATAACAGGAAGAGATGATACGGCATTTTTTTATAGTGAAATAAGTAAAATTTTTGATCTTGATAGAATGCTGGATGAGGACAGTTATAGTTTTTATGACAAGCTGGAAAGAATATTGAAAAAAATTTTTAATTATGAGAGATTTTATGAAAAAGAAACGCAAAATAAGTTAAAGAAAGTTATATGTTTTTTATTATTTTTAATTTTATATGAAGATTATGAAGATTTTGAAAAAAGAGAGATTGAGTGGTTTAGGTTTAATGATAAAGTTTTTGGTATAAAAGAAAAAGATTTTAAAAAGTTTGAAGAAGAATATTTTGAATTTGATAAGGATAAATATTATTATTATTTAATGGCGAAAGGATATTTCTTATCAGGAAAAAGAAATAAAATTTATTTAAATGAAGTAGTCAAAAAAATAAATGATGAAATTAAAGCTGATGGAATGGAAGAAGAATTTAATAATTTAGATGAAATAACAAACTATATATATGGAGATGAAGATGTTATTGATTTTGATTTTGAAAAAGAGTTGAAAGAGGAAGCTCTAAAACTGACTTTTGGAGAAACTTTTATAAAAATTCCTTGTCTTGAAGCAAAAAATAATTTTTTGGAAATAAATGTGAATTTAAAAGCGAATAATATAAAATATATACCTATTTACAAATTACTTGAAGTGGCTAATACTGAAAGAAAATTAGGATCTAATGAAGTACGTAATATTTTAGAAAATAGAGATAGAAAATTAAGAAAGGAAGCTAAAAATCCATCTCCAATATTTAGAATTTTTAATGAAGTAAAATCAGTAATAAAAGTAATTAATGAATTGATAAAAGAAGAAATGAAAAATACAATCTTACAGGAGAAGATTTCATACTATTAAATTCACAAAAAGCAAATTACAGTATATTTATTTCAGAAAAATTTCAATGGTAATAAAAAAACCAGCGGAATAACCGCTGGTTAGACGTGAAAAAATTAATTAGTAATCATAGGAATAATATCGATAAGAAGAATATCACGAATATTAGTAATCATAAGAATACCTCCTAAAAATATAAACAGTAAAGATATAAGAATTAAAGATCATTTAAAGCATCAGTAACTAGAGTAGTAATAATAGTGGCAATAGCACTGATAATAATTGAGTTCATAAATAAGCACCTCCTTTATAATTATAATAAGAAAAATAAGGCAGTATGAAATTAATTATCATTTATAGCCTTGATGATTAAAGTAGCAACAATAGTAGCAGCAGCATTGATAATAATAGGATTCATATTTATCACCTCCTTTGTGATTATGTATTAATTATATACGGTAAAGATTACGAAACGAACAGTTGACTTACGAAATTAGATTAATCATTTAAAGCATTAATAACTAAAGTAACGATAAGAGTGGCAAGCATAACGAAGTACTTCCTTTATGATTTATGTATTAATTATAATATATGAGGATTACGAAAAAAAATTGATTTTTACGAAAATGAAAGGAAAAAGATAGGGAATGAAAAATAAAAAAGCATTATTAGTATTTTCGCATCAATTAACAGAAAATCAAGAAAAAGAACTAGTTGAAGAATATGGAGTAAAAGAGATTGAGCATTTGCCAGAAGAACTACAAAATATGTGGTCAAATGTTTCAATAAAAAAAGATTATAAAGAAAATTTAAAAAAAATAAAAGAATTTGTTAAAGAAAATTTTGACAAAGGAGATATAATTTTAATACAAGGCAATTGGGGATATACTTACAATCTTGTGAAATGGTCAATAGAAAAAGAATTAATTCCTGTATACAGTTACACTGAAAGAAATGTTGAAGAAATAAAAGAGGGGGAAACTGTAAAAAAAATTAGTTATTTCAAACACGTAAAATTTATTAAATATGAATAAAATATACAAAATATTTAAAGTAATATGATATGAAAAAAATGATAATTACCAAAATGTGCTCGAACCCATTTAAAATAGAACTATTAAAAATTATATAAAACTAGGGTTTAAGTAAAATAGTCATAACTTTTAAGTTTAATTTTAAGGTAGTTTTACTATAAAATAATATGTTTTATAAAAGTGCCTTTATGATTTACCTTTATATAAAATTCAAAAAAACTTTGAAAAATCAAAAAGTATAGTAAAATAAGTTTGTAGTTAAGTAAAAGTAATGTATTAGTAAAGATAGATTGTATAATAAAATGCAACAAATTTTAAAATAAAATAGAACTCATGATAATTTTTATTAATTTAATTAGATTTTTGTTAAAAAATTTAGTGAAAAATTGTTATTTCTTAAGAAATGTGGTATAAATATAGTAATAAAAATAAAATTAGATGGATATATATAACAATGTTAAATATAAAAAAGGAGGAGTGATGTTTAAGTTAGAAAATATGGAACAAGTTGTTTCCTTGGCTGGACTGTTACATGATTTTGGAAAGTTTACAAATAGATCATCAAGTTATGTAAAAAATATAAAAAATAAAGAATATAGAACATTTAAGCATCCTGTGTTGTCAAAAGAATTTATATGTTTTTTAGAAGAAAATAGAATAATAGAAAGTTCTGAATTGTTAGAAAATTTGAAGGACCTTGTTTTAAAACATCACGAAAGCAAAGAATTTAATGAAGTTAAGCTTTCAGTTAAGGATATTGAAGATAAAAAATTACAAAGAATTGGAAATATAGTAGCAAGAGCAGATAATTATTCTGCTTTTGAAAGAAGAGAAGAGTCCATTGAAAAAGATCAAAGAGAGGACACTCATTGGAGAAGAAAACCTTTAAATCCAATATTTGAAACAATTTCTTTAAAAAATGATGAAAACAAAAATGATTCATCATATTTTGCATATAAATTAAATTCCCTTAGTTATGAATCTATTTTTTGTCAACGACTTGCAACAGGAATAGATGCGAATAATTTTAGAGGAAATAATGAAGAAGAATTGTATAAACATATATGTAATTTTTTTGATGAAATAAAAAATATAAATAGTAGTAACTATGATGTATTTTTTTCACAATTATATTTATTAATGGAAAAATATATGTGGTGTATAGCATCGGACACACAAACAAAAATATCGGATATCTCGTTGTTTGATCATTTAAAAAGCACTTCAGCATTAGCATTGGCTTCTTATAAATATCATAAAGAAAATAACATATTAGAAAATGGGAATCAGCCTAGAAAAGAAATTAAGCAATTTACAGTTTTAGTTGGAGATGTTAGTGGGATTCAGAATTTTATTTATGATGGTATAAAATCAGAAGGTGCTGCTAAAACATTGAGAGGAAAATCTTTTTTTGTAAAAATGATAAGCGATGCCATAGCATTACATTTAATAAAAGAATTTGAGTTAAATTTAACAAATATTATTTTAACTGCTGGTGGAAAGTTTTATATTTTACTTCAAAATACGGACGATTCGACGAAAAAAGTAGAGGAAATAAAAGAAAAATTGAATGATTATTTGTATAAAGAATTTTTTGGGCAGCTTTTTGTAAATATTGTAACTATTGAATCAAATGGTAATGAAATAGCTAGAAATTTTACTAAAATTCTTGAAAAGGGAAATAGAAAATTAAATTGGCAAAAAGATAAAAGATTCTTTAATCAAATAAAAGAAAATCCAATTTTTGATGTAAGATATAGAAGCGATGGAACAACTGCTCTAGATAGATTAAATGAAAAATTTAAGGAAATGGGAGGGAAAATTCCAAAAGCTAAATTTATAGGTATAAGATACAATCATAAAGCAGATAATAAAAAAACTTTTGAAGTGATTGAAAATATGTCTATTCAGTTTTTTAAATCAAAGAAAGATATTGATATTTCAGGAAAAAACGAGAAAATAGATTTAGTAATATCTCTCAATAATATTGAAATAGTTGAAAATTATCCCACAATATTAAGATTTATTAGTAACTATGCTCCTTTAGAAGAAAATAAAAATTCATTGAAAAGTTTTGAAGATATTTCTAGTACAGCAATGGGAAATAAAAAAATAGCAGTTTATAAAGCAGATGTAGACAATTTAGGAATGATATTCAGTATAGGACTTAAGAAAAAAAAGAATCTTTCGGATGAAGAATTGGAGAAATTAGAAGAAACTGATGAAAAAAAAGATTATCGTTCTATCTCAAGAATTTCTACTTTAAGCAGAAATATGGAATACTTTTTTTCGTATTGGATGAATTCAATTTTTGAAAAAGGAAAAGTAGAAATCTATTTAGGCAACAAGATTAAGAAAGAAATAGACTTGAGTGAAATATATGTTCTTTATTCTGGAGGAGATGATTTAGTCATAATAGGTCCTTGGGATAAAATTATCTTTGTATCATATTTTATAAAAAATAATTTTGAAAAGTTTGTGACAGAAAACGAAGAAATAACTCTATCTGGTGGAATAGCTATTTCACACCCAAAATTAAAAATAATAAATGGAATTAATGAAGCTGGAGAACTTGAAGAAAAATCTAAAGAAATTGACAAAGATAAAAATGCTCTTACTTTATTTGATAAATCATTTAAATGGGATGAATTTGAAAAAATATTTGAGTTTGCTGAAAGACTACAAAAAATATATGGAAATAAAGAAGAAGGAGAAATGATTACACAAACATTTTTATATAGGTGTTTAAATTATACAGAAATGGCCGAAAAGTTATATAAATCTTTGTCAGGAATTGATAAAAATAGTAAAGCTGGGAAAAATATAGATTTTAATTTATTAACATATATTTCAAAATTTGAATATGACTATGGTAGAAATATATTGCCAAAATTGAAGGAACTTGAATCTGAGATTGAAAAAAATAGAAAAAAACTTGAAAAGTAAGAGATAATGAAGAAAAAAATAAAATAGTAAAAATAATTAAAGATAAGGAAGAAAAAGTTGAAATAATTAAAGAATTAAGAAATAAATTTATGGAAGAAATAGACAATAAGCAAGGTAATTTTTTAACAAAATATATGAGAATAGTTTTAAACTATATAATTTATTTGAATAGAAAGTAGCAGGTGAAGAATATGGGAAATAGTAAAATATTTTTTAGTGATTTTAAGAAAGAAAATAATTCAGAAAGAAGAGGTAGTAATAGTCGAAATCGGAATGGTAAAAATATACAAAATAATAATTGGAATAGTCCAAAATTTAAAGTGACAGAAATAATGAAAGAAATATTAGAAAAAGGTTATCGAGACAAATCAAAAAATGTATTAAGAAAAGAGCTTGTATCGATAGAAGCTAAAAATATAGCAGAAAATATGAAAATAACAAATAGTCAGTTAAGAGCATTTTTTAATGAATTAAAAAAATTAAAGCAAAAATATATAGATGAAAATGAGAAAAATGTAGATAAATTACATATAGAGTTATTGATATTAAAATCAAAATTAGAGTATAAAAAAGGTGGAAAGAAAATAACAAATGAATTTTCTGAATTTATGGAAAAAAATATTGACATTGTCATTAAAGAAAATACAATACAAAGTTATAAAGATTTTTTAGTATTTTTTGAAACAGTATTAGGATATATGTATGGACTTGGTGGGGTAAATAATAGATAGAAAAGGAGAATAAAAAATGTCAGAATATAAATTAATGGGAATATATAAAATAAGTGGACAAATAAAATTAGAAACAGGATTACATATCGGTGGAGATGAAGGTGTTATAGAAATTGGAGGAAATGATAATCCTATTGTAAGAGATATAGCAACAGAAAATCCTTATATACCAGGAAGTAGTTTAAAAGGGAAAATGAGATATTTATTGGAATGGTATACTGGAAAAGTGACTAGCGATGGAAAGGTATATGATGGAAAAAATTTATCAAAAGATAGTGAAGGTGATACACTTTTAAATGTATTTGGTGGAACGGCAGGTGGAAATGGTAGAAAAGGTCCTACAAGAATAACAGTAAAAGATATATTTTTGAGTGAGGATTCAGAAAAAGAAGTAAAGAAAATGAAAGAGAGAACGGGAACGGATACAGAATTAAAAATAGAGAATAGTATAAATAGACTTGATTCAAGTGCTAATCCAAGAAATTTAGAGAGAGTCCCAAGAAATCTAATTTTTGATATGGAAATTAATTTTAAAGTTTTAAATATAGATAAAAAAGATGAAATAGAAAAAATAATAAAAGATGGATTAAAATTAGTTGAAATAGAAGGGCTTGGAGGAGCAGTTTCAAGAGGAAGTGGACAAATAAAATTTGAAAATTTAAAAATAAAAAATTTATTTGATGAACAACAAAAAGAAGAAAATTTAAATTTAAATGATATAAAATTAGGAGATTAGAAGATGGGTTATAGTACTTGGAAAATAAAATTAAAACCAAAAAGTTCATTTATAACACCTATTCAGTCGGATACTTTATTTGGATCAATGATCTGGGCCTTGAAAATGATAGAAGGAGAAAAATTTATTGAAAATATTATAGAAGAAACAAAAAATTATAATCCACCTTTTATTTTTTCGAATCCTATAATTAATGGAAATTATCCTATTTTTGGAGAATTGAGTGAAGAATTTTTAAATGAAATAGATAATACTAAATTAAAAAAATTTGATAGAAAAAGAATAGAATTTTATAAAGCTATGAAAAAGAAAAAATATATTAGCAGAAGTGTATTTGAAGAACTTTTAAATGGTAAAAAATTAGAACAAATATATTTGGAGGTTTTAGAAGGAAAAAGGGATTTTTCTACATTAGAAAAAAGAAAAAATCCTCGTAATTCAAGAATTAATGAAAATTTTTTGGAAGAAATGTTAAATGGAACAACAGATGAAAATAAGAAAATAAATAAAGAAAATAAATTTTTTAAGATAGAAGGAAGAATACGAAATCAAATAAACAGACTTGGAATTATTAGTGAAGAAGAAAATGATATAAGATTATTTGAACAAAATGAAATTAGATTTTTTGAAGAAACAGAAATAGAAATTTTTGTAAAAATAAGAGATAATTTTAATATGAAAAAATTTGAACAAGGATTAAAATATATATCTTTTAATGGATATGGAAAAAGTGCGAGTACAGGTAAAGGACAATTTGAAATCATTAAAATGGAACCAGAAAAAGTATTTAGTGAAAGAAAAGCTAAGAATAGTTTTGTAGTTCTTTCTAACTATATTCCAAATAAAAAGGATAATATAGAAGTTATAAATTCTAAACTTCTTACTAAAAAACCTAAAGCATATATGACAGAAAATCCTTTTAAAGATTATTTTATTTGCTATACAGAGGGTTCTTATTTTAAAGGGAATCCTGATTCAGTTAAAGGGAGAGTATTGAAAAATCTGAAAAAAGATGATGAGAAAAGTATTCAGTGTCTTATTCCTTTTATTGTGGGAGTTGATGACTAATGAATGTAGCAAAAAAATACAATGTGAAATTAATTCCATTGACAGATATTTATATTGGAAGTGGAAAAGATATAGAGGCATATGAATATACAGTTAAAGATAAATATATGTATAGAATTGATATGTCAGAAGTTTTTGATAAGATGAATGATTCTGAAAAAGAAAATTTTTATAAAATACTTCAAGAAAATAATTTTTTTAATATAAGAAGTTGGATATATAATAATTATAAGGAAAAATGGGGATATATTTATAAAGAAAAAGTATCTTCTGATTTTGAAAAGTATTATAAAGAGAAGTTAGATGATAAAAGTCAAGAAAATAGTCAGCTAAGTATTTCTGAATTTATCGGATATAATAATAAAAAATATATTCCAGGAAGTTCAATAAAAGGAGCGTTAAGAACAGCTTTTATATACAGTGATTTTTTAGAAAATGAGAAAAAATATGAAATAAAAAGTAGCTATGAAATAAAAAATGGGAAAAGAGTTTATAATCGAAAAGAGATTGATAAAGAAGCTAAGATAATGGAATCAGAGGTTTTATTGGCTGAAAAAGAAGACAGATATGGAAATAAAAAAGGAGAAAAACTAGGCTTAGAGCCTAAAAAAGATCCTTTCAAAACAGTTAAAATTTTTGATACAGAAGAAATTGAGTTGGAAAAATTTTCTGTAAATGTTCTTCAAATAAAAGAAGGAAATTTATTTTGTGAAGTTTTAAATGGAACATACAATGAAATAAAAAAAACTAAAAAAGTGAATTTTGAAAAAGGAATAAACTTTAATATTATTTTAACAGAGTATTCTTTAAAAGATAATTCGATGATGGATTACAAAAAAAATTTAGGGATAAAAAAATTGTTGGATTCTTTAGATGATAAAATGGAAAATATATTAAACTTTGAAATTGAAAAAGAAAGGGAAAAAGACAGCTACAATCTAAGAAATTTTTATGAATTTTTAAAAAAAATATTTAATAGTTTCAAGAATAAGAATATAAGTTTAGTTAGAATAGGGAAATATACAGGATTTAATGATAAAACTATAAACTTGCTAACAACAAATCCCAGTGAAAATTCAAGAACAATTTTAGATGAAAATAATTATCCTATGGGATGGGTCTTAATAAAAGTAGAAGAGGTAGATATTTAATGAATAGTTTTTTAGTTGCATTATCCCCTGTTAAAAATACTATTATTACAGAAGCTGATTACAGCATAAAAATACATGAAGCTTTTAATAAAATATTTCCTAAAATGGGTATAAATGATTTTAGAGTATCATCTTTTTTTGGATATTTTTTTGAAAATGTTTTTATAGTTGATAAAGAAAAAAACTATAAAATAATGATAACAATAAAAAAAACAGAATATTTTTCTTCGGTCATTCAAAAATTATTTAGAAAAGCTTTAAATAAAGAAATTATTTTTATTGGTGAAAATGAGTTTAAAATAAAGGGCATAATTTCAAATGATAAAATTTGGACTGGATACTATAATTTAGAAGAAATATTGAAAAAGGATTTTGATGAACTGACAAGTAACTTGAAAATAAAAATTGTGACACCTGTAATTGAGGAAAAAAGTAATAAATTTATATTTGAATTTGATAAAATCTTTTGTGAAATTTTAAAAAATTTTTCTGAATACTGCAACGAGAATTTTAATTGGATAAATAATAGAAAAAATTTTCTTGTTAAAAAAGAGAAATATTATATAAAAGAAATAAAAAGAAATAAAAAAATTAAAAATTCTTATTTAGGAGAGATTGAAATTAAAATAATAGAAGAACAATATAAAAATTTAATTTATGCGATATTTATATTTGCTAAATTTTATGGAATAGGGAAATTTTCTAATTACGGATTTGGACAAATAATTATAAAACTTTGAGTTTTATAATTATTAAATAAAATTTTTTAAATAAATATGAATAAAATTTAAGGAGTTCTACTAGTGAAATACTCAATATTAAAATTCAAAAGAAACGAAAAACACTCAATGAGAGATCTAGAAAAATTAAGAGGCTTTTTGGCAGATAAATATAAAGAAAATGTATTATTTCATAATCATTTATCAGATGGATATAATTATTCATATCCTAAGTTACAGTATAAATTGATTATGAATACACTTTCTGTGATGGGAATTGGTGAAGAGGTTATTGAAATAAATAAAAAACTTTTTGAGGAAGTTGATTATTTAAATATTGATGGAAATTTTATTTTTGATATTCAGAAAGAGCTGGAAATATGCGATGAAGAGATAAAATATACAGGTGATAAAATGTACGAGTATAGATTTGTGACGCCTTATTTGCCATTAAATGAAAAAAATTATGCAAAATACTTGAAAAGAGAATATACATTGGAACAAGCTATTACGAATAATATATTAGAAGTTTTAAAAGGATTGGGAATTTGGCTTGACAGAGAAAATAAAATTTATGTATCTCAAAATTTGGAAATAACATCAAGAGATTTAAAAAATGTAAATATGATAGCATTTATAGGAAGTTTCTCTGTAAATTTGAAATTTCCAGATTATTTCTCAATTGGGAAAAGGAAAAGTATTGGATTTGGAACTTTTATAAAATCATGAAAGGAATATATATGAATAAATTAATTTTGATTTTTTTATTTTTAGGAATTTTAGGATTTTCAAAAGATGAAACTTTAATAAAAGAGAAGAAAATATCTGAGGGAAAAAGAAAATTTTTATTAAAACTTTTAGAACGAACACCGTATAAGACAGAAACTGAAAATCTAGTAGACTATAATTATATTTGCGTTTTTAATAATTAAATAATTTTAAAAAAATAGAGAAATAAAAAAGTTTAGAATATTTATACATTTGTTGCAATTTAAAAATTTAGTGCTTTAAAAATTTGAAGAAGTTTGATAAAATATTAATAGGGAAGTTTTTTATATTTTAAATAATGATAATCAAAAAAAGAAGGTGCTTTCAGATGTTAAATAAGAATAAACGATTAGAGGCGATAACAAAAATAATTGAGGAAAAAGGGACGGTGAGAGTTTCAGAAATAGTTACAAGTTTAAATGTTTCAGATATGACAGTGAGGCGGGATTTTACTGAACTCGAAGAATTAGGGATATTGAAAAGAATACATGGTGGGGCTAAAAGTAAAAATACATTTCAGTATAAGGAGCTGTCGCATGAGGATAAATATGTCTTAAATATAGAAAAAAAGAGAGAAATAGCATTAAAGGCAGTGAAATTAATAGAAGAGGGAGATACAATTTTTTTAGGTCCTGGAACAACAGTTGAATTGTTGGCAAAAGAAATCAGTTTTAAATCACTTAGAGTTTTGACAAATTGTTTACCTATTTTTGAAATATTGTCTGAAAAGAAAAGTGAAACTTTTAATGCTTTTCTTGTTGGAGGAGAATTTAGAAAAATAACGAGGTCATTTGTGGGAGAAATAGCAAATATGACATTAAAAAATATAAATTTTAATAAGACGTTTTTTAGCTGTAATGCAATAAAGGAAAATGATGTTATGACTTCTACATTTGAAGAAAGTTATACACAGGAAATCGTTTTAAATAATTCTGATGAAAAATATTTACTTGTGGATGATTCAAAATTTGAAAAGGTGGATTTTATAAATTTTTATACGTTAGATAAACTAACAGGAATTGTAATAAATAATACGGAAAAAGAGACATTAACTAAAATTGAAAAATATGTAAATTTAATTATTTAACTAAAATTTTAAATAAATATTAATTGTACCAAAGAACTTAAAAGTTCGGAGGTACTTTTTTTTTGTCAAATTTTAAATTTAAATTGTCAAGTTAAGTTAAAAATTTTTCTTCGTTTAAATATAAATTAAATTTTTGTTTACTACAACTAAAATTATATAAATAGCATAAAAAATTATATATTAAAAATTTTGTTTACTAAACAAACAATTTTATGTTTGAAATACAAACAAAAAGTATTGATTTTTGTTTTTTTTGAGGTATACTCTTAACAGAAAAAGTAAAAAGAATATTAAAATAAAGGAGATGACCGTGATGAAAGTAATATTAGGTGCTGATACGGACGGCAAAAGTTTAAAAGATTATATCAAAAATTATCTTTTGGAAAATGGGTATGATGTAATTGATAAATCTGAAGATAAAGATTTTGTAGATACAACTTGTGCAGTAGCAAAAGAAGTTTTATCAGGTGATGATAATTTAGGAATTGTGTTTGATGCATATGGAGCAGGAAGCTTTATGGTTGCTACAAAAATAAAAGGAATGATAGCAGCAGAAGTTTCTGATGAAAGATCAGCATATATGACTAGAAGACACAACAACTCTAGAATTATTACAATAGGTTCTGAAATTGTTGGAAAAGGACTTGCTAAAAATATCGTAAAAGATTTTTTAAGCGCTCCTTATGACGGTGGAAGACATCAAATTAGAGTAGATATGTTAAATAAAATGTGTTAGTTTATTTAATTTAAAAATAATAAAAAATAGAAAATTAAAAAAGGATGGTAAAAAAATATGAAAATTGCAATTGGATGTGATCACATAGTAACCGATGTGAAAATGGCATTATCGGATTTTTTGAAATCAAAAGGTTATGAAGTTTTAGATTGTGGAACTTATGATTTTACAAGAACGCATTATCCAATTTATGGTAGAAGAGTTGGAGAAGCTGTAGTAAATGGAAAAGCTGACTTAGGTGTTTGTATTTGTGGAACAGGAGTTGGAATTAATAATAGTGTAAATAAAGTTCCAGGAATCCGTTCAGCTCTAGTAAGAGATATGACTTCAGCACTTTATGCAAAAGAACATTTGAATGCAAATGTAATTGGATTTGGTGGTGCAATAACTGGAAAATTATTACTATTTGATATTGTGGAAGCCTTTATAAAAGCAAAATACAAAAAAACTGAAGAAAGTGAAAAATTAATTGCAAAAATTAAAGCAATAGAAACTGTGAATCCTAATCAAGAAAATGATGACTTTTTTGATGAATTTTTGGAAAAATGGGACAGAGGAGAATATAAAGATTAGGATAAATTTTTTCAAAAATTAAAATTATAATATTTTGTTTTAAAATCGGACTTAAAAAATAACATTAATCCTGTTAATTATAGTTTTTTTTCCTTTTAGGTTCGATTTTAAATATAATTAATTTTTAAACAGATGAGATAAATAAAATAAAGGAGCTGGTTAAAATGATTTTAACAGTGACAATGAATCCCTCTGTTGACATTTCATATCCTTTGGAAGAATTTAATTTAGATACTGTAAATAGAGTAGCTAAGGTTAGTAAAACCCCTGGTGGAAAAGGCTTAAATGTTACAAGAGTATTAAAACAATTAGATGATGAAGTTGTTGCAACTGGACTTATAGGTGGTGCTTTAGGAACAGATATTCAAAAGAAATTATCAAAAAAAGGAATAAAAAATGATTTTTTTGAAATTTCAGGAGAAACTAGAAATTGTATTGCAATTTTACATGAAGGAAATCAAACTGAAATATTAGAAAAAGGACCAATTATAACAAAATCTGAAAGTGAAAATTTTTTAAAACACTTCGAAGAATTAGTAAAAAATGAAAATACTAAAATTATCGCTATTTCAGGAAGTTTACCAGATGGATTGGAAACTGATTATTATTCAAAAATGATTGGAATCTGTGAAAAATATGGGAAACCAGTTGTTTTAGACTGTTCAGGAAAAGCATTAGTAGAAGTTTTGGAAAATGAGCACAAACCAAAAGTGATAAAACCTAATACAGAAGAATTGTCACAATTAATTGGAAAAGATGTGTCTAAAAATCCAGATGAATTGAAAGAAGTTTTAAAAGATAAATTATTTGAAAATATTGAGTGGATAATTGTTTCACTTGGAGCAGATGGAGCATTTGCAAAACACAATGATAAATTTTATAAAGTGAATGTTCCTAAAATAGAAGTCGTAAATCCTGTAGGTTCAGGAGATTCAACAGTTGCAGGAATAACATCAGCAATTCATGAAAATGCAAATGATGAAGATTTATTAAGAAAAGCAAACGTTCTTGGAATGCTAAATGCAATGGAAAAATTAACAGGATTTGTAAATTTAGAAAGATATGAAGAATTGTTTGGAAAAATTGAAGTAGTTAATTTGTAAGAAAGATTTATTAAAGAAGTTTATATAGTGTAAGAATAAAATTTGAAATTTATATCTAGATTTTTAATAATAGCTAAATACAGTATATTAAAAATCATTTCCAACTTTCAGAATAGGTGGATATGCTTGGATTCTCTCATAATCAAGCTAATAGTTTTAAAATTGATTTTGAATGCTGTAAAATAAATTAAATTTTATTATGACTATATTTTATTTTATATAATTTAAATAAAGTTAAGTACAAAATAAATCAGAAATTGATAAAGATAATAATATTTTTAGGAGGAAATAAGGATGAAATTAACAGATCAAAAAAGAAAATATTTAGAAAATTTAAGTGATGAAAATGGATTTATATCAGCTTTAGCAATTGACCAAAGAGGAGCTTTGAAAAAAATGTTGAATAAACATCAAGCTTCAGAAGCAACAGCTGAACAAATAAAAGAATTTAAAGTATTAGTTTCAAAACATTTAACAAAATACTCTTCTTCAATCTTGTTAGATCCTGAATATGGATTGGATGCAGCAAAAGCTAGAGATAAAAATGCAGGATTGTTATTAGCTTATGAAAAAACTGGATATGATGCAAATGCAGTTGGAAGATTGCCAGATTGCCTTGTTGACTGGTCTGCAAAAAGATTAAAAGAAGAAGGAGCAGATGCTGTAAAATTCTTATTATACTATGACGTAGATGAAAGTGATGAAATCAACAATCAAAAGAGAGCATACATGGAAAGAGTTGGAGCTGAATGCGTAGCTGAAGATATTCCATTCTTCTTAGAAATTTTAAGCT
This sequence comes from Leptotrichia wadei, assembly GCF_007990445.1. Classification (NCBI taxonomy): domain Bacteria; kingdom Fusobacteriati; phylum Fusobacteriota; class Fusobacteriia; order Fusobacteriales; family Leptotrichiaceae; genus Leptotrichia; species Leptotrichia wadei. The sequence goes on from NZ_AP019841.1 coordinate 1,123,748, forward strand.
ACAACTACAAAGATGCTGACAACAGCACAGCAGAATTTGCAAAATTGAAACCAAGAAAAGTTATCGAAGCAATGAAAGAATTCTCTAAACCAAGATATAACGTAGATGTATTGAAAGTAGAGGTTCCTGTAAATATGAAATATGTTGAAGGATTTGCTGATGGAGAAGTTGTTTATACTAAAGAAGAAGCAGCAAGCTATTTCAAACAACAAGATGAAGCAACAAACTTGCCATACATTTATTTAAGTGCTGGAGTTAGTGCAAAATTATTCCAAGATACATTGAAATTCGCTCATGATTCAGGAGCTAAATTTAATGGAGTATTATGTGGAAGAGCAACTTGGGCAAATGGAGTAGAAGTATTCGCAAAAGACGGAGAAGAAGCTACAGTAAACTGGTTAAATACAGTTGGAAGAAAAAATATTGAAGAATTAAATGAAGTAGTTGCAAAAACTGCTACATCTTGGAAAGAAAAATAAAATAAGTTATATGCAATAAAAAAAAATAAAGAGTAATATTAACAAGGGGTTTTCTACCCCTTGTTGCAAAGTAGAAAATAAATTAAAAATAATTGTATTTTGCAAATACGTATGAATGACCAAATAATAATTGAAAAGGAGAAAATCACTATGACTAAAGAAGATGTAACAATGGTTGGATTTGAAATAGTAGCTTATGCAGGAGATGCAAGATCTAAATTAATGATTGCATTAAATAAAGCTCAAAATGGAGAATTTGAAGAAGCAGAAAACTTAGTAAAAGAAGCTGAAGAATGCTTAGTTGGTGCACATAATGCACAAACAGATATTTTAGGTAAAGAAGCAGCTGGAGAAAATTTGGAAATAAGTTTCATTATGGTTCATGGACAAGACCATTTAATGACAACAATATTACTGAAAGAATTAATGAAACATTTAATAGAATTATATAAAAGAGGAGCAAAGTAATGGAAAAACTGATTGAATTTATAGAAAAAGGGAAACCTTTTTTTGAAAAATTATCTCGGAATATATATTTAAGAGCAATTCGTGATGGTTTTATAGCTGGTATGCCAGTTATATTGTTTTCTAGTATTTTTATCTTAATTGCTTATGTTCCAAATGCTTTTGGATTTTTTTGGCCAAAAAGTATAGAAGCTTTATTAATGAAACCATATAGTTATTCTATGGGTATCTTAGCATTTTTAGTAGCTGGAACAACAGCTAAATCTTTAACAGATTCTGTAAATCGTTCTATGCCAGCAACTAATCAAGTTAATTATATTTCTACACTTTTAGCTTCGATGGTTGGTTTGTTATTGTTAGCAGCAGATCCCACTAAAGATGGATTTTCAACTGGATTCTTGGGGACAAAAGGACTTTTAACTGCATTTTTAGCATCATTTATAACTGTAACTATTTATAAATTTTGTATAAAAAATGAAGTAACTATTAAAATGCCTTCAGAAGTTCCACCTAATATTTCACAAGTTTTTAAAGATGTAATACCATTTACTTTATCAGTTGTATCACTTTATGTTCTTGACATTCTTGTACGTCATTTTATTGGTACAGGAGTTGCAGAAGCAGTAGGTAAACTTTTTGGACCTTTATTCTCAGCAGCCGATGGATATGTAGGAATTACTATTATCTTTGGAGCTTTTGCGTTCTTCTGGTTTGTTGGAATTCATGGACCTTCAATTGTAGAACCAGCTATTGCAGTTGTTACTTATGCTAATATAGATGCAAACTTAAATCTTATGAGAGCTGGACAACATGCGGATAAAATCTTAACTTCAGGAACACAAATGTTTATAGTTACAATGGGAGGAACTGGAGCAACTTTAATAGTGCCATTTATGTTTATGTGGATTTGTAAATCTAAGAGAAATAAAGCTATTGGACGTGCTTCTGTAGTGCCTACATTCTTTGGTGTAAATGAACCACTTTTATTTGGTGCTCCAATTGTATTAAATCCAGTATTCTTTATACCATTTATCTTTGCACCAATAGTAAATGTTTGGATTTTTAAAATATTTATAGATGTGTTTGGAATGAACAGCTTTACTGCTAACCTTCCATGGACAACTCCAGGACCGTTGGGAATAATCTTGGGGACAAATCTTCAAGTATTATCATTTATTTTAGCAGCACTTTTAATAGTTGTGGACTTTATTATTTATTATCCATTCATAAAAGTATACGATAAGCAAATTCTTGAAGAAGAACGTCTAGGAACTACAAATAACGAATTAAAAGATAAAGTAGCTGCTAACTTCAATACTGAAAAAGCAGATAATATACTTAAAAAAGCTGGGGTTGAAAAAACTGAGGCTGTTAAAAATAATATAACAAAAGAAACAAATGTACTTGTATTGTGTGCCGGTGGAGGAACAAGTGGACTTCTAGCTAATGCTTTAAATAAAGCAGCAAAAGAATTTAATGTCCCTGTTAAAGCTGCAGCAGGTGGGTATGGTGCACATCGTGAAATACTTCCTGAATTTGATTTAGTTATTCTTGCACCACAAGTTGCATCAAATTTTGAAGATATGAAAGCAGAAACTGATAAATTAGGAATTAAATTAGCTAAAACTGAAGGAGCTCAGTATATTAAATTGACTCGTGATGGTAAAGGTGCATTAGATTTTGTACAAAAACAATTTCAAGATTAATTAATGTATTTTAATACTAAGTAATAGTAGTAGTTTTATATAATTATGGAGGTTTAATTATGTCAAAAAGATTACCAGAAGATTTTATTTTTGGTGGAGCAACAGCAGCATATCAAGCTGAAGGTGCAACAAAAACAGATGGTAAAGGTCGTGTGGCTTGGGATACTTTTTTGGAAGAAAATTATTGGTATACAGCTGAGCCAGCAAGTGATTTTTACAATCAATATCCAGTAGATTTGAAACTTTGTGAAGAATTTGGAATAAATGGAATAAGAATTTCAATTGCATGGTCTAGAATCTTTCCAAATGGATATGGAGAAGTAAATCCTAAAGGAGTAGAATTTTACCATAAATTATTTGCTGAATGTAAAAAAAGAAAAGTTGAACCTTTTATAACGCTTCATCATTTTGATACACCAGAAGTTTTACATTCAAATGGAGACTTTTTAAATCGTGAAAATATAGAACATTTTTTGAATTATGCTAAATTTTGTTTTGAAGAATTTACTGAAGTAAATTACTGGACAACATTTAATGAAATAGGACCTATTGGAGAAGGACAATATCTTGTTGGGAAATTCCCTCCAGGAATAAAATATGATTTTGAAAAATTATTTCAATCACATCACAATATGGTTTTAGCACATGCAAAAGCAGTTAATTTATTTAAGAAAAATGGCTATCACGGAGAAATAGGAATGGTTTGTGCTTTGCCAACAAAATATCCTTATGATCCAAATAATCCTGGAGATGTTAGAGCCGCTGAATTGGATGACATCATTCATAATAAATTTATTTTAGATGCTACTTTTAAAGGTGAATATTCAAAAGAAACAATGGAAGGTGTAAATCATATTTTAAAAGTTAATGGTGGAAAATTAGATTTAAGAGAAGAAGATTTTGAAGAATTGAAAGCAGCAAAAGACTTAAATGATTTCCTTGGAATAAATTATTATATGAGTGATTGGATGACTGAATATGATGGTGAAAATGAAATTATTCATAATGCCACTGGAAATAAAGGAAGCTCTAAATATCAATTAAAAGGTATAGGACAAAGAAGAGCTAACGAAAGTATTCCTAGAACTGACTGGGATTGGATAATTTATCCAAAAGGTCTTTATGATCAAATTTTTAGAGTTAAAAGAGATTATCCAAACTATAAAAAAATCTATATTACTGAAAATGGTTTAGGATATAAAGATGTTTTTGAAGATAATACAGTTTATGATGATGCTAGAATTGACTATATAAAACAACATCTAGAAGTAATTTCAGACGCCATAAGAGATGGAGCTAACGTAAAAGGATATTTCTTATGGTCATTAATGGATGTATTTTCTTGGTCAAATGGATATGAAAAGAGATATGGACTATTCTATGTTGACTTTGAAACACAAAAACGTTATCCTAAAAAAAGTGCATATTGGTATAAAAAAGTGGCAAAAACAAAAGAAATTGAATAATAAAATTTGGGGATAGTTTGGGTTATCCCCATTTGCAGTAAAAATTTTTGATTGAATAAATGATTTTTTGCTTTTTTTATTATACAATATATTCATTATAAGTTTATTTCTATTATAATTTTTAAAAAGTTCTTACTTTTGGTGTATTTTTATTCAAAAAATCTTGATAAAATAAAAAAATAAAATATTATAAAAATTTTTAAATTAATAGAAAGGAGGATAAAATGGCTACGATCAGAGAAGTTGCAAAAAAAGCAGGAGTTTCAATAACGACAGTTTCCAGAATATTAAATAACGACGATAGTTTTTATGTGAGTAAAAGTACAAAAGAAAAAGTTTTAAAAACTGTAAAACAGCTAAATTATGTAAAAAAAAGAAAGAAAAATAAAATTTCACAGTCAAATATTGCAATAATAAAATGTTTTGATGAAAAAATTGAAAAAGAAGATCCTTATTTTGTCTCTTTAAAAATAAATTTAGAAAACAAATTAAAAAAAATTTTTTCTAGAATAAGGATTTTTAATTTATATGAAATCCAAAAATTAATAAAATCCAATGAAATAGCAACTTTTTCTTTTGCAGATGCAATTATTTTTGTCGGTGAAATAAATAAGGAAAAGTTAAAATTTTTTAAAACTTTAAATGGAAATATTATTTGTGTAGATGTGTATGACACGGATAATATCACAGATTATATAAAATTTGACACAAGAAATTCAGTTGAAATGGTTTTAAATTATATGTTTAAATTAAAACATAAAAAAATAGGGTTACTAGTAGGAAGGAATAAAGTTGTGGAAAATTTAGTGGATTTTCGAGAAAGATATTTTAAGGAAATAATGATAAAAAATGGACTGTATAGAGAAGAATATCTTAAAATTGGCGATTTTTCGATGGAAAGTGGCTACTTTATGATGAAAGAAATTTTAAAATTGGAAGATAAGCCGACAGCAGTTTTTTGTGGAAATGATTCGATTGCAATGGGAGCATATAGAGCAATTCGGGAAAAAAAGCTGAAAATTCCAGAAGATATGTCAATAATAGGATTTAACGATTTAAAATTATCAAAATATTATACACCGCCTTTGACAACTATAAAAATAGATACAAAATTAATAGCTCAAGAAACAGTAAATTCTTTAGTTGAATTATTAGAAGGAAAAAGAGATTACCACAAAAAAGTTTTTTTACCTATTGAATTAATAGAAAGGCAAAGTTGTCAAAAAATATAAATTAAAAATAAAAAAATGAAAATGTTTTTTTACATTTAATACTTAATAAATAGGTAATCAAATTTTTATCAGATTACCTATTTTATATTAATTTCTAAAGTTTTGTTTAAAAAATCCCCCAACCTTAACTAACGCCAATAAAATCGTAAGCAATACAATAATCGAAGGGCCTGACGGAATATTCAGCGTATAGGAAAAATATAATCCTGACAGTATTCCGATAAATGAGAAAATTATGGATAGAATTATGATTGTTGAGTATTTTCTTGCGAGTGAGGCTGCGATTGCCTGCGGGATTGTCAGGATTGAGATTATTAGGATAATTCCTATTGTTTTTATGTTTATTATTATGACGGAGGATATTAGGATTATCATAAAGTAGTTTATGAAGGTTACTGGGACGCTGTGGATTTTGTAAAAGTTTTCATCAAAGCTGGTGTAGACGATGCTTTTGTAGAAGATGATGAAAAATGTGATTGTGATGATGTCCAGTATTAGCAGTAAAATTATGTTTAGGCTGTTGGATAAAAGGATATTTCCGAATAAATAAGTTGACATATCGGACTGGTAGCCTGGCGTCAAAAAGGAAAAAATAATTCCAATAGCCATTCCCATTGACATAACGATACCTATTCCCAAATCACCGTCAACGTGAAGAGTGTCTTTTAGAATCAAAATCAGCACACCTGACAATATTGAGAAAATCAGTCCAAAAAATAATGGATCTTTTATTGGCAAGTTAAAGAAGTAAATCAGGTAAATTCCTATTCCGATACCGCCGTAAGAGGCGTGGCTAATACTTGATGAAATAAAGACCATTTTTTTATTTACAATATAAGTTCCTATTATTCCGCAGCATATACTTGAAAGAAGCCCTACAATAAGGGCATTTCTCATAAAAGCGTATTCAAAAATTTTTATAAATTCCATAATTCCCCAATCTTTAATAATTTATCTTTAATTTTGTAAATTTTATTTGTGTGAATGTAAATAAGGATTGTTGCACACGTAATCTTCCTTTTTCTCGTAAACTCGAATATTGCCTTCCACGACAAAAATTGAATCAATGTAATCGTAGATTTTTTCAAGTTCGTGAGAAATTACAACTATTGTTGAATCTGACAATTCCTTTATTTTTTCAAAAAGTTTAAATTCAAATTCCTTATCCAGAAATGATTCCGGCTCATCAAGAAAAATAAGTTCTGGCGAAGAAATTAAGGCACGTGCAATTAATGCCCTTTGAAGCTGTCCACCAGATACTTCGTTTATCAATTTATTTTTTAAATGAAAAATATCAAATTCCTTCAAGAGTATTTCAGCACCTTTTTTTTCTTCGTTGTTAAATCTTCTGAAGAGATTATTTTTATTAGTCAATCCCGATATTACCAAGTCAAAAATGTTAATGGGAAAGGAAGTGTCAAACTCCCTTATTTGTGGCAAATAACCAATTTTGTTTTCATTTGTAAAAAATTTAATACTGCCAGAATTTTTTCTTAAAAATCCAAGCATAACCTTTACTAAAGTCGATTTTCCGCCACCATTTCTTCCCAGAATTGCAACATTTTTTCCTTTAAAAATATCTAGATTTATATCATTCAAAATATAGTCATTGTTGTATTTAAAATTAAGATTTTGTACACTCACAAGTTTTTTATTCTGTCCATTAGCCATCAAATTTTTATCCTTTCGTTTTTCTTCTCGTTCTTTTTTTGAATAAAAATTTTTAATTTAAATAGTCTACAAACTGTTTTAGATTTTCAAAGACATTTTCCTTGTCAACATTAAATTCAGCGACTTTTGAGTTAGGAATTTCTTTTGAAATAGCTTCAGCACTTTGTTTTGGAAATTGAGGTTGAACTAAGATTGTAGTTACGTTATGTTCTTTTGCTTCGTCAATAATTTCCTTTATTTGCTGTGCTGATGGTTCTTTTCCTTCCTGCTCGATTGAAATTTCTTCAATGGCATAATTTTTTAGGAAATAGTTTAATGCAGGATGATAAATCATAAATGATTTTTTAGTTTTTGAAGCCATTTTTTGTGAAAGTTCTGCTTTTACTTGATTAAGTTCTGTAATGAAAGCGTTGTAATTTTTTTCAAAAGTTTCTTTTTTATCTGGATAAAGTTTTGACAATTCATTTTTTATATTTTCAGCAACTTTAGGCATCATATCAAGCGAAAACCAAACATGTGGATCAATTCCTTCATGTTCTTCATGCTCGTGTTTTTCATTTTTCCCATGTTCGTGCTCATGTTCATGGTCATGATCTCCTTTGATAAACAAGTTTTTATCAACACCATCTAAAACATTAACAATTTTATTTTTATCACTCAAACTATCAGAAATAGTTTCTTCAAATCCCAGCATATCATAAGTAAAAAATACTTTTGAATTTTCCAAAATTTTCAAGTCTGAAGGTTTGGGTTCAAATAACTCATGATTCATATTTGGCTGCACAATTGAAATAACTTCAAAATCATCTCCTGCAATTTTTTGAGTGAGCCATCTCAAAGGTGGTACGCTTGTTACAATTTTTTCCCTTGTTCCTGCAGTTCCTTGCTCTTTTTTAGTTTCTGATTTATTTCCGCAAGAAAAAATAAACAGAGCTGATAATAAAAGTAATGATAATAATTTTTTCATTTTAATTCCTCCTATATGTATTTTGTAAATCATAAATTTAATCACAATCGTTGCATTTTCCTTTAAAAATAGAAAGATGTGACAATAGTGAAAAGCCTCGTTTTTTTAATTCGCTTTTTTCCTTTTCTGTTTCTTCATTTGAAAATTCTGGCACAGTTTCAATATGCTTGCAAGAATCACAAATAAAAAAATTGGCATTTTCTTCCTTAAAGTAACATTTTTCATTTTCAAAGTCAAACGAAAAAATATAATTATTTTTCTCTAAAAATTCCAAAGCCCGATAAACTGTCGATAAGTCAAAATCTACTTTTGATTTTAAAAACTTGGCATTTATTGGAGTGTCTGAAGACTGTATAAGATTAAGTATTTGTTGCCTTTTCTTAGTTAATTTCATAATAACATCTCCTAATAATAAAAAACGTTTTTTATTTCAATAAATTGCAAATCATTCGCAAAATATAATTTATTATATATTAAAAAAACCTATTTGTCAAATGAATAGGTTTTCATATATTTTATAAAAAACTTCAGATTATACGGACTAAAAAATTATTGTTCTGTCATTATAATAACTTTTCCATTAGCACTATTTGATTCTAAATATTTATGTGCCAAAGAAATCTCATCTAATGTAAATATTTTTGAAATGCATGGTTTAATATTATATTTTTCAATAAATTCAAACATTTCTTTTATTGTATCTTTATTGACATTTGTACTATCAAATGAAGTTAAATATGACTCTGAAATAATATCAACCAATGGCTCAAAATCTTCAATTATCCATCCTCCAAGACATCCTGTCATACAGACGATTCCACCTTGCTTTACTGATTTTAGTGACGATTTCAAAGTTGGTCTTCCAATTAATTCTAAAACTTTATCCACGCCATCTGGGAATAATTTTTTCAAATTTTCATCAAAATTTTCATTCCCAACAATTACTTCATCTGCGCCTTTTTCCTTCAAAAACTGCTCTTTAGATGCACTTCTGCTCGTAGCGATAACTCTCACATTGATAGCTTTTGCCAACTGAATAGCTGCTAATGCCACCGACCCTGTTCCACCTCGAACTAAAAGTGTTTCTCCTTCCTTTAATTTCAAACTTTTAAAAAGTGAGCCATACGCTGTATAATAAAGTTCTGGATACGCTGCAATTTCTGACCAGAAAATATTTTCTTCTGTAATTTCCAAATTTTTTGAAAATTTTTCTTTTAATTGCTCCTTATTTTTTAACTTGATATTATCAATATTCTTGAAGAAACTTTTTTCATTAGGCAATCTATAAACTTGATTTTTCGGAATCAAAATATATTCTGCATAACTTCCGTCAAATTCTCTTCCCATGCCATTCATCATCGAAAAAACTTTGTCACCTTTTTTAAAATCGCTGTTAGCTGGATCTTCCACAACGCCAACACATTCAATTCCAATTACTCTTGGAAGTTTTACCGATGGCGAATCTCCTTGACGAGTAAAAATTTCAGCTCTATTTATTCCAAATGCTTTTATTTTCACAAGAATCCAATCTTTTTTCACTTCTGGAATTGGAACATTTTTTATTTTCATTTCTTCAGCACTACACGGTTTTTCAAGCACCATTGCTTTCATAAATCTTAACTTCCTTCCTTTTGTTTTTTTTATTTTTAAAACATTTTATCATTTTTATAAAAAATATTTGACTTTTTAATTACTATATGGTAATATAAATTTACGATATAGTAATATTTTTATGTGAATATATTATCATATAGTAATAATTTTGTAAAGGAGGAAAATACTATGAAATCAAACTCTGGATTTTATATAAGCAGAATAAAACAAGTAAATACTAGACTTTTGAATAAATTTTTGGCACAAAAAAATATAACGGCGTTTAATGGGGAACAAGGTCGAATTTTGCATGTGCTTTGGGAAAATGATGGGATTAGTAATAGAGAATTGTCGAAAAAATCTGGTCTTGCTATGAGTTCACTTACAACGATGCTTGAACGGATGGAAGAAAAAAAATTATTGATACGAAAATTTTGCCCGACTGATAAACGGAAAAGTTTAATTTTTTTAACGGATTATGCTAAATCTTTGAAAAGTGAATATGATGAAATTTCTGACAAAATGACTGAAATCTCTTTTGAAGGAATTTCAGATGAGGAGAGATTGGCTTTTGAGGCGACTTTAGAAAAAGTTTTGTATAATTTTGAAAAAGCTGAACAGGAATTTAATAAAAAATAATTTAAAATACTGAACAAAATTTGAAATTTATAAAATTTATAAAAATTTATTTGGTATTTAACTGGAGGTAAATGAATGATAGAATTTATCAATGTTGGAATGACTTATCCAAATGGGAATGTTGGATTAAAAAATATAAACTTGACTATAAAGGAGTCTGAAATTACGGTTTTTATTGGACCGTCTGGGAGCGGGAAAACTACGCTTTTGAAAATGATTAACCGGTTAGAGGATAATACGACTGGGGAAGTGAAAATTAATGGTAAAAATGTGAAGGATTATAATATTCACAAAATGCGTTGGGATATTGGATATGCTTTGCAGCAAGTGGCACTTTTTCCGCATATGACGGTTGAAGAAAATATTGCGATTGTGCCTGAATTGAAAAAATGGAAGAAAGAAAAAATTGATGCGAGAATTAATGAGTTATTAAATATGGTTGGGCTTGAGCCTGAAAAATATCGAAAGAGAAACCCTTCGGAATTGTCTGGTGGAGAAGCACAAAGGGTTGGAATTGCAAGAGCTCTAGCTGCTGATCCAAAAATTATTTTGATGGACGAACCATTTAGTGCATTAGATCCCATCACTCGTGCAAATTTACAGGAAGATGTGAAAAAACTTCAGAAACAAATTCACAAAACAATTGTTTTTGTAACTCACGACATTGAGGAAGCATTTTTATTGGGGGATAAAATTTGCATTATTCAAGATGGCGAATTAATTCAATCTGGAACGAAACATGAAATAATATCAAATCCTAAAAATGATTTTGTGAAAAAATTTATAGCTTTTAAAAAGAAAGAAGGTGAAATTTATGAATAAATTAATTTTGACTTTTTTAGAAAAAAAAGACGAACTTTTTAGTGGAATTGTGGAGCATATTCAAATTTCTTTTATTGCACTAATAATCGCTCTAATTATCGCCATTCCACTAGGAATTTATTTGAGCTATCATAAAAAATTAGCAAATATTGTTATTGCGATTAACGGCGTTATTCAAACTATACCATCTTTAGCAATTTTAGCACTTCTAATTCCTATTGTTGGAATTGGGAGAAAACCTGCTATAATCGCCTTAATACTTTATGCTCTGCTTCCAATTTTACATAATACTTACACTGGAATTACTGGCGTGGATCCAATGTATATGGTAACTTCAAGAGCTTTAGGAATGAATAAATTTCAGCAACTTTCAAAAGTTCAGCTTCCACTGGCTATGCCTGTAATAATGACAGGAGTTAGAACGGCTGCAGTTTTAATTATTGGGACTGCCACATTGGCTTCACTTGTTGGAGCTGGAGGACTTGGAAAGTTGATTTTACTTGGTCTTGATAGGAATAATAACTATTTGATTTTGTTAGGAGCAATTCCTGCCGCTTTACTTGCGATTTTATTCGATTTCATCTTTAAGCAATTGGAAAAATTGAGTATCAAAAAAATATTAATTTTCCTAATTTTAATCACATTTGCGTCTCTTTTTGGGTCAATTAGCAGTTTTAATAATACAAAAAAAGACAAATTGATAATTTCTGGAAAACTTGGTTCTGAGCCAGAAATATTGATAAATATGTATAAAATTTTGATTGAAGAAAATAGTAAACTTGGCGTTGAGTTAAAACCTGGACTTGGAAAAACTTCATTCGTATTCAATGCTTTGAAAAATGGCGATATTGATATTTATCCTGAATTTTCAGGAACTGCCGTTTTCACTTTCTTGAATGAAACTCCTGTGAATAATAATGCTGAAGATGTTTTTAATCAAGCACAAAAAGGAATGGAAACTAAATTTAAAATGGTTATGTTAAAACCTATGAAATATAATAATACTTATGCAATCGCTGTTAGCAAGAAGTTTGCTGATGAAAATAATTTGAAGACGATTTCTGATTTGGCGAGAGTGAAGGATAAGATAAAAGCTGGATTTACAAGAGAATTTAATGACCGTGAAGATGGTTATCCTGGACTTAAAAAATTGTATCAGTTTGAAATTCCGAATATTAAAGAGTTTGAGCCAAAACTCCGTTATGTTGCTGTTCAAAGTGGCGATATTAATTTGGTTGACGCATACTCTACTGATCCTGAACTTGCTCAGTATAATATGGTCATTTTAAAGGATGATAAGCATTTATTTCCGCCATATCAAGGTTCTCCAATGATGCGTGAGGAAACTTTGAAAAAATATCCTGAATTGAAAAAGATTTTGGAAAAATTGAGTGGAAAAATTTCAGATGAAGAAATGTCGACAATGAATTATCGTGTTTCTGTGAAAGGTGAGAAAGCGGAAGATGTTGCTAGAGAATATTTGAGAAATGCTGGAATTATTAAAAAATAAATATAAAATTAGAAAATTAATTAAAAAAATTAGCCAAGTGAAAATTTGGCTTTTTTTTATGAAAAAATCAAATTTATTTTCTTATTTGTTTATTTATTATGACAGATTATTGTTTAACAATACAAACAACAAAGATTAAAGATTATAGAAGAAATATCAATATTAAATTTTTTAATTTTTTATAATATAATTAAATTATCGGACGTTTATATTTATAAAATATATAATACAGATATTCATTATATAATATATATCATTATATAATATATATATAATAGACTTGTTTGGAAACTTCTAAAATTTAATAAAACGAATATTCTGAAACAAGGGGTCTTAACCCCTTGTGGAAATAAAAAATTTAGGTTGTCGAACAGGTCTAATATATTATTATTTATTATTTTATTTCTCTTAACACTAACTAACAAAATAATATTTTTTCTGTCTGCTTAAATTACAATATAAATGCTGATTTTCATATAATAAATAAAAAGATCACAGTAGATCAGATAGACAGAAGTGAAAAAAATGTAAAAATAATTAATAATAAAAGAAAAAATGACAGTCTTAATAAATTATAGTTCCTATTTTCTTAATTTACAAGATTGCCATTTTTGAACTTAAATAGCAGTAGAGAGAGTTAATATAGAACTGCCATTTAAGTTGTGAATATCAAAGATTATATATTTGTTAGCATTAATTAGTTTAGTATGATCATGTTAGAGTAATTAACTTTTTAATTTAAAGGTGCATTATCAGGTCTAGGTCCTTTAGGTCTATGATTTAACATTTCTATTAATTTAGTTGCTTCATCTTTTGTAACTTTTCCGCTATTTAATGAATCTGTTAATGATTGAATTTCTGTGTCAGTCAATCTTTTTGGGGCATCTTTTGGCTTACATTTATCATTTGGCTTGTGAGGGCCTCTTCTATCTAGCATTTTTGCAATTTCAGCTCCTTCAGCCTTTGTAATTTTTCCATTGTTTAATTTTGCCTTTAATTCTTCAATTTTAGCTGGGTCAGGTTTTTTTATAATATTTCCATTTTCATCTACAAGATTTCCATTTGAATCTTTTTGCAATTTATGTGGCGGTCTACATTCATCATTTACTGTGTTATTTGTTGTAGGTGCTGTTCTGGTAATATTATTTGCTGTTGTACCTGCAAAGATTGATAATGATGTTAATAAAGCGATTCCTAAAATTTTCTTTTTTCCTATTTTCTTCATAATAATTCCTCCAATTTATTTGTAATTTTATTTTTTATGTCCTTTCCTTATCGACAAGAATATAATATCAATAAATTTTGACAAAATTATGTAAAATTTGTGTCTTTTTTGTGAAGTTTTAAATTTTTTTTACTTTGATAATAATAAGCCAATATAATTGAATAAAAAAGATTTTTTTAGTATAATTAACCAAATAAAGTATTCTAAATGTATGTGAAAGGAGAAAATTATGTTAAAAAATGCAAAAAAATTATATGAAAAATATAAAAAAATAAAAATTACAGCAGAAGATCTGAAAAAAGCTGGAAAATTGAAAAATAATTTGGGAGCAGTTGCAACGAAATTTGAACTTCTTGTGAGAATGGTGAAATCAGATAGAAGAGAAGAATTTAAGATTCCAACAATGGATAAGGTAAAAATTGTGGGAGCAATTATTTATGTTATTTCAACAATTGATGCAGTGCCTGATATTTTGCCAATTATTGGATTTGGTGATGATATTGGTGTCGTAGTTTATGTGATTTCTAAATTAGGCAACTTAATTTCTGAATATGAAAAATTTGAAATGCAAATGCAAAAGGAAGAAGAAAAAAGTGAAAATACTGATTGGGATAACCTGAGAGTTGTTAGTGAAGATAAGATTAATAATGAAAAGAAATATTTTTCAAAAATTTTTTTATCATAAGAGAAGAAATTGATAAAAATATTAAATAAAAATGAGAGAAAGTTTCCATTAATACATTAATAAAATAACACATAAAAAAGAAAAAAGTATAAAGTAGTAATGTTTTTGTTTGAGTTAATTAGAAGTAAGTTGAAAAAAATGGAGATAAAGCGGCGAGAAGCGGAGTGGGGAAAGAAAATACAATAATTGATTAATGTTATTATTTTTTAAAATTATTTATTTAAAATAAAATTATCGGACGTTATTATTTATTTATATTATTATATTATTATTAATTATTATATACAAATAAACCACTTCATTAATCATATTGTTACTATTAATATATAATAACTTATACAATAGAAAATAACAAATGAAAAAATATAAAAATTAACATATAAATAAAATTAAGGAAAGGGAACAACAAATAACAAATGAAAAAAGAAAACTTTTTAAAACAATTTCCGAAAGAGCAGGAATATTTGGCTAGTAAATTATATAATTATTATGAAATTGCACAAGATTATGAAATTATTAGTTTTACAGAAGAATTTTATACACCGAATTTTTGGAAGAAATTAGGGAAGAAATTTGGAGGAGTGAATATTATTTGTGATGGAGTTTTTGAGGATAGTGATAGAAGACAGATTGCATTTGTTCCTGATGGTTTTGTAGATGGTAATAATAATTTTGGATTTGAGAATAATGAGAGTGACTTTGAAAATTTTAGAATTAATCGAAATGAACTTCAATTTCCAAATAAATTGTTAAAAATATCAATAGATTCAAGATTTCGAGAGTATTTGCATAAAGATTTTTTGGGAAGTCTCATGGGGCTCAATGTAAGAAGAGAACTTATGGGGGATTTGATTCTTGAAAATGATAAAAAGAAATGGATTTGTGGATATATTCCAGTTTCTGAAAAAATTTCAGATTATATTGTTTCAGAGTTGAAGCAGATTGGGAAGGTGGCTTGTGAAATTGAGATTGTGGATGTTAAAAATAAAAACGATCTTCCTAAGTATAGATATGATGATAAATTAATTACAGTTCCATCAAAGCGGTTAGATAGTATAGTTTCGACAATCACAAATTTATCTCGTACAAAAGTGATTGATCCGATTGAAAAGGGAAAAGTTTTTGTTGATTATGTGGAAGAAAAAGATAAATCTAAATTGCTTGAAATTGGGAGTTTAATTACAATTAGAGGGTTTGGGAAATATAAATTGTTTTTGGATAAAGGGGAAACTAGGAAGGGGAAGGAACGGATACTTGTAAAAAAATATATTTGATTTTTTATTTAAAATATAATATATTGGAAATTATTCTATTTTATTCCAAAAAATTAAATTATTTGTAGAGTAAAAATTTTAGAGGAAATTAAATTTAAATTTTTATATAGTAAAACTGACTTAAAACTGAACTCAAAAATTATGACTATAGATTTATATAATTTTTATCAGTTCTATTTTAAATGGATTTGAGTATAAAATAAATAATATAACTTCAAAATAATTGAGATTATATTTGTCTATAGTCTAAAATAAAAAAATAAATAAGAAAGAAGGTAAAAAAATGAAAGATGTAACACCAAAAAATAATTTAGAAATATTAATAAAATGTTTGGGAATAGCGATTGGGATTGTGGCTGTGATTGCGTTGCTGAAATTGGCACTTAGAATATTTTTATCCGTTGCGATATGGATAATTTCGATTACTTTAATATTGTTTATTTATCAAAAATTTAATGACAGATATTGAAAAAATTTATAGGAAGGGAATTTTAAATTGAAGATGGAAAATATAAATTTTTTGAAAAATCATGTGATGAGCTTGATAGAATATGAGCCTGAATTAACTGAAAAAATTGAAAGTATTTTGGAAATATTGTTAAAGGCGGAAGCAAAAAATTTGACAAATAGGAAGTCAAAGGTGCATTTGTCAGCAAGTGCGGCAGTTTTTAAAAATGAAAAATGCTATTTTATAAGACATCCTTATTTAAAAACAATTTTGTTGCCAGCGGGGCATGTGGAAAATGAAGAGATGCCTTTGGATACGGCTATTCGTGAGTTTTTTGAAGAAACGGGATTTAGTGCTGTGATTGATAAGAAGATGAAGAACTTTGGGCTAATTGATGTTAATGTGATTGAGATTCCTGAAAATCCTTTGAAAAATGAGGGTGAACATATTCATATTGATTTTCGGTATAAGCTTTTGTTAGATGAAAAAAGAGAGAGACAGGAAGCTGAATTGGAATGCTTTTTACTGGCTGAAGATGAGGCTAGTGAGGAATTTAAAAGATATTATAGGTATTTATAAATTGTAAATTTTTGAATTAGTTTTTATTAGATTTGTTCAGAAATAAAATTCAATCAAAGTAAATAAATACATAAAAACTTCCTTTTTTTGCGATTATATGGTAAGATAATTATATAACAAGATAAAATAATAAAATAAAAAATAATGCATGTGGAAAGTGAGGTAGATTGTGAAAAATTATATAAAAAATTTGAGCAAGAAAGACTTAATATTGTTGGATATACGTAAAATGTATGATTCGTATGGGTATAAAAGGATTTCACTTCCTAGTTTTGAGGAATATGATTTGTATAATGAAAACAAGGATTTTATTGATAGAAATGTTTTGACTGTGATGAGTCCAAATGGGAAGTTATTAGCGTTAAGGCCCGATATTACATTGTCAGTCGCTAAGAAAATTTCTAAGGATCAGTCTTTGAAATATAGTAAAATTTATTATCAGGAAAATACATATAATCTGACAAAATATGTTGGATATGAGGAAGATGAACAGTTAGGGATTGAGCTGATTGGGAAAGAATCTACATTTTTGGATTTTGAAATTGTGGATCTTGCAATAAAGAGTTTGGATATTATAAATGAAAAAAGTATGATTACTTTGTCACATGCTCGATTTATTTCTTCGATTTTTGATAATCTTAATTTGGAATATGAAGTAAAGGAAGAAATTTTTGATTGTATAAATAAGAAAAATAGTCATGATATAAGAAAGATATTGGAAAATAATAAATTTATTTCTGAAAATGTGAAACAATTGATTTATAAAATTCCTGAATTATCTGGAGATTTAGAGGATATTGAAAAAGAACTTTTGAAATATGAAGTGAATGATGATATAAAGAAAATTTTGCTTGAACTTAAACAATTAAATAATTTACTGTTTAAATTTCATAAAAAATCAAAAATTGTATTTGATTTTTCTATCATAAAAAATTTAAATTACTATAATGGAATTATTTTGCAAGGATACATTGAAGGATTTCCAAATGTGATTTTGACTGGTGGAAGATATGATAAATTATTTGAAAAATTTGGAGTTGACACAGGAGCAGTTGGATTTGCGATTTTAACTGATAGTTTGAAGGGTTATTATAAAGATGAAGATAAAAATGATTTTGAAATATTGATTGCTTATGATAATAGTGATTTTGAAAAATTGGTAGAAATTGTAAATGATTTTCAAGAAAAAGGACTTAGAGTGAGAACCGAAAATATTGAAAATTTCAAAGAAAATGATAGCGAAATTTTTAATTATGATGAAAAATATTTATTTAAAAATGGAAATTTAATTAATGAAAATGTAAAGAATGAAAGGAGCTTTTATGATAAATATTGCTCTTCCTAAAGGAAGATTAGGGAATAAAGTATATGATTTATTTGAAAAAATAGGTTATGAAAGTTCAGAAATAAAGGAAGATAATAGGAAACTGATTTTTGAAAATCGAGAAAAAAATGTTAGGTTTCTTTTGGTAAAACCGTCAGATGTTGGGGTTTATGTTGAAAAGGGGAGTGCAGATATTGGAGTTGTAGGAAGAGATGTTCTGCTTGAGGAAAATCCTGATATTTATGAGTTAATGGATTTGGGATTTGGTAAATGTAAATTTGCGATTGCTGGGCCTGTGAATTTTAAGGAAAATTTTGATAAACCATTGGTGGTAGCGACAAAATATTTAAATGTTTCAAAAAGATATTTTGATTCAATTAATAGAGATGTGGAACTTATAAAACTAAATGGTTCTATTGAAATAGCACCAATTTTAGGACTTTCTGATGTAATTATGGATATTGTTGAAACTGGAACAACTTTAAAGGAAAATAACTTGAAAGTATTGAAAACTATTGAAGATATAAGTGCTAGATTTATTGCTAATAAGTCAAGCTATAGATTTAAAAATGAAGAAATAGAAAAAATTGTTAAAAGTATAAAAGAAATTTTATAAAAATAGTTAGTGTTATTTCTATTTACTATAGTACAATTTAAAAAATTTATGTTTTTAAAATAAAAAATGAAATGGAGTGATCTATTATGATTAAAACTATAAAATATTCAAAAGATGTTGATTTGGAAAAGGAACTTGCTAGAAGCCAGTTTTCTTATGATGATGTGAATGAAACTGTGGAAAACATCTTGAAAGATGTTAGAGCAAGAGGAGATAAGGCTTTGATTGAATATACTGAAAAATTTGATGGAGTGAAACTAGAAAATTTGGAAGTTACAGAAGAAGAAATTAAAAAGGCTTTTGATACGATTGATAAGGAATTGCTGGAAGTTATTCAATATTCTCACGATAATATTAAAAAATTTCACGAAAAGCAAGTTAGAAATGATTTTTTAATACGACAGGAAAATGGAGTAGTTTTGGGGCAAGTGGTTAATCCTATTGAAAAAGTTGGACTTTATGTTCCAGGGGGAACAGCTGCATATCCATCAACTGTTTTGATGAATGCAGTTCCAGCAAAAATTGCTGGATGTAAGGAAATTGTAATGGTGACACCTCCAACAAAAGATGGAACAATTTTGCCGTCTCTTTTAGTTGCTGCTAAAATTTCTGGAGTTGATAGAATCTTTAAAGTAGGTGGAGCTCAATCAATAGCTGCTCTTAGTTATGGTACAGAAACTGTTCCAAAAGTTTATAAAATTGGTGGACCAGGAAATATTTACGTTGCAATGGCTAAGAAAATGGTTTACGGAGAAGTTTCAATTGATATGATAGCTGGGCCAAGCGAAGTATTAATTATTGCTGATGAAAGTGCAGATCCAGTTCATACAGCGGCAGATTTATTATCACAAGCAGAACACGATAAATTAGCAGCTAGTATATTGGTTACAACATCACAAAAATTAGCAGATGAGGTAGCAGTAGAAGTAGAAAAACAACTAAAGGAATTACCTAGAGAAGAAATTGCCAGAACTTCAATTGAAACTCAAGGTAGAATTATAATTGTAGAAAATATGGATGAAGCAGTTTTGGTAAGTAATTTTATAGCACCAGAACATTTGGAATTAGCAGTAGATAACCCTTTTGAATTATTGCCAAGAATAAAAAACGCAGGTTCAATCTTTATGGGACATAATACACCTGAACCAATTGGAGATTATTTGGCAGGTCCAAATCACACATTACCAACAAGTGGAACAGCTAAATTTTCATCACCTTTATCAGTAGATGACTTCATTAAAAAATCTTCGTTTATTTATTATTCTAAACAAGGATTAGAAGAAGTCAAAGACAAAGTAATTAAATTTGCTGAAAATGAAGGACTTACAGCACATGCTCGTTCGGTTTCTAAAAGATTTGAGAAATAAAATTAATTGTAAAAAAATAAATAATTACATAATTTATTATCTAAATTTAAATTTAGAAAAGATATTAGCGATAATTTAATAATAAATTATATTGGCTTTGATTAGATTTAGGTTAGATTAGAAAGGAAAAATTTTAAAAATGAAAAAAATATTTTTGGGACTATTTATTTTAGGAACACTTGGAATGGCTCAGCAAAACTATGAAGTTTATGTGAAAAATGGGGTTAAAATTTCTCAAAGTGAAGCGGATAGAGATAGCAAAGAGATTGATAAAATTATTAATGATAAGATTATTTCAAGATATAACAACGAAGGAAAAAAAGTTATAATAGGAAAGGCAAAAGAACTTTACAATAAATACATGGACGCATTAATGGACAACATAGTACAAAATTCTCCAAAAAATCAACGGCAAATATTTAAAGAATTTTTAAGCAGACTTACTGGAATTATATCACAAAATGGTTTTGATACACTTGATAAAATGGACATTTCTATCAAGGAAATTTCATTTTTGAGTAAAAATAAAGCTAAAGTTAGTATATCAATTAAATATAAAGATATAAATGATATTGACACTGATGAAATTATTGAAGAAGCATTAAAAAAATCTGGTATTACCGATAAGGAATTGGACCATTTTGAAAAAGTTAGTAAAGCAAAAATTGATAAATTTTATGAATATCTTGAAAATAAAATAAAAGAAGAAATAAAGGATTCCGATTATAGTGAAAGTACTACAGAAATGGAAATTGAAAAAGTTGATGGAAAATGGCAAGTAAATTTTGATTATAATGATTTGATAAATGAGACATTAAAAAATTTGGAAGATAGTTTTGAAAGTATGAAAAATGACATTGACGATTAATAAGGAAATTTATCTGAAATAATAGATAAAGTAAAGAAAAAAATAAAGAGGGAGAAATTGTAAAATGAGCAAATTTTGGAATGATAAAATAAAGGAAATAGAGCCTTATGTTCCTGGAGAGCAGCCGAAAGACAAAAAATATATTAAACTTAATACAAATGAAAATCCTTATCCACCGTCAGAAAAAGTTATAGAAAAAATAAAGTCTATGAATTTGGAAGATTTGAAACTATATCCAGATCCAGATGTTTCAGAACTTAGAAAAGTGATTGCTGAATATTTTTCGAAAAAAATTGATGAAAGAATTACAAAAGAGCAAATTTTTGTGGGAAATGGTTCAGATGAAGTACTAGCACTTATTTTTATGACTTTTTTTAATAAAGGAGACAAAGTTTATTATCCTGATATAACTTACAGCTTTTACCCTGTTTATGCAGATTTATTTGATTTAAAAGAAATAAAGGTTCCTTTAAATGAAAATTTTGAAATTGAAATTGAAAAATATTTTGGACTTGATGGACATATAATTATTACAAATCCAAATGCACCGACTTCGATTGCATTAAAATTGGAAGAAATTGAAAAAATTGCAGAAAAAAATCCTAATCAACTTATTGTTGTAGATGAGGCTTATGTTGATTTTGGTGCGGAAAGTGCTGTGAAATTGGTGAATAAATATGATAATGTTTTTGTTGTGCAGACATTTTCAAAATCTCGTTCATTTGCAGGAATGCGTCTGGGATATGCGATTGGTTCGGAAAATACAATAGAAGGGCTTAACAGGCTAAAATTTTCGTTTAATTCATATACGATTGACAAAATTTCAATTGAAGCTGGAATTGAGTCATTTAAAGATGATGATTATTTCATAAAAATTAACGCTAAAATTATTGAAACACGGAAAAAAACTGTAAAAAAATTGAAAGAATTGGAATTTAAAGTGCTAAATTCAAGTGCTAATTTTATTTTTATTTCTCATAATAAAATTTTTGCAGGAGATTTGTATAAACAGCTAAAAGATAATGGAATTTTGGTTAGATATTTTGCAAAAGACAGGATTGATAATTATTTGAGGGTTACAATTGGTACGGATGAGGAAATGGGAATTTTTATTGAGAAATTGGAAGATTTGCTGTAAAAATAATGTAAATTAAAAATAAACTGAATATGCAAGGGGGTAATTCCCCTTGTCAGAATACTGATTAGATCAGAGCCAGCTTTCGTAATAATCTACAAAACCTTTTATAATTTCTTTTCTTGTCTGAGTATATTTATCTTCTATCCCACCATTTTCCAAACTATCAATCCATTCGCTATCAATCATAGTTCCAACATTCATATCAATACCATATTTTATTTTTTCTAATAATGGAATATCCGAAACATCGCCTAAGCAATACAAATATCCACACAATACACGTAGACATTCGGAACTATCATAAAATTTGCTTTCTCTTTCTGTAATTGCTCTTTCGAATTCTTTATTTAGAAGAAAAATTATTTCATTTTTATCAATTTTATCAAAATCAAAACCTAATTTTCTTATAAAAAATTCAGCTCTTTCTTCAGCATAAAGTACATTTTTAGCTTCATCGTAAAGCATATTTTCACCTCCTATATTTTATAGAATACATTAAATTACTCACTAAATTATACCATAATTTTTAATTAATATGTCAAAATAAATTTCTTATTTTTTGTTAATCTTGAAAAAGATAAAAAAATAGATTATACTATTTATAAATAAATTTGCAATGAAAGGATAAAGTTATGAGAAAATCTAAAATTGAAAGAAATACATTTGAAACAAAAATAAAAATTGAATTGAATATTGATGGGACTGGGAAATATGAAAATAGTACAGGAGTTGGTTTTTTGGATCACATGCTTGACTTGTTTGCAAAACATGGAAGATTTGACTTGAAGGTTTATTGTGATGGAGATACACAAGTTGATGATCATCACAGTACAGAAGATATTGGGATTGCGCTTGGAAAATGTTTTTATGAGGCTTTGGGAGATTTAAAAGGTGTTAAGAGATATGGGAACTTTCTTTTGCCAATGGATGAGGCGTTAACATTGGTTGCAGTTGATTTGAGTGGGAGATATTTTTTGAATTTTGATGTAAATATTCCGACTGAAAAAGTAGGAACTTTTGATACTGAATTGGTGGAAGAGTTTTTTATTGGATTTACACGGCATTTGAATGCAACGTTGCATATAAAGAATATGGCAGGGAAAAATTCACATCATATAATTGAGTCAATTTTTAAAGGAGTTGCTAGGGCCTTGGCAGAAGCAGTGAGTATTGATGAGAAATATAGGGATGAGATTCCTTCGACTAAGGGAGTTTTGGTTTAATCAAATTTATTAACAGTTTCAAATGATTTTGAAAATAGTGATGTAATGATAGTGATGAGAATTTTAATAATACACTGATAAAAGCAAAAGTAACAAATGAAAAAATGGATAATAAGGAAAACTTGAATAGGAGGGGTTAAAATGAAAATACAAAAAGAATTATTTTCACGTCAAGATAAAGAATACATGAAATTTTTAAGTAAATTGACGCCAAATGTATCGGAGGATACAATTATCGGAGTGAGAATTCCTGAAATAAGAAAATTGGCTAAAAAATTGGTAAAGAATAATGAATATGAAGATTTTTTGAAGGAGTTGCCACATAAATATTACGATGAGAATTTGTTGCATGGAGCAATTATTTCAGAGAACAAAGATTTTGAGAACTGCATTGAATTGCTTGATAATTTTTTGCCATTTATTGATAATTGGGCGGTTTGTGATACGATTTCTCCAAAAATTTTTAAAAAGCATAAAAAAGAACTGATTGAAAAAATAAAGGAATGGTCTCAATCGGATAAAACTTATACTTGCAGGTTTGGTGTAGAAATGTTGATGACGCATTTTTTGGATGAAGACTTTAAAAAGGAATATTTGGAAATGGTAGCGAATATTCATTCTGAGGAGTATTATGTGAAAATGGTAGTTGCTTGGTTTTTTGCAACTGCACTTGCGAAACAGTGGGATTATGCGGTGATTTATTTAGAAAATAATAGATTGGATGTTTGGGTGCATAATAAGACGATACAGAAGGCCCGAGAAAGTTTGAGGATTTTGGAAGACAAGAAGGGGTATTTGAAGGGATTGAAAAGAAAGAAAGAAGGAGAATTAATTTAATGAAAATCACAAAAGTTATGTTTATAGGATTGATTTCTTTGTTGTGTTCAATAAATTCATTTACAAATACAAATTCTGAAAATGATTTTAAAAAGTATGTACTAGAAAAATTAGAAGAAATAAAAAAAATTGATATTTATAACAATGATACGACTACTAAATATCAAAATAGGTATGAAGAAAATTCAAAAAGGTCTGGCTTAAAAAAATTTATAATTGATAATTTTCCTGAAAAAAGTAGCGAATTATTAGAAAAAAATAATGAAAGTTGGGATGCTGTTTGGAAAAACAATATTTCTTTTCTTGATGATTTAGAAATAAAATATGGCTTTAATACGAATTTGTATGAATTTTATAGAGAAGAAGATAATAAGACAATAAAAAAATTAATGGAGTTAGCTATAAAATTAAAAAACAAAAAAAGTTTATCTTTTGATCAATTGAGAAAGTCAAAAGAAGAATATGAAACAGAGAATAAAAAAATGAATGATAAGTATACTGAATTACATGATTTAATGGGAGATGAATATATAAATTATGGTGGAACGATTGGTTATGGATGCTATCCTAGACATTATTATAGCAATTTAGAAAATTTTCAAGAAAAATGGTTAAAATTTAGGGAAGATGAAGCATTATTTTATTCTGAATTGGAAAATAAAAAAGATGAGAAAATTTATTTTGGAAAACTTTTTGAAATAACAAAAAAACAGAACGAATACTTTGAGGATATTATAAATAATATAAAAAAAAGCGATAGATATAAAGAAGAAAAATATATAAAAGACAAAATATTGAAATTTGGGAAATAAAACGAATACTAGTAAAAAAGATTATGCAATAGACAAGGAGAAAAAATGGAAAAAGAGTTAGAATCTGAATCTTTAACTTTATTTGAAAATGAAAATATTGAAAAAACTGAAGCTATAAAAGTTAAAAATACACTCTTTACTATTTTAAATGGTGAAAGAGTTGATTTAGAAATTGAAGAGATTTTCGATAGTAATAGGTTTTATGAGATAAAGGCTGTCACTTTTTCAGCTGACGAAAGTTTTTTGAATAAATACCTAACTCCGTTTAAAAGTGTTGATTTGGTTATCGGGATACAAGATGTAGATGTCCAAGTTAGAGGATTGAAGGCTTTGAAAAATGAAACCAAGAATTTGATTGAGAGTCAAAAGGCGATTATTAAAAAGAAACAAATCCGTTTTTTTGAGAATCTTTCAAGGGAGAATCAAGAAAGTATTGTGGAAGAAAAGTGGAAATTGAGAGTGCCAATAAGTTCGACAATTCATAGTAAATTTTATCTTTTGAAAAATGATTCGGAGACGAGATTGATTTTTGGATCGGCTAATCTTTCATTTCAGGCTTTTTCAAACAAAAGGAACCAATTTGAAAACATTGTCATTTTTGATAATTCCCCATTATTTAACCAGTTTGAAGAATATTTTAACGAAATTACTTTAACTTGTACTGATTTTATTACGAAAGCTATAAGAAAAAAGGCGAAAAGTAAAATTAAAGTTTTAGATGAGAATAATGATGAAAAAAAGGAAGAGAAATTTTCTGTGAGATTTACACAAGATGAAAATTCCAAATTGCAAATAGATATTTCGAAAGATATTGTTAAAGAATTTAATGAGGTAATTGTTAAGGAAGAAGATAGTGTTGCTTTGCCGATAATTGAGGAAATTAAAACGATTGATGAGAAACAGAAAATAATTGAGAATGAGAAAAAAGAGGAACTTGAAGTTGAAAAATTTGCTTATGAATTGTCGATTAATACTATTTCACGACAGGCTAAAAAGAAAGAAAGTATGGTTGTGACGCCTGAAACATTTGCGAAAAAGATAAAACCTAAATTGGAAATTAAAATTGCTCCAAAATTAAATCAAGCGACTTCTGAAAGAGAATTGTTATTTTCAAAAGATACTGATCGTGGATTTGGACGTTCGGGATTATATATTGAAGAAAATGGAAACACGAAACCGTTTGGGCAAAAAGCTGGAAAAGAAGAAATAAAAACTTCTATTGAAAGTATTGTGAAATTGATTGAGAACTATAGAAAGTATGTAATTGACTATAACGATAATTATGGTTCAAGAATTGTTGAGATAATTTTGTATGCATTCACTTCGCCTTTTCTTCAGGATATTAGGTTTAAACTGGAATCTGATTCGGAAAAATTAGATGTTCCACAATTTCTATTTATCGGAGGAACTGCTGGTTCAGGAAAAAGTAATTTATTGCAGATTTTACAAAAAATGCTGGGCCTTTCTAAATCAAAGCCTATTTTGTACAATAACATTATTCCGACTGGAAGAACAAAAAAAGCAGATACGATAACACAAATTCAACTATGGATGAATGAAAATAATGTAGCTCCAATTTTAATTGATGAAATTGACGAAGAATTTTTTTCAAACAAAGATAGAGGAAACAACTTGATTGTAAATGTTTCAAATCTTTCTACTTCAAATTTTGATTTTACGCCTTGTTTCATTGGAACAACAAATGCTTTGGAATATTCGTTGCCACAACGGTCACAAAGAAGATCATACTATGTGAAAAATGATAAAGTTTTTGATACGAAACTTAAGAAAAAATCTGTAAAAGCATATACAGAAGTGTTTGAAATTATTAATGATACTCTTTTCCAAGATTTTGTTATTCGATTTGCAGAAAAGTTGACAGATGATAATTTAAGCTGGAAAAATTATTCTCTACACTCTTCTACAGGATTGATAGATTTCCTTTATTGGTCTCGTGAAATTTTTAAGGAATATTTTGAAATTGCTCAAATCGAAATTCCTGCTTGGTTTCCTGAAACTAGATATGATGACACTGTAGAAAATAATCAGTCTTTATGGAGAAAATTATACGAATATAATCATCAAGATTTTAAAATACAAAAAGAAAAAGGTGTATATTTATTTAAATTAAAAAGTTTAGATAGTGAAGAAGGACAAAGCAATAGATTTGGTACAAAAATTCTTCCGTCAACAAAATATTTAAATGCATTATCACAAAAATGTAAAAATGACAATAATTCTTCAGATATTATCGAAATTAAAATAAAGGAGTTTCATGATTGGATAGGAGTGCCGTTGCCCAAGGAATTGGAGCATAAGAAGACGATTCTAGATTTTTTTAAGAAAAAGAAAAGTGAGAATTGATTTTCATTGTAATGTCAAATTTTTTTTGATATAATTTAAGTAATTAAAGGGAAAGTAGGGATTAATTATGAAAAAAAAGAAAAAAGGACTAGCAATTGGAAATTCTGATTTTAAGGAAATTATACAAGAAAACGGATATTATGTCGATAAAACAAAGTTCATAGAAGATTTGCTGGAAGATTTATCAAAAGTTAAACTTTTTACAAGGCCCAGAAGATTTGGAAAAACTTTAAATTTGTCTATGTTAAATTATTTTTTTGATGTTAGAAATGCAGAGGAAAATAGAAAATTATTTGATAATTTGTATATTTCAAAAAGTGAGTATATGGAAAATCAAGGACAAAATCCTGTAATTCTTATAAGCCTAAGAAATGCCGAGGCAGAAAATTGGGAGGATAGTTTTTTTAATATTAAGAATCTCATTTCTAATTTGTACGATAATTTTGAATATATTTCTAGCAATTTAAAAAAAAGAGATTTAGTTGAATTTGAAAATATATGGCTCAAAAAAAATAATGCAGATTGGGAAAATTCATTAAAGAATTTATCAAGATATCTGTATGAATATTACGAAAAAAAAGTTATAATTTTAATAGATGAATATGACACTCCAATGACAAGTGCCTGGAACGAAGGATATTATGAAAAGTCTCGAAGATTTTTTAAAAGTTTTTATTCAAATACATTGAAAGATAATGAATATTTACAATTTGCAGTTGTGACTGGGATACTTAGGGTAGCAAAGGAAGGGATTTTTTCTGGATTGAATAATTTGAAAACTTATACGGTTTTGAATAATAAATATGCAGAAAGTTTTGGATTGATTGAAACAGAAGTGAAAAATGCCTTGGAATATTATGGATTAGAGCAAAATATTGAAAAAGTGAGAAAATGGTATAACGGCTATAAGTTTGGGAATATTCAAATTTATAATCCGTGGAGTATAATTAACTATCTCGATGAAAAAGAAATAAACGTTTATTGGATAAATACATCAGATAACAGGCTTATTCATTCAGCAATAGAAAATGCTGATAAAGATTTATTTGACGAATTAAAAGATTTATTCAATAATGGAACAACAGAGCAAATGGTAATGGCTTCATCGAATATGGATAGATTGAAAGATCCACAAGAAGTTTGGCAGTTATTACTTTTTGGAGGGTATTTGACTGTTGAAGAAAAAATTGCTATGAATGAATATGCTTTAAAATTGCCAAATTATGAAGTTAAAACATTTTTTAAAGATATGTTTGTTCAAAATTTAGGAGGTTTTAGCAGATTTAGAGAAATGATAAAAGCATTTAAAAACTTCGATTTTGACAGATTTGAAGAACTTTTAAATGAAATATTTTTAGTGTCAATGAGTTATCACGATACTTCTAAAACAGAAAAACCATATCATACTTTTATTTTAGGAATGATGTTGTATCTTGATAATGAGTACACAGTTTTATCGAATAATGAAACTGGCTATGGAAGAAATGATTTAGCTTTAAATCCAATAAATAAAAGAGATGTTGGATATATATTTGAATTTAAAGTTTCTAAAACTGAAGAAGAGATTGAAAAAAGAGCAGAGGAAGCATTGAGTCAAATTGAAAATAAAAAATATCCTGTTTTATTAAAGGAATGTGGAGTAAAAGAAATTGTACATATTGGAATGGCATTTTTTGGAAAAAGAGTTAAAGTGAAATATAAAGTTGTGAAAAACTAAAATTTTTTTGAATAGTTGACATTGTATAAAAAATAATGTAAAATTATGTTCCTTGGCAGGGGAGCAAAAAAGGTCTCATAAAAAATGGGGCCTTTTTTATTTATGAAAAAATTTTTCTTAATTGCAACAATATATTTTTTTTGATATAATTTAAGTAAGTAAAAAGATTTAAATTTATCAAAAAAATAAAATAAAATAAAAGTATAAAGAAAGGAAGTTTAAACTATGATCGCAGTTATTGATTATGGAGTGGGTAATCTTTTCTCTTTGCTATCTTCATTAAATTATGTTGGACTTGATACAAAACTGACTAATGATGTTGAAGAGATTAAAAGTGCGAAAGGGATAATTTTGCCAGGAGTGGGGGCTTTTAGAGATGCTGTTTCTAATCTTGAAAAATATGGGTTAAAAGATATTTTGATAGATGAAGCAAAAAATGGAAAGCCTTTTTTAGGAATTTGCCTTGGAATGCAAATGCTTTTTGAGAAAAGTTATGAATACGGTGAATTTGAAGGACTTGGACTTATAAATGGAAGTGTTGAGGAAATAAAAAAATATATTCTAAAAAATTCTGATTTGAAAATACCTCATATGGGATGGAACAACTTGAAAATAAATGATGAATTTAGAAATGATAAAATTTTGAAAAATGTGAATGTTGAAAATGAAGAATATGTGTATTATGTACATTCATATTTTGCAAAAACGGATATGAAAAATATTGTTGCATATTCAGAATATGGAACAAAAATTCCTGGAATTGTAAAAAATAAAAATGTTTATGGAATGCAGTTTCATCCTGAAAAATCTGGAGATACTGGATTGAAATTATTGAAAAATTGGGGTGAATTAGCAAAGTAAAAATAACATTGTGATTATTTTACTTAATTTATCATTTTTAATTGGTTTTGATTAATTGAGAAAGAGGTATTTATGAAGAAGATAATATTATTGATGAGTATTTTTGCAATAGTGAATTTGAATGCGAAAAGTCGAAGCGAGATGATAAGTCAGGATTTATCAAAATTAGGAGTTTCTCAGGAAATAATATTAAAAACAATAGAATTGGATAAGGAAATACCTAATGTAGTGAGCGAACCTGACAGAGAAAAAGTAAAAAAATTGGCATTAAAGATTGAAGAATTGTTGAAAAAGAATGAGAAGAATTTTGTTCTGTCAGAAAACTTGATAAATATTTATAATGTACTTGGAAAAAGTGATGCAGAGAAATTAAATAATTTAAAACGATATGAAAAATATAATCCTTATGAAGTGTCGAAATTGTTTTTTTCAAATATGTATTATTCCAATAAGGGAGATTTTGATTCTTACAATAAAAATTATGAAATACTTAAAGAAAAATATCCAGATTATTTGATTACTAGAATTGCTGTAACATATACAATAGGAGAGGATGCAATTTGGAATGTTATGCAAACAGATGAAAAAGCAGCACTTGCAAGCTTAAATTCTATTATGAAAATGTGTGATGATAAGAAAAAAACAGAAGAGTCACATATTTCTGATGAACAGGCTTGGGCGTATAAATTAACAATGGGATGGTTTGCAATAAGTTTCTATTTAAATGAGAATCGTACACAGGATGCAATTGATTTTTATTATAAAAATTTTGAAGGAAAAAATAAGCCTGATAAAGAAATATTAGATTATAGTAAATATCAGAATTGGTTTATAAAATCAGAGTTGGCAAGGGCAAATAAAAATGATTTCTATAATAATAAAAAATTGTTTGAAGAAAATTTAAAAAAAATAAATATGTTTGATTGATATTTTAAAAATAAATAATCATTGTAAAAGTAACAACATAAAAATTCAATAAAAGAATTTTTATCTTAAATATTATTGTTAAAAATTTCAAAGTTAACAAATGATAAAAAATTTTAAAAATAAAAGGAGAAAATAATAATGATAGAAATTTTTCCAGCGATAGATTTACATAACGGACAGGCAGTTAGATTGAAACAAGGGGATTATAACCAAGTGGAAGTATTTTTTAAAAATCCTGTTGAAGTTTTGGACTTTTTTAATAAAAATAATTCAAAAAATCTTCATATTGTGGATTTGGATGGGGCAAAAGATGGGAATACAAAAAATTATGAGGTCATAAAAGAATTGGTTGAAAAAAGTGATTTTTTTGTTCAAGTTGGTGGTGGAATCCGTGATGAAGAAAGAATAAAAAAATATATTGAATTGGGAGTAAACCGTGTTATTTTAGGAACGATTGCCGTTGAAAATGAAGAATTTTTGAAGGAAATGGTAAAAAAATATGGCGATAAAATTGCAGTTTCTGTAGATGCGAAAGATGAAAAAGTTGCGGTTAAAGGATGGACTGAAACTGTAGAATTGAACTCGGTTGAATTTTGCAAAAAATTATCGAATATAGGTGTGAAAACAATAATTTATACTGATATTTCAAAAGATGGAATGTTAAGCGGAACAAATCTTGAAATTTATAGAAAATTGTCGAAAGTAGTTAATTCAGATATTATTGCTTCAGGTGGAATCACTTTTTTGGATGAGATTAAAGAGCTTAACAAAAATCATATTTATGGAGCAATTGTAGGAAAGGCGATTTATTCGGGAAATCTTGATTTGAAGGAAGTTTTAGAAATTAGTAAATAACATTTTTTAGTTATGTATGAAAATTTATAATAAGCTAAATAAATAAATTTAACAAAGAAAGTAGGTATAAGAATGCTTGCAAAAAGAATAATTCCATGTCTTGATGTGAGAAATGGAAAAGTGGTGAAAGGTGTGAACTTTACTGGGATAAAAGAAGTTGACAGTCCAGTTGAGCTTGCTAAATTTTACAATAAATCTGGAGCTGATGAGCTTGTTTTTTATGATATTACGGCTTCGGTTGAGGAAAGAGGCTTGTTTACAGATATTTTGAAAAAAGTGGCAAGTCAAATTTTTATTCCGCTTACTGTTGGCGGTGGAATAAATACGCTGGATGATTTTGATAGAGTTTTGAAAGCTGGAGCTGATAAAGTGAGCGTAAATTCTGGGGCAATAAGAAATCCAAAATTAATTGAAGAGGCTGCGAAAAAATATGGAGATCAATGTGTAGTTTTGTCAGTTGATGTAAAACGAGTTGATGGGAAATTCAAAGTTTTTGCAAAAGGTGGAAGAGAAAATACTGGAATTGATGCGATAGAATGGTTTGTAAATGGTCAGGAAAATGGTGCTGGAGAAGTTGTTGTAAACAGTATTGACACAGACGGAGTTAAAAATGGATTTGACTTAGAATTACTTGAAATTTTATCAAAAAAATTGTCAATTCCAATAGTTGCATCAGGTGGAGCTGGAAATATGGAGCATTTTAGAGATTTATTTAAAATTCCAGGAATTGATGCGGGACTTGCGGCTTCGATTTTTCACTTTAAGGAAGTGGAAATTATGGACTTGAAAAAGTATTTGAAGAGTAATGGTGTTGAGATGAGAATTTGACATTTAATGAGAAAAATTAAAATATTAAAATAAATAATTTTAGAAAAGAGGTAAAAATGAATATAGAACAAATGAAATTTGATGAAAAGGGGCTTGTTCCTGCGATAATACAGGATTATTATACAAAAGAAGTACTGACACTTGCGTATATGAATAAAGAAAGTCTTGAAATAACTTTAAGAGATAAGAAAACTTGTTTTTTTAGCAGAAGTAGACAAGAACTTTGGCTAAAAGGGGAAACTTCGGGGAATTATCAGCATGTTGTTTCGGTAAAATATGATTGTGATGCGGATGCTTTACTTGTGGAAGTAAAAAAAGATGGGCCTGCTTGCCATACTGGTGCTGAGAGCTGCTTTTTTAACTCGTTGTTTGAAGCAGAAGATTATAGCAGTTTTACGCCTGAAAAACTTTATGAATTGATAAAAGATAGAAAAATTAATCCAAATGAAAAATCTTATACGACTTATTTGTTTGAAAAAGGACTTGATAAAATTTTGAAAAAAGTTGGAGAAGAATGTACGGAAGTTATAATTGGGGCTAAAAATAATGATAATGATGAATTGAGATATGAAATTGCAGATTTATATTATCACACTTTGGTTTTAATGATTGAGCAAGGGCTTACTATTCAAGATGTGAAAGATGAACTGGCTAAAAGACATGTTGTTGATCATAAAGTTAAACAGGAAAAAATGGGTGGTGAAAAGTAAAAATAATTAAAGGAGCTGATAAAAATGCAAACTAAAAAAATAATTTTCCCATCAAATCTTCATGCTCATACATTTTATTGCGATGGTAAAAACAATGCTGAAGATTATATTCTAACAGCAATAGAGAAAGGATTTACAAGTGTTGGCCTTTCAGGGCATTCTTTTACAAAATTTGATACGGAATATTGTATGTCTGAAAAAGGTACATTAGAATATTTGAAAGAATTAAAAAATTTGAAAGAGAAATATAAAGACAGGATTCAAGTTTATGTTGGTATTGAGGCTGATTTCTATTCGGGATTTAATCCAAAACTTGATGAAAATTTAGGACTTGATTTTAGAATTGGATCGGTCCATTATATAAAGGATAAAGAAAAAGATGAATATTACTGTGTTGATAATACACCTGAAATTTTAGAATACGGAATAAAAAATTATGCAAATGGAGATGAAAAGGCATTTATTGAAGCATATTTTGATAATATTGTGGAAATGCTACGTACTCAAAATCCTGATATTATTGGGCATTTGGATTTGGTAAAAAAATTTAATAGAGATTTTAAATATTTTGATGAAAGTGATGAATGGTATAAAAATAAAGTTGAATATGTGTTAGATGAAATTGCTAAATCTGAAGCAATTGTTGAAATTAATACAGGAGGAATGTCACGTGGATGGACTCAGACACCTTATCCAAGTTCTTTTATACTTGAAAGAATTTTAACTAAACATATTCCAATTACTATTTCTTCTGATGCACATGAAACTCAAAACATTGATTTTTATTTTGATGAGAGTTTGGAAATTATACGAAAAATTGGATTTAAAAGTGTTAAAATATTAAAAGATGGAAAGTTTCAGGATTTTGATATTTAAAAAATAACAGGACATAATGGGGTGATGAAAATGTTATTAGGTGGAAACGAAACTACAAGAAAAATTGACAGTTATGCGATTAATGAATTGAGAATACCGAGTATTGTGCTTATGGAAAATGCAGCGATTTCATTTACAAGGCATATTGGAAAGAATGAAGATAATTTTCTTATTATTTGTGGAAAGGGAAATAATGGAGGCGATGGATATGCGATTGCACGGCAGTTATTTTCAAAAGATAAGAATGTTAAAATTTTTTGTATTAGTGATGAAAATATGAGCAATGACTGTTTTGTAAATTATGAAATTTGTAAAAATTCAGGAATTGAAATTTTTTATAAGTTGGAAGAATTGGATAAGCTGCTTTTAGAATGTGATGTTGTTGTTGAAGGGATTTTTGGAACAGGGTTAAATTCAGAAATAAAAGGCATTTATAAAGATATTATTTTGAAGATAAATGAATATTCTAAAAATAAAAAAGTTTATGCGATTGATATTCCATCTGGAATTAATGGCGATACTGGAGAAATAATGGGAGTATCTGTTAAAGCTGATGTTACCATTTCCTTTGTCACATACAAAAAAGGCTTTTTAAAATCAGATATAAAAGAATATTTAGGAACAGTGATTATTGAAAATATTGGATTGAATAAAAATAATATTGATCATATTGTCAGTGAATATTACTTGACATCTGAAATAATAGAAGGTTTTCATATAAAAAGAGATGAAAATTCTCATAAGGGAGATTTTGGAAAAGTATTAATTTTTGCTGGAAGTAGTGGATTTTATGGTGCTGGGAATATTGTAGCAAAATCGTGTGTGAGAAGCGGAGCTGGACTTACTACTGTAATTACTGATAAAAATAATTTTTCACTTAACGTATTTGTTCCTGAAGCTATGAGTTTTCCGATAAATTTTGAAAACATAGAAGAAAATTTTGAAAAACTAGAGAATGAAATCCTAAATAGTGATGTGATTGCTATTGGGCCTGGAATTGGGAAAAGTCAGAAGGCATTGAAAATATTTGAAAAACTAATCAGTATTGAGAAAAATAATAAAGGAAATGTGATAAAACTTGTGCTGGATGCAGATGCTTTGAATTTATTGTCTGAAAATAGAGAACTTTTTAAAAAAATAAAAAATAGAAGTGTATTAACCCCACATTTAGTTGAATTTTCAAGATTATCAGGATTTTCTCCAGAAGAAATTAATAAGAATAAATTTAAAATAGTAAAAGATTTTGCTCAAAAATATGAAATAACTTTACTTTTAAAGGGGAAAAATACAATTATTACAAATGGGAAAACTCTTTTTGTGAATAGTACAGGAAATTCCCGTATGGCAAATGGAGGAATGGGAGATTGCTTGACTGGCATAATTTGTTCATTGGCGGGACAAAAATATGGGTCAGCAGAATCTGCTTGTATAGGGGCATATTTGCATGGTAAAATAGCTGATGAACTTATAGAGAAACAGTATATTGTGAATGCAAGTCATGTTATTGAAAATATTTCAGAATGTATGAAAGAAATTTTTGAAGTGTAATTTAATATTTAAGGTGAGAAACTTAATGAGAAGTAATATTTACAATATTATTGATTTTGAGAATAGCAGAAAACGAGAATGCGAGAGTGATTATTTTAATTCTAAATTTTTTGAAATGTTTCCAACTAAATATGAAAAACTATTGCGAGAATATGAAGTTATTTTGTTTAAAGACAATGTAAAAACTTCATTTTTGAGTATGGATTTTTCTGATGATTTTCTTTATGATGGAGAGTACAGCTTTGTTGAAAGAATTTTTTTAACTTTGTTTGGAATTATTCGTTTAAAAGATTCAGAGAAAAGTTTTGATAATTTTATTGATTTTGAAAAAATAAAAAAATCTAAAGAGATATTTGATAAAATATATAGAGAAATATTTAATGAAAAAATTGATAAAGGGGATAAAAAAGTTATAGATTTTATGAATAGATTAAAACTAGAGATTTCTCAAATTTTAAAAACTTTTTCTTTGAAAGAAGTTGAAGAATATCGTGAAATTATTAAAGAGTATGCTGGAACAACTTGGGAAAAAATGAAAAATCTGAAAGAAAAATCTGAAAATTTATTTTATCAAAAAATTTTACTGTACAGACTTGTCAGCTTGGAAAATTTATTGAATGTTCAATATGAAAGACATTTTTTACAAAACTATGTTTGTGTTTGGAATGATTTATATTTGGATAATGATTATGATGATAACGGATCTTTTTCAAATTTATTTTTTCTTAATAAAATTGATAAAGGTGTTTATTTTGCAGATGATATGGTACTTTTTTCATTTGAATTGGTAAAAGTTGCAAATAGTTTTGATGAATTTATGGATAATATTGAAAAATTTAATTTGGCTAGTTATAGCCGATTTTTTAAAAAATAAATAGCAGTTTTTACTAAGATACGACAAATTAAAATTATATTTTTACTAATATAAAATTAAATAAAGAAAAAAACAAAATAAATAGAACTATAATAACATATCTAAACATAAATTATTAAAAAAACATTTGAAAAATCAAAGCAAATGTAGTATACTATAACATATATTTGACTTAATAAAAGAAGGAAGAAGGAAAGAAAAATGGCATTATTTTCTAGTGACAAAAAAGCGAAGGAAAAAAGAGAAAACACAGGATTTAACGGACAATTTTCAGCAGATAGTGATGAAAATACACATGGAACTAGTACAATTTCAATGGAAACAACAATAACAGGAACTATTGAAACAAATTCTGTATTTAATATGGAAGGTGTGTTAAATGGTGATATTAAAGGAAATAAACTTGTTCATGTTGGAAAAACTGGGCAAGTGAAAGGGAATATTACTGCTGAAACAGTTGTTGTAGATGGAGAAGTTTCAGGAGAAATTGTGGCAGATAAAGTTGAAATTGGAAATACAGGAAAGGTTTATGCTACAATAACATCGGCTGTGTTTGTAATTCAAGAGGGTGGATTGTTTGAAGGAAGAAAAAAAATAAAGATTGCTCTTATAAAGGAAGAAGAAAATAAAGGTAAAAAAGAAGATAAAAAAATTGAAGAAAAACCAAAAGCAGATGCTAATGGAAAGAACAGGAAGGAACTGTAAAAGTTTAAAAATAAAAATTAATTAAAGGAATAGTTATAGATTTGATTAAGTCTATAACTATTTTTTTTGTATTAATTTTCAGCATTGTTCTTTTTTCACTATACATTAAATTGAAATTATGATAAAATCTAATAAAGTAAATATTATGAATATTAAGCATATGTCTATAAGATATTTTTTAAATAATAAAAAAATAAAAAAGGAATGAAAGTTGATGAAATTTATTACAAAAAATTTAGCAGAAATAAAGGAGATTATTGAATATTGTGTTAATGCAGAAATTCCTGATTATCATAGAAATATTGAAGAAATAAAATGTAATAAAAATATTGCTGTTTTAGGAAATTTTGATGGGATTCATAAAGGACATCAAGTAATTTTGAGAAAGGCTGTGAAGAGGGCAAGGGAAAAAGGATTAAAAACAATAGTTTATACTTTTAGTGAATATCCTAAAAATCAGCAGACTAAAATAACGACTTGCTCTGAAAAGGCTTATTTACTAAATAAAAATGAAATTGACTATCTCTATTTGGAGCAGTTTGAAAAAGTTAGGAATTATTCGCCTGAAGAATTTGTGGAAAAGGTAATTGTTAATGAATTGAATGCAGATGAAGTTTATTGTGGATTTAATTTTACTTTTGGAAAAGGGAAATCTGGGAATGTCGGCATACTTGAAAAATTATTAAAAGAGAGAAATATAAAATTAAATGTTCAAGATGCTGTGCTGGATGAAGAAGGAGAAGTTATAAGCAGTACAAGAATTAGGAATTATATTAAGAAAAGTAATTTTGATAAGGTTATGGAACTTCTTGGACATAATTTCATTATTCTTGGGGAGGTTATTTATGGGAAACAACTTGGAAGAGTTATTGGCTTTCCTACGGCAAATTTAAAATTTGAAAATAAGATTTATCCAGAATTTGGAGTTTATGGGGTGAAGATTCATATTCAAGGTGATGACAAGGTTTATAACGGAGTAATGAATATTGGGAGAAATCCTACAGTTGATGTTGGAGTTCTTAGTGTTGAAACTAATATTTTTGATTTTAGTGAAGATATTTATGGAAAAATTATTTTGATTGAAGTTTTGGAAAATATTCGATATGAAAAAAAATTTAGTTCGGTTGAAGAACTGAAGGAGCAGATTGGAAAAGATGCTAAGTACTGGAAAAATAAAATTTCAGATAAATATCAAAAAGAAGAAGAAATTAGGTAGAATATGGAAAATATGATACAAATAAAAATTGAAAATTTTGAAGGGCCTCTTGATTTGCTTCTTCATTTAATTGAAAAAAAGAAGATGGATATAAATTCGATAAATGTTTCACAAATAATAGATGACTATTTAAATTATATTCATGCGCAAAAGGAATTAAATTTAAAAATAAAGGTTGAATTTTTAATAATGGCAACTGATTTAATTGAAATTAAGGCTTATTCGATATTAAATAGGGATAAAAAATTTGAAAAGATTGAAAATTTAGAGAAAAAAATAATTGAATATCAATTATTTAAGGAAATTTCTGAATTGTTTTCAAAATATGAAAACGAATATAATGTTCCTTATACAAGAACAGGAACAGAAAGTATAGGAAGTGAAATTGAATATGACATTTCAAGCCTAAATTTAGATAATTTATTCAAAAGCCTAAAGAATTTGATTAATTCAAAAATGATAAAAAAAAATAATTTTGAAGAAAGGATAATTCTAAATTTAGAAGATGATAATTACTCAACAGAAGAAGCTCATAATGAAATTTCTGAAATTATAAAAGAAGATCGAAAAGTAGAATTTAATCATCTGTTAAAAAATAAGTTTTCTAAATCTAGGATAGTAACTTTATTTCTTTGTATTTTAGATATGTTTAAAAATGGAGAAATTGATATAATTGTAGAAGAAAAGAATTTTTTTATTAAATCCATAAAATAAGAAATATAAAAATAGAAAATCAAAAGAAAGGAAATTAATTTTAATGTTTAAATCTAGTTTTATAGTAATGATAATAAATATGTTAAGCCGAATTTTAGGACTTATAAGAGAAATGATTATCGGAAGCGTTTTTGGAGCGACTGGAATGACAGATGCCTATGTCAGTGCTACAAAAATTCCAAACTTTTTTACGACATTGTTTGGGGAAGGATCGCTTGGAACGGTATTTATTCCAATTTATAACCGTGGAATGGCAGAAGAGGGAAAAGAGAGAACAGATGACTTTGTATTTTCACTTTTAAACTTAATAGTTGCATTTACATCGACACTTTCTGTAATTATGATATTCTTTTCTAAACAAATTTTAAA
The DNA here is from genome assembly GCF_007990445.1 of Leptotrichia wadei. Classification (NCBI taxonomy): domain Bacteria; kingdom Fusobacteriati; phylum Fusobacteriota; class Fusobacteriia; order Fusobacteriales; family Leptotrichiaceae; genus Leptotrichia; species Leptotrichia wadei. Next base: position 1,163,258 of record NZ_AP019841.1, read on the forward strand.
AGTGACAACAGGTTTTAACGATCCAAAAAGATTTGATGCAGCGAATAACTTATTGAAAATCGTAGCTTTTTATTTTTTATTTATTGCACTATCTGGAGTCGTATCGTCATTATTAAATAATTACAAAAAATTCGCAGTTTCAGCGTCGATGGGAATTGTATTTAACTTGACAATCATAGTTGGAACTTTAATGCTAAAAAATAAAATGGGAATTTATGGACTGGGTGTAGCTTATTTGCTTTCTGGAGTTTTTCAGTTAGTGATAATGCTTCCACAATTTTTTCAAATTATGAAAAAATATAAATTTATTTTAAACTTAAAAGATGAATATGTAAAAGAAATGTTTATTTTAATGGTTCCAACATTAGTCGGAATTTTTGGCTATCAAATAAATGAAATTGTTGACAACAGGTTTGCAACTTCACTTCCAGCTGGAACAGCAAGTGCATTAAATTATGCAAGTAGATTATACTTGCTTCCAATAGGAGTTTTTGCAATTTCACTAGCAGTTGTAATTTTCCCAACATTGTCAAAAGCTGTTGTAAAAAATGATAACAGAACAGTGAGAAGAGTTGTTCATCAAGGATTATATATGCTATCTTTTCTAATCGTTCCATCAAGTGTAATTTTATTTGGATATGCAAAAGAAATAGTAAGATTAGTTTACGAAAGAGGGAAATTTAATGCGGCAGCTGTAAAAGTTACTTCAGAAACATTACAGTTTTATGCTTTGGGACTTCTGTTTTTCTCAACAATACATCTTCTTACAAGAAGCCATTATGTCTACAAAGATAGAAAGACACCTGTTATTTCATCTTTTGCTGCAATATTTATAAACATAGTTTTAGATTCACTTTTGTATAAGCAATATAGACATGTCGGTTTGACATTCGCAACTTCATTTTCTGCAATGGTAAACTTTATAATTTTATATATTTCGCTAAACAAAAAATATGTAAAATTAAGAAACTTAAAATATATTGCAATTTTAGGAGTGACATTTGTAACTTCGATGATTTCTTATTGGGGTTCAAGCGTGATAAAATTTCAGAATAAATATGGAATTGTTGTTAATTTAACTATATTTGCAATAATATATTTGATTATTTGGTTTGCTTTGATATTTACTTTTAGAAAAGATTTAATAAGAAAAGTTTTGAAAAGAAGAAAATGGTAAAGTTATGATAAAAGAAAAAATTAGATATACAAAGACAGGAAAACGAATAGAAGTTTATGAATTTAAAGCGAAGCTGCATCAAAAAGTTGTAATGAGCAAAAATCAGTTTGAAGAACATATTTTTCCAAAGCATCCTGAAATATCATTGGAAATTATAAAAGAAGTTTTAGAAAATCCAGATTTCGTAACAAAACAGTCAAAATCCCGTAAAGAACATTTTTATCAGAAAAAAATTGGAAAGCTAAATTATTTTGTAGTAATTTCGCAGCACAAAAATGTAAAAAATCTCAGATTTGTTCTGACAGCCTTTATGGCAAAAGATTCAAATTTTCTAAAAGAAAAAAATATACACTATAGATATTATAAAAAATAAAAATAAGATCTAAAAAAATCACCGCGTAAAAAGCCATATAAGAGCTTAAAATTGATTAAGCCATACTTTTTATCGTCGATGATTTTTTATTGCTTTAAATCGCTTTATTTTGATAAAACAGTTTTTTATTTTGTATTTCATTGATTTTTAGAACTTTTGATTTATGTGAACCTTAAATAGAATTTTTGGCCACATATATTGTAAAATAAGGGTTACTTTACCATTTTAAAAATTTAAAAGTTCTATAAAAGTTCTATTTTTTTAGTTTTTTTCTCAATGTTTTTTTCTGCCTAAAACTTCAATATTTACCTTTATATTTATAGTATAACACTTAAATGTCAATAATTCAACTATTATTATTTAACTTTTTCATAAGCTGCTTATTAGCATCTTTATATAAATGAGAATAAGTATTTATAGTAGTTTGTAGATTGTCGTGCCCTAGGCGTTTGCTGATTGCGGTAATGTCGGCTTGGATAAATAACAAATATGAAGCATGGGAATGTCTAAAATCGTGAAGTCTTATTTTTTCAACACCTGCCTGGATGCTATATTTTTCTAAAATATAACGTAATTGAGAATTTTTTAAATTAAATACTTTTTGAGAGTTTAAAGTCTTTGATTTATTTAATTGTAATTCTAATTCAAATTTAGAAAAGTATGATTTTAAATCTGAAATAAGAATTTCAGGAAGAAGAACTTTTCTTATTGACCCCAAAGTTTTTGGAGTGGTTACATATTCTTTTTTATTTATTCGAGAAATAGTTTTATTTACATCTATAAATTTTTCCTCCAAATTAATGTCATCAAATGTAAGCGCCAAAACTTCTCCAATTCGTAATCCAGTCCAAAATAAGACTTTAAATATAATAATTGCGTCAGAATATTTACCGTTTTTTTCTTTATTTTTTAATTCAAGAAAATCTATAAATTTTTCAAAATCTCCAACAGACCAGATCTTCATTTCAGACCGATTTTTTTTACTTCCAAACGATCCAATGTTTCTACAAGGGTTTTCATTCAATCCTTGATATTTTGTAGCCCAATTAAACAAACTTTTTAAAGCTGCATAAATATTAGCTTTAGAATTCTCACTAAACGGCTTTCCATTTTCATTTTTCTTTTCCAGCATCTCGTTTTGCCATTCCCGAATCATATAGGAATTAATCTTACTAATCTCAACATCGCCAAAAAAAGGCAATATATGTAACCTAAAAAAATTTTCCACAGTATTGATAGCTGTAGGTTTATGTCTTTTGCTATAATCCTCAAAATAAAGTTCATACAACGATTGAAATGACATATTTACAGATTTAGCAATTTTTTTCTTAAACTCATATTCATATTCCTGAGCTTCCTTTTTCTTCTTAAACCCAGTTTTTTTGTACTTTTTATTTACACCCTTGTAATCTTTAGCATAAAACATCGCATACCATGTTTTTTTATCTGCATTATAGTAAACTGGCATTTTTAATCTCCTTAATTTTTGATCTTAAATAATTATATCATATTTTTATCTCTATATAATAGAAAAATTTATCTCGATTTTTTTGATTTTGTGTGATATACTTAACTTGAGATAGGATGTGAAAATATTTAATGAAAGTAAAATTAAAAGAAAATGGAACGATTCATGAAGTTTTTGGAATTATTATTTTAGATAATCAAAAAAAATTGTTTTTATTATATAGTAATTTTGAAGTTCTTGATACAGAGTTAGAAATTGTAGATGGAAGGATGCCTTTTGATTGGCATTGGAAAGTAATAAATAAAGAATGGTGTAAGATAATTATAGGTCCACAAAAATTGACAAAAAATCTTATTTATGCTGCATATCATTGGGAAGGAGAAGAAGCTTTAGAATACAAAAAATTACAATCTGATGAAATGAATAAAAATTGGCAAAAAAATTTAGAATATTATGATGAGATTTTAAATTATAGCAATATTTTCGATAATATGCTATATAAGTTTGAAAGATAAATAAGGAGTTTATATGAAAATAAGATATAAAAATATAGATTATTTAGTAATGGGAATATGTCATTTTAAAAATAATAAGGAATCACATTATTTAATAGAAGAAGAAAAAAAAATAAAATGGGTTTCAGAAATTTTTATTGAAGTAAAAAAATCCAAAATGCCATTTAATTGGTCTCTTTCATTAGAGAATAATTCAAAATATGATTTTTTGTGTGGTTATTATGAACTATGTAATTTGCCCGAGCATTTTGAAGGAATTATGTTGGGAAATAAAAAGGATTTGGAAATTTTTAAAAAAAGAAAGAAAGAATTAGAATTATGGTTAGAAAAATTAGATTATTATAACAAAGAAATAACTTTTGAAAAAATTCTTTCAAAAATTAAATTGTAGTTCTCCATTTATCATTTATAAAATTTTTACATAACATACATTAATTAAGATGGAGTAATATGTAATGTGTGATAAATATAAATAATAAAATATAATATAAGAATCTATTCTATCGCATACTTTTATGCCAAACACATTTCATAAATTACTACTAACTACTAGCATTATTATTCGTTCTTTAGATAGATTTTTTCATAATTTTTAAGACTTATTCCATTACTTAAAATTTATATAATTCATAAATTAATTTTTGAGGAATTTTCTTATCCAATTTCCATAATATTTTCATTGGTTTATCGCCTTGACTGCTGTAATACTTTGCATTTCCTAGATAGATAAAAGGGTTTGTCTTATTTCCATTCATAAAAGCATATTTTCGTATAAAAATGTGAACCTTAAATCCTTTTTCTTTATGATGAATAAACATTTGTCCAACACTTGAATTATGAGAAGTTTTTGGTTGACTTATCCACTGAATAATATCATCTGCAAATAATGAATTGTCATACTTTAAATTCTCTTGAAAAATGTGCGTTTTATCAATTGTCGCAAATAAGCAAATATCTTTATCAGTATTCGCATAACCAGCTCTCCAGCTGCCTTTCGGAACTTTTGAATCCAGCAAAATTTGCAGTTCAATTCTTTTATATTTTTTATATGGAATCAAGATATTTTCATTAAATATTGAAAGATTATTGTTTTTCTTAAATTCTGATAATCCTAAATATAGTAAATCTTCTAGCCTATTTTTAAAATTATAATTTGTGTTTTGAGAATTATCTAAATCTATAAGTTTTAAATTTATTTCATCATTATTCTCTCTTTTATTTTCAAATATTTTATTATATTTTTTTGAAATTTTAAATAATCTATTTTTTGAATTTTTTTCCAAAATTTTATCTTCAACTAATTCCGTAAAAATACGATTTATTACATATTCTTTTTGAAAATCATCTTTAATATTAAAATAATTTTTATATTCATCAGCAATAATTTCTAAATTTATAAAATCGTTGTTTATCAAATATTTTACAATCAAATACGTAAACGGCTCTACAATCGTTAATTTTTTTTCTAAATATGCCAAAAATTCAATTTCTTCTGAATTTAATAAAGATATTTTATTTTGTTTGATTTCAGAATCTTCAAATTGTAACTGAGCATTATAAAATGATCCTAACTTTAGGGATAACTCTTGAAATAATTCAATATTTGTATCAAAGTCACTCACTTTTAAAATTTCATTTTCTGATTTTCCAATTTCAGCTTTATAATCTAAATACATTTCCTTTAAAATATTTTTTGAACTAAAATTAATTTTTTCTATTTTTTCAATAATACGATTTTGGCAAATTCTATCTAACTCTACATAACAAGATTTTGGAATATTTGAAAATTGATTTTTAATTTCATTTATAATTTTTTCTTTTTTTGTGAATAAAGTATCTTTATTATCAACTTCACTCGAAAAATAATTTATTAATAAATAATCTTTTTTATGATTTCCAATAAAATCAATAATTGTCACAAAGTCTTTATTTTTAGCCTTTCTCAATCCTCTCCCAATTTGCTGTATAAAAATTGTTGACGACATTGTGGGACGTAAGAATAGCAGTAAATTAATTGTTGGAATATCAATTCCTTCGTTTAAAATATCTACTACACATAAAATTTCAATTTTTTTGTTTTTAAATTTTTCTAAAATTTCTGATCTTTCGTTTGAACTTGTATTTGCTGTGATCACAGCTGAATTATAACCTTTTTTTGAAAATTCTTCCTTCATAAAAAAAGCATGCTCTATATTCTGGCAAAATGCAACAGCACTTAGTTCATCACCATCGAAGCCAAATTTATTGATTTTTTCAACAATGTAATCGGTACGTGTGTTCAATAATAAATTTTCTAATAATATTTTTTCATTGTATTTCCCATTTTTGTAAGGAATATTATCATAATTAATCGTATAATCATTTACTCCAAAATAATGAAAAGGAACAATCAAGTCTTCTTCCAAAGCCTCTTTTATTCCAATTTCATCTACTACGTTATAATCACAAAGTGATAGAATGTCTTTTCCATCCATACGTTTTGGAGTTGCTGTTAATCCTAATAGAAATTTTGGATTAAAATATGATAATGCTTTTAAATAACTATTTGACATTGAATGATGAAATTCATCAACTATAACGTAATCAAAAAAACTAGGCTTAAATTCATTGTAACAATTTCTTAAAGACTGAATCGAAGCAAAAATTATACTTTTATCAATTTCCTTTAAACCGCCATAAATTCTTCCAAATTCATTTTTGTCAATTTTAAGAATTTTTGAAAAAACATTTATTGCATTTTCTAGCAACTCTTCACGATGAGCAATGAATAAAAATTTTATATTTGAAGTTTTTGATTTTTTATCATTTATTTTAAATAATTTATTTTCAGTATTGGAATTAATTTCAAAAAACTGTTTTATATCCATTGCGGCAAGATAAGTTTTTCCTGTACCAGTTGCAGAAATTACAAGGCCCTTTTTATTGCCGTTTATTCTAGTTTCTTTTAGTTTTTGCAAAACTCCTTTTTGCATGCTATTTGGTACAAATTCATTTTCTTGTTCAATTTTGGTTTTTCTATAATCAAAAGTATTTTGTACATTTACAGATTTTTTATATTTTTCATATTCATCAATAAAATCTTGTGTCAATTCTATCGCTTCATTACTATGCCACAACTTCTCAAACTGATTTAGCGATTTTCCATAAATATTAAAAAAACTGCTATCTGTCAGCTTCACATTCCATTCCTCTGCCGAATACAATGCACTTTGACTAATATTAGATGATCCAATTACAACACTATGGTATTTTTCTTTTTCAAATAAATATGCTTTTGTGTGAAAACTCTCGCTTGAATTATTATAAATCTTAACTTTTATGTTCTTATACGACAAAAGTTTTCGCAATGCCTTTGAATCCGTAATATTTAAATAAACAGATGTTATAATTTCTCCTTGAATCCCTTGTTTTTCAAGTTCATCCAAAGTGCTTATTAATAACTGAATCCCTGAATATCTTATAAAACTTACAATAAAATAGAATTTTTTGCAGTTTAGCAATTCCTGCTTTAAATAAATAAAAAAATTACGAAATTTAGCCTTTTCGTTTATAATTAATTCATTTATATTTCCGATTATATCTTTATCTTTTCGTTTTAATGGTAATTCAAAATGAAAATTAGTATTTTTATTTTTTTTATTAAATGTCTGATTTAGTAAATATAGCTGTTTTTCAGTAAATTCAATAGCTTTTTGATAATCATTTTCTCCAATAAAATTAGAAATCTTTTTTGAAAAAGTTTCCAGAACTTCAAATTCCAAATTTTCCTTGTATTCAGTCATTTCCAGAAAATTATCATTTTTTTCTTTTGCATTTACTAAATTACTTGACTCAGATTTCTTTGCTAAAATACTCATTTTCACCCCTTTTATTTTAATTAATTTTTACAAGAGTTTAAGTCCTTTAAATTACTCTTTTTCTAAAAATTCTAAAATTCGCTTATTTCCAGTCTTATGCTTCATCATTTTAAAAAATATTCTAAACATTATCAAAACATCATAATAACTTCCGTGTAATTGACTTTCTTCAAATGGAACATTATAATAATTGGCACATTCCATTAATTTTGGCCATTTGTAGTTTCCATAGGAAGAACCTGTTACCTTTACAATATCTATATTTGTTAGCATAGTATCAAATTGATTTTGCAATGGAAAATCTACAAAACTTCTGTCAAATTTTATGTTATGAGCGACAAAATGGCTTGTATCCTGACAAAATAAAAAGAAATTATCCATATCTTCCTTAAAAGTCAAAGGATATTCAATTCCTGTATTTTGAATAATATTTTTCCTTTCACTTAAAATTACATCATCTGTCAATCCATTTACATTAATTGCACCTTCATTTAACTCTTCGCCTTCATTTCTAAAATAAAATCTGTTAAATTCAGAAACTTTTTTCCATTTGTTTCTCTCTTCTCCAGAATTTTCAGAATTATAATTAACCTTTATCGCAGACATCGACAAAACAGAACTTCCTTGAAATCCGTTTGTTTCCACATCAAAAAATATAATATTCTTATTTAATTTTATTTCTTTATTCACTATTTTCTCTTTCCTTTTTGTTTTTTCCTACCTTTTTTATAATTTTACATCGAATAAACTTTTGGATTATTTAATCAATAGATATGTTCGATAATATAAAACTTTTTATCTATACACAAGGAATCAATACCCATTGCTTCAAAATATTTTTATTTCATAAATTCTAAGTTTATATAGTTATCGAACAAGTCTAATTTTTATGAATTTTTATGTTTATACAAGATAAATTAGTCATTTAATTTTAATACTGATAAAAACGCCTCTTGTGGAATTTCTACATTTCCAATCGCCTTCATTCGCTTTTTACCTTCTTTTTGTTTTTCTAATAATTTTTTCTTACGTGTAATATCTCCACCATAACATTTTGCAAGCACATTCTTTCTAAGTGCCTTAATTGTTTCCCTTGCGATTATTTTTGTACCCAATGCAGCCTGTAATGGTATTTCAAATTGCTGTCTTGGAATTACATCTTTTAATTTTTCAACTATTGCACGACCTCTGTAATAGGCATTATCCTTATGTGCAATAAATGAAAAGGCATCTACTGGATTTCCACTTACCAAAATATCTACTTTTACCAAGTCTGATTCTTTGTATCCAATCATTTCATATTCAAATGAAGCATAACCTTTTGTACGTGATTTTAATTTATCATAAAAATCAATTACAATTTCTGCAAGTGGCAAGTCATAACTGATCATAGTTCTCGTTTCATCAAGATAATTCATATTAATAAATGTTCCTCTTTTTTCCTGACAAAGTTCCATCACATTTCCAACATAATCTTTTGGAACAATAATTGTACCCTTTACATAAGGTTCCTCAATATATTTTTTCCCTTCTGGAAATTCTGCAGGGTTATCAATTACTATCATTTGTCCCTGTTCAGGTGTTACGTGATATTTAACAGACGGCGCTGTTGAAATCAAGTCAATGTTAAATTCACGACGCAATCTTTCTACAACTATTTCCATATGCAAAAGTCCTAAAAATCCACATCTGAATCCAAATCCTAATGCAAGCGAAGTTTCTGGAGCATACGAAAGTGATGCATCATTTAGTTGTAATTTTTCCAACGCTTCTCTTAAATCTTCGTAGTCATCTGTCGAAACTGGGTAAATTCCAGCAAAAACCATACTTAGTGCAGGTCGATACCCTTCAAGTGCTGTACTTGTTGGATTTTGTACGTGTGTAATAGTATCTCCGACTTGAGTATCTTTAATTGATTTAATACCAGTAATAATATATCCAACTGAACCAGCTGTCAATTCATCCGATTCTTTCATTTTAGGTGAGAAAATTCCAACTTCTAATACATCAAATTCTTTATCAGTAGACATAATTTTGATTCTGTCACCTTTTGCAATTTTTCCCTCAATTATTCTAATATACGTTATAACTCCTCTAAAATCATCATAATGCGAGTCAAAAATTAACGCTTTTAACGGATTATCAATTTCTCCTTTAGGAGCTGGAATATATTTAATAATTGCTTCCAATAGATCTTCAATTCCAAATCCAGTTTTTCCAGAAACAAGAACTGCTTCATCTGCAGGTAATCCTATAACATCTTCAATTTCCAATTTAACTTTATCAGGATCTGCAGATGGCAAATCAATCTTATTAATTACAGGCAATATTTCCAAATCATTTTCCAGTGCCAAATACACATTTGCCAATGTTTGCGCCTCTATCCCTTGAGCAGCATCAACTACAAGCAAGGCCCCATCACAAGCTGCAAGCGATCTCGATACTTCGTAAATAAAGTCAACGTGCCCTGGAGTATCAATTAAGTTTAATTCATAAGTTTCTCCATTTTTAGCCTTATATTTCAACGTAACCGCCTGTGCCTTAATAGTTATCCCTTTTTCCCTTTCCAAATCCATACTGTCCAGAAGCTGATCTACCATTTCCCTTTGAGTCACAGTCCCTGTTTTTTCCAATAGCCTGTCTGCAATAGTTGATTTTCCGTGATCAATATGTGCAATTATCGAAAAGTTTCTTTTATTTTTTTGATCCAACATTTATATTAATTCCTCCGTTTATTATTTTTTTAGTGTATTTTTAAAATGAGCAACTACTTTATCCAAGCCCAGTTACTCAACATTATTTATATTATATAATAATTTTGTATTTTTTCATAGTCTTTATAAAAAATATTTTACCAAAATTATTTAATTTTTAAACTGAAAAAGAAAATAATTCACATTCGATAAAAACTCTCTAAAATACGATTGTGGAATTGAAATCAATGGTGTTTTTGCCGGAAGACCATAAATTTCATAATCTTTATTATCAAATCCAACTTTTCTAGCAATATTTTTAGAACGGAAAATGTGATAATCATTCGTTACAATCAATACTTTTATTTTTCGATTTCCATTATTTTCAGAATTTTTATTCTTGCCATTTTCACTATTTCTTATTTTTTCAAGACTAAATCTAAAATTCTCAACCGTATTCTTAGATTTATCCTCCAAAATAATCCTATCTTCACTAATTCCATTTTTCAAGAGTTCTCTTTTTATGGCTACCCCTTCTGCAATACCTTCATTTTTCCCTTTTCCTCCAGTCGCAATAACCTTAACTTCTGGATTTTTCTTTAAATACTCCGTTGCCGCCTTTATCCTTTCCATAAGTGATTTAGCAGGCTTTTCTCCTTTTACTCTTGCCCCCAGTATTATTACATAATCTACTTTTTTATTTTCATTTACGGCTTTTCTATCATTTATATATTCTTTTATTATGAAATATTGTACAAAGAAAAATAAAAAAATAAATATGATGATAGAAATTTTTATTACTGTTATAATTGTATTCTTCATAAGTTTTCGATCTTAAAAGTATCCTTTCTTAAAATAAAGGCTGTTCCATTTCTGAAACAACCGCTATAAAATAATTATTCTTTCACGATAGCTGTAAAATCACTATAGTCCTGAACTTTAAAAACTCTTTTAAATATTTTATTATATTTTACAATAATTGTCAATTTTTTGTTTTTATTTTTTTATTGATGTTTTATTTAAAAAATACTATAATAAATTATATAAAAACTATTGAAATATTTAAGAAAGTAAAAAAAAGGGAAAAGATAAAAATGAGAATCAAAAAAATAAAAGATAATTTTTATGAAGAATTAGGAATGAATAAATATGATTTTTTTAATAATTTAGTAAATGAAATAGGAAATTTTCCATATGTAGTTTCAAATATATACGAAGATAATTCAACAAAAACTACAATCGTTGAAGATCAGGGTATGTATATTAATAATGGCTGGAATGAAACCGATGAAACAGCATTATATATTTCTGAGTGTAATTCTGATAGTGAAATTAGAGTTTATTATGGTTATGAAGAACTTTTTTCTTATTTTTTAATTTACTATTTTGAAAATATCGCTGATTATGCTAATTTAATAAATTTTGTTGAACAAGAATTGCATAATTATATAAAATATATGGAAAAATTTAAAAATTTTAGAATAAATGTTGATTTAGAAAATTTATTTAAAAGAGATAAATTAAGAAATTTCTTATTAAAATATAACGAGAAAGAAAATAAATATAATTTGGAGTTTATTAATTGTTATATAAAATATATAAATTATTGGGATATTAATATAAAAAGAAATTTTTTCTTGTCTTCTTGGAAAAGATAGATTAAAAGAATTTATGCTTAACAAAAGAGAATTTTTAGAATAAATGGAGTTGATTATTTTCAAATTGAAGAAAAAGAAAAATATTCTGAAATATATAGAATAGAAATAGAAAATGATATTAAAATAGAATATTATTCAAAAGATTTAGAATATGAAAGTTTTGGAAATGTTGGCTTTTTATACAAAGAGAAAAATTTTGATATTGAAAATAAAAGTTTAAAAGGTAAGGAATTAAATTTTGAACGATACAGAGATAATAGAGATGAAATGAATGTAGAAAGAATTTCAAAAGAAGATTTTTTAAAAGAACTTGAAATTATTATTGTTGCCTATAAAGATATTTATAATGATATTGAAATAGAAGAAATATTTGGAAGGTTTAAAGAAAATTTTTAAATAAAAATACATTATCTTACAAAAAAGGATAGATGGCATTCTCAGATGAAAAATGTAGATTTTATTATTATTGTCAATTTCTTATTTTATTTTTTAATTGACATTTTGTACAAAAAAATTATAATAAATTGTACAAAAACTATAAAGGAGCGATAAATATGTTAGCTGTAAGTTTTTCAACATTGAGAAATAATTTAAAAAGTTATTGTGATAAAGCAGTGAAAGAAAATTCTGTAGCAAAATATATGTCTATTCCATAGCGATAATTAAAAATTATTTTTTTACTAACCTTTTTTCTCTACCTTACCTGATGAAATTTTATAAATTTACTCAAATTTCCGGATTTTTCTTACTTAATTTCTATAAACCTAAACAATTTTTCTATTTTTTCTAATTTCATCATTCTTTATCCTTTCCTTAAAACCTGGCAACTTAATTCTCTATTTTATTATGCCTTTAGAATTATACCTTAAAAAAAAGAATTTTCAAATTTTTATAATAAATTGTAACAACTTGGACAGTTTTTGTCCATTTATACAAAGTTTATAGATTTGATAATTTTTTTTTATGCAAAATATGCAAAATAAAATTATTTTAGATAAATTAATAAAAAAATCACAGCTAACTAAATAATTGTATAACTGTTATTTTATATATATTATAATTACTTTAAAATTTTTCTAAATTTTTAAGTTATAATTTACTGATTTTCAAATCCACCTGTATAAAGTTGATAATAAGTTCCCTTTTGAGCAATCAGTTCATCGTGATTTCCACGTTCAATAATTTTTCCTTGATCAAGTACCATTATCACATCAGAATTTTTAATAGTTGAAAGTCTGTGGGCGATTACAAATACTGTTCTTCCTACCATTAACTTATCCATTCCTTCCTGCACAATTTTTTCTGTTCTTGTATCAATGCTTGAAGTTGCTTCATCTAGAATTAAAACTGGTGGATCGGCGATTGCCGCTCTTGCTATTGATAATAATTGCCGCTGCCCTTGTGAAAGGCTGGAACCGTCACCACTTAAATAGGTGTTGTAGCCTTGTGGCAAGTGTTTTATAAAATGATCGGCATTGGCAAGTTTTGCGGCTGCACGTACTTCTTCATCTGTTGCATCAAGTTTTCCATATCTGATGTTGTCGGCAACTGTTCCAGAAAATAAGTGTGTGTCCTGCAATACAATTCCAAGCGATTCTCTTAAATCATGTTTTTTTATTTTTTCAATATTAATACCATCATATCGGATTTTTCCAGAGTTAATATCGTAAAATCTGTTAATTAAGTTTGTAATTGTAGTTTTTCCAGCTCCTGTTGCACCAACAAATGCGATTTTTTCTCCTGGCTTTGCATAAAGATTGATATTGTGAAGGATTGTTTTTTCATCATTGTAGCCAAATGTTACATCTTCAAAAACAACATCTCCCATTAGTCTTTCATAAGAAATCGTTCCGTCAGAATGTGGATATTTCCAGGCCCATGCACCTGTGTGCTTTTCTGTTTCTGTAATTTTTCCATTTTCATCAATATTTGCATTTACAAGAGTTACATAGCCGTTATCTTGCTCAGGTGTCTGATCTAACAGGTTAAATACTCTTTGAGCTCCAGCCGATGCCAATATTACTGATGTTAATTGCTGTGCAATTTGTGAAACAGGCTGATTTATTACTTTTATGAACTGTAAGAATGATACAAGTCCACCGATTGTAAATCCTGCAATATTATTAAACACTATTATTGAACCAAGAACCGCTGTAAGTACAAAGTTTATATTTCCAAGGTTTCCGACAGCAGGGCCTAGAATGTTTGCAAATTTCATTGCATTGTTTGCCCTGTTAAATAATGCCGTATTCAGCTTGTTAAAACGTTCATCAGCTTTTTTCTCATACGAAAATACTTTTACAACTTTCAGGCCTTCTATTATTTCCTCTACATATCCATTTACAATACCGATATTTCTTTGCTGTGCAGTATAGTTCTTTGAACTTTTTGCAGAAATAGTCTTTGTTGTGACAATCATAATTATAATCATTACTACTACAAAGAATGTCAATGGAACATTTAGGATGAACATTGAAATAAGTACGCTTATAATTGTAATGATTGAAGAAATTACTTGCGATAAACTTTCTACCATCATATTTCTCAATGCATCAATGTCACTTGAATAGACGCTCATTATATCTCCATGTGCATTCGTGTCAAAATATTTTATAGGAAGAGATTCCATATGTATAAATACATCATCTCTTAATTTTTTTAATGTCCCTTGTGCAATGTAAATCATAAAAACTTCATAAATATATGTACATGCAACTGCTCCGGCATAAACAGTTATCATCTTAAAAATTATTGAAATTAGGCTTTTTAAAAACTCTGGATTATTTTTTCCAATGTTTGGAATAATAACTCCATCTATTAATTCCTTTGAATACATCGTTCCGACAACCATTCCAAATGAACTAAGGCAAATAAATGCAATGACAAATAATGTACGAATCTTGTAATGCTTAAACATATACCCCAGTAGTCTTATTAACCCTTTTATCTGATTTTTAGATTCAGATTTTTGGGATTTTTTGTTATCTTTAGCCATTACTCATCACTCCCTTCTGTCTGAGATTCGTAAACTTCACGATATACGTTGCTCATTTTAATTAGTTCATCGTGTGTTCCTGCAGCTGTAATAACTCCATCCTCCAAAACTAATATTTTATCAGAATCCTTTATTGATGAGATTCTTTGACCAATAATAATTTTTGTAATATGTGGCAATTCATTTTTAAAGGCTTCTCTTATTAGTTTATCTGTTTTTGTGTCAACTGCACTGGTTGAATCATCTAAAATTAATATTTTTGGAGATTTTAGCAAAGCTCTTGCAATACATAGCCTTTGTCTTTGCCCTCCAGACACATTTGCTCCGCCACGTTCAATACGAGTATCGTACTTTTTAGGAAATTTTTGGATAAATTCATCAGCCTGTGCCAATTTACAGGCATGTTCCATTTCCTCATCAGTCGCATTCTCATTTCCCCAACGTAAATTGTCCTTTATACTTCCTGAAAACAGCACATTTTTTTGAAGAACCATCGCCACATTGTCACGAAGCGTCTTTATATCGTAATCTTTAACATTAACTCCTCCAACTAAAAGTTCTCCATCTAAAACATCATACAGTCTTGGAATTAACTGAACAAGAGCCGATTTTGCACTTCCAGTTCCACCGATAATCCCAATAGTTTCTCCAGATTTTATTTCCAGATTTATTTTTGTCAAATTTAGCACTTCAGGATTATTGCTGTAACTAAAGTCAACATTTTTAAATAAAATCGAACCATCTTTTACTTCAGTTATTCCATTTTCAGGGTTTTTAATGCTAGGCTCTTCATTTAAAACCATTGCGATTCTATCTCCTGATGCTCTTGAAAATACAATGTTTACAAGCATCATTGCGAGCATAAGAAGACTCATAAGAATATTTGTTGTATAGGCAAATAAACTTGTCAATTCTCCAGTTGTCAATTCACGCACGACAATCATCTTTGCACCAAACCAGGAAAGCAGCAAAATACATGAAAATACAGTCAGCTGCATTACTGGAGATACAAAAATTATAATGT
The DNA here is from genome assembly GCF_007990445.1 of Leptotrichia wadei. Taxonomy (NCBI): domain Bacteria; kingdom Fusobacteriati; phylum Fusobacteriota; class Fusobacteriia; order Fusobacteriales; family Leptotrichiaceae; genus Leptotrichia; species Leptotrichia wadei. The sequence continues at coordinate 1,179,018 of NZ_AP019841.1, forward strand.
TTTCTCCCTTTAATAGCATATTCTTCAAATTTTCCGTTGCCTTTTTAAATTTTCCTGTTTCATATTTTTCACGGATATATGCTTTTACAACACGGATTCCGTTAATGTTTTCCTGCAAACTGGCATTAATGTCGTCATATTTTCTAATTGCTGCAGTAAATATTGGATGAACTTTAAAAATGATAAAAGCTAGAAAAGTTCCTAAAAATAAAACTGCAACAACAAATATCATTGACAGTCCTGGATTTATCATAAAGGACATAAATATTGCAACACACATCATAAGCGGAGCCCTTACAAATCCTCTTATTAATAGTTGAAATGAATTTTGGATATTATTAACATCTGTTGTAAATCTTGTAATAAGTCCAGCTGTAGAAAATCTATCAATATTTGTAAACGAAAATGACTGTATTTTAGAAAACAAATCCTTTCTCAAATTTTTAGCAAATCCAGCCGAAGCATAAGAAGCATATTTACTGGCTTGTATTCCCGATAACAGCGACAACATCGCCACTCCCAGCGTTATAAGGCCCATAACGATAATAAAATTCATATCACCTTTTCCGTTATTTCCGTTAAGCCCATTGTCTATAATCATTGCCATAAGCGTCGGAATAAGCATTTCAAAAATAACTTCTATTCCAATGAATATAGGCGAAATCAATGCACTTTTTTTATATTCCCTAAGACTGGAAAATAATTTTTTTAACATTTAAATAAACACCTTTCCTTTCTTTTGATTTTTTTTATTAGAATAAATTAACTTATACTATTTCCATTTATTAACCAGCGAACTGGATATAAATTTCTTTTTTTATATTATATTACTCTCAATTTTAGTAGAATAATCAATATAAATTTAAAAGCACGAAACTTATTTTTTAATTAATAAATCTCAGTGCTTTTTTATTTAGTTATTTAAAAATTTTAATATTTATGATTCAAACTTAAATATCCAAATGTTCCATAAAATATCTTATTTGCAATCTCCACCAGTCCCAGTCGTGGGCTACATCATAACCCCAGAAATCTGTCCATGCTGGAACTTGTTTTTCATAAAGAATGTGTGCTAATTCCCTATTACTTGGAAGCAGTTCACCTTCCCATGCACCTTGCCCAATACATATAATGATATTTTTTTGTCTATACAAATCTAAATAATAATGATCCCAAGGCATATTTCTCAAGAAATCAACAACAGAGTTGTTATAAACTAAATCATCCTTATAATCTCCAAAGAACATTGACGCATCAAACATTCCGCTTAGTGAAATTAATGTGTCAAATAAGTCAGGTCTACGGAAAAATAAAATTCCCGCATGTGCTCCACCCATACTGCACCCTGTCACAATAATGTCACTTCTCCAAGAAATATCCTGAATTCTAGGTACAAATTCATTTGCAATATAATTAAACCATCTTTCCTGCATTTCTATTCTGTATCTTGGGTCACCGTTAATGTCTGACCAGCTTTCCCTGTCAACACTTCCCACACAGAATAATTGCAATCTTCCTTGCTCAATATAGTCTGATAAGACATCTACCATCCCAAATTCTTCATATTGATTGCAATCTCCATCTTGTGAAGGAAATACTAAAACTGGCTTCCCAGCATGTCCATATCTTTTAAATTCCATTTCTCTTCCAAGATTATGACTATATTCTTTTCTGTATTCTACTTGCATTTTTTCTCCCTATAATTTTTTTTATGCCTTTTCATGTATAAAGTTTATAAACTCTTCCATTTCCTCTTTTGTAGCAAATTTTGCTGTATACATATAATTTCCCATAGCTTCTGAAAAAATATCAGGCATTCTTTCATCCATTACAATCGCATTTCCATATTTTTGCTTAATTTCATCATGTGAATGAACATAATTGTTATTATCACGACGGCTGGCATAAACACAGTAATTTTTTTCTAAGTCTTCATTCAAGTTTGCATTTCTAATTTCATCAAAAGCTACCATATCAGCCCAAATTTGATAAACATCTGTATTATTGGCATAGTTGTACATATCAGGAGTATACCCGCCTGCAGGACGCATATTTGCTTCCAGCCCAATATAATCACCTTTTTTACCTAATCCATCCTTATCTTCATTAAGTTTAAAAAATTCCAAGTGAACAAATCTGCTTTTCACTCCAAATCCTTTTATAGATTTTCTTCCTGCATCCAGCAATTTTTCAGGCATTTTCTTTTGCACATAATAAAAAACATCAAGCCCGTCATTTACAACATCCATAATTGCAGGTTCAAATATACCAGTTTCAAAAAGAGGATTACCATTAGAGTCAATAATGGCATCGTAAGATACAAGATCTCCATCAACATACTCTTCCATAATATATTTTACATCTTTATTACGATTTTCAAAAAATGCCTTTAACTCTTCTTCATTTTTAATTTTATGAGTATCGCTCGCTCCAACTCCATTGTCAGGCTTGGTTACAACTGGATACCCGACTTTTTCAATAAATTTTTTCGCTTTTGTAGGTGTTGTCACTAATGAAAAATCGGCAAACGGCACTTTTGCCTTCTTATACGCTTTTTTCATTTTCGATTTTTCTTTAATATTAGCAATCTTGTCAGCTTTTATTCCTGTTGTAATATTAAAATCAGAACGAAGCTGTGCATCTTGTGCAAGCCAGTATTCATTATTAGATTCAAGCCAGTCTATTTTTCCATATTTATGAGTAAAAAAAGCCACTGCCTTCAATACTTCATCATAATTTTCAAGACTAGAAACCTTATAATATTCAGTCAAGCTGTCCTTTAATTTTTGATCCAGCTGATCATATTCTACATCTGCTATCCCTAATATATTTACTCCATTTTTTTTCAATCTATCACAAAATTCCCAGTTTGTTTTTGGAAATTGTGGTGAAATATAAACGAAATTCATTTTCTATTCATCTCCTTAATTTATTTATAAATGATTTAATTAAATTAACTGTATTTCATTATATCATAAAAAATATATATTTTACAAGTCGATTATGATACAAATTTCTCAATTTTTTAAATATAACTTTTTAATACTTGATTATTTTTTTCTAATATTTCTATATTTTCAAACTTTCAACAATTCTAAAATTTTTAAATCCTAATCTTTAGGTCTCTTTATTCGTGCTATTATTACATATTTCTCTAATGAATCAAATATACTAAAATTGCTATTGCTATTTTGCTATTTTAAAGTTCAATTTTTTTAATAAATATAATTGCAAATTTTATTCTCAAAAAAACTATTTAAAACTTGGTTAAAAGTGATTCCTTAAATATATTTCGTATACTTCAAAAAGGATGTGTAAAAATTTTTGTATAAATAGAACAGCAAAGTATTAAATTTACTGGATTTATCTATTAGTTTACACAAAATTATGAACACTCTCTTCAAAAGGCAACGAACACTCCTTCAATTTATAATTTATAAAATTCAATATTCTCTCTGCATCTTTCTCATCCTCGATAATCATTCCTCTGTTTTTAAAAATTTGCATGTCAAAAATTTATGTTTCGTCATTATAATAATTTCTCCTATAAAAAAGCCCTGCGTAGGCATACTAACCTTGTATTATTTAAAATACTGCAGGGGGTTTGATATATTTTATTTTATATTATTTTTTTGAAAATGTCAATTGGGAATTTTTTATTTCTTAGGTGGTTTAAAATTATTTTTAAATTCCTCAACAATATCATCCATATCAAGATAGTTAGTTGGTCTTCCTTCTTTAATATATCTAATACACAAATTTTTCAATGTTATTATGTAAGCTTCTCCCATAGCTTTTGTTATAGCAGCGGCTGTTCCGATTGAAGCCACTGAACCAACAATAGGAATAAATTTTAATAGATTAGAAGCTACTGTTCTTCCAATCATAGAAGCACCAATAACAGTTCCTAGTCCACTAACAATCATTTTAGCTTCTGTTTCAACATTAAATTTTTCATTTATTTGATAGATCATATTTAACTGTATTCCTGAAATAGGAATCGCATCTGCAAAAGGTATTGGTATAACTCCTACTCCACCTGCTGCTACAGAACTCATATCAACAATTTCTCTCGCTTTCTTTTCTTGATACTCTACTTCTTCAATTTCTTCTTCTTGCTTTCTTTTTTTCTCTATTCTTTCATTCTCTTGATCTATTTCCTCGTCTTTTCCTGCTTCCTTTTTTAAATTGTTTAATTCTTTTTTAAGTTTTTCAAATTCATCATCATAATAATTTCCACTCATTTTCAGTATCTCCTATTTTTTATTTAATATTATTTTTTTAATAACTCATCTAATTCTTCTACAGAATAAATGATTTTTTCTTTTGAAACTCCCATTATTTTAGCATATTCAACACTATAAATCATTTGTTGAGTCGCATTATTTTTTTTTGAAAAAGATTCAATTAATAATTTTTGTCTTTGTTTATATTCTTCTTGTACCTGTTGAATAAATTCATACAAAGTCTTTGTTATCTCTCTATCGATTTTTTGTATTCTTTCGTAGAATTCTTTTATCAATTTTTGTTCATTTAAATTTTTAATTGTATTAAATATAGAATATAAAAACTTATCTAAATATTCCTTTATGTAAGGACCATAACGTATAATTAATTCTTTAAATACTAACATTATTAATCTTACCCAAGCGACATAATTTAAATGGAGAATAAATTGTACCATATTGCCACCTGAACGAAGTCCTGCATCAATACCATCTATTAAACAAAAAGTTGTATATCCTATAAGTAACATTAATCTCAGATCTCCGTGTTTTTCAGTTGGAATACATTCTTTCCAATCTTTCTTTTCAAAATATCTTTTTTTAATCACCCATAAACTTCTAATCATTAATTCTTGTATTAAAACAGGAATTGACATTGTTACTCCGAAACGGGCATCGTATCCTTCTTGAAAAACTCTTGTCATTGTTACAGCTAATGTTTGTCTATCATTTCCATTTTGAAATTTACCAAAATCACACATCAAAAATAATTCCATGAAAGGAATCGGTATTCCTGAACCTCTTCCAGCATTTATTTTTCCTCTTCCACCTGAACTTCCAGATAGATCAGACATTATGTGTCCAATCCAATTACAGAATCCGCAAAATAATTTTTCAATAAAATTATTCCCTTTCAATTCAAATTTTCCATCTGATGTATCAATATTAAATATTTTCCCTTCACTAACAAATGTTGCAGTAGATGTAAATTGATTTAATATTGAAAAAAATAATCCAATGATATCAGGTGAATGGCTTAGTGATTTTATATGATGATTTTTAGTTCCCATTTTAAATAATTTGTTTACATCGGTTGTATTTCTTTGATCATAGTTCACTCTAAACTTACCTTCAAGAAATCCTATCGCAGAAGCTACATTATTCTCATTATCTATTTTAGGTTTCCAACCACTCACTTTAGCAAATTTTTTTACTAATTCATCTGCTCCATCATCTGTCAAACTTCCTAATTTACTTAAACTAGGATTTCCAACAAAAAAGACATCAATAATTCCTGCAATAGCTCCACTAAAGCCAGCAATCATGAAATCATATCTATCACAGGTCGACAACTTCCATTCTTTTTCTTTTAATTCGTACTTATTCATTTGACACAAATTCTCCTATTTTAGTCGATAACGATTCAGAAATATTCATTAATGTTGCTAATTTTTCTTTATTTTCTATCGAAAATTGATTATAATCATTTTTATATTTTATTAATTCAAATCCATTTTCAATATTATTAGAAATTTCTTTTATTTCTTTTTCAGACATTAAAACTTTAATATCTAATTTCATTATTTTCATCATTTCTTTTTTTATTTCTAATATTTGTTCTTCAATTTTATCAGCAGCTTCTTTATTTTTACCATTTAAGATCAATCCAGCACCTAATAATGCACTTCCTCCTATAGCCCAACCTATTGGTCCTGCTAATGCTAGAAGCGCTTCCCCACCTACAATTCCACCTCCTCCTGCAGCTAATGCTCCTCCACCAAGCCAGGCTAATGCAGCATTTGTTGCAGCAGCACCTGATAAACTTGCTATTGCTGTTCCAGTAGAAGCCGTTCCAAACGTTGTTGCTATTGCCATCGCCGCCGTTGGAGCAAATGCAGCGACTCCTGCACCAGCTAATGCTCCTGCACCAGCCACAGCTGTTGGAACTACTTTTGCTTGATTAACCTCTTTTGCTACTTCTTCAATTTTATTGTCAAATTTTTTTATATTCATCTCTATTTTACCTAAAATAGTTTCAAACTCTATTGGTTTATTTGACAACTTCTGAATATAACTACTAAAATTTTTAAGTATTTCAACAGCATATACTTTTTTCTCATATAATGATTCAGAGTGATTTACAGTATTAGCTAATGTTCTTTTGTAATCTTCATATACTTCCTCTAAATCTTTTTTTGCTCTTTCTTTCAATTCTGCGTTAAACATATTTTATTCTCCTACTTTTCCAATATTCTTTTTAATCCAATTAATTTTTTTAGATTTTCTTTAACTTCTAATAAATTTTGTTCATCTTTTTTTGTTTTATCTGTTTTATTTTCTAAATCTATTATATATTCTTTATAATCCTCAATCAATTTTTCATATTCTTTTTTTCTTTCTTCAGTTAATTTCTTTTTTATTTGTTTTATATCAAATTTTTCTATTTTAATATTATTGTTTTTTAAAACAAATAATTTCTTTTCCTTTAACTCAACACATCTTAAAACATCAGTAAAAAAACATCCTGAATCTAAATTTATACAATTATTTTTAATGCTAATATCTTTTTGTGGGGTATGACCATAATATACGATTTTTCCTGTATTATTTTTTTATACCAATCATCTCGAGTCCATAATAAATATTTAATTTCTTGATCTTCCAAATTTTTAGAAAAATCAATTCCTGCATGAACAAATAAATGATTTTCACTCTCAACGATATGAGGCATTTTTTCAATAAAATTAAATAACCATTTTTCTTCATAGAATTTATTATTTTTCCAATATTCATCTATTGTTTTTTTCTTCTGTTTGATGTTCAAAAAAGATTTTACAGTAACATTTCCACCATTATATAACCAATTTAAACGAGAATTTTCATCATTTATTGATTCAAAAAGCATATTTTCGTGATTTCCCATTAAGTGAATAATATTGTAACCTTTTTGAATCATTTCTTCATACCAATTATATAACTCAAAAGAAAATTTCCCTCTATCACAACTATCTCCAAGAATCAGTAGTAAATCTTCTTTTTTCAAATCTATTTTTTCTATTAGTTTTTCAAACAAATCGAATCTTCCATGAATATCTGTCAAAACAAAAATTTTTTGATAATCATCTTCTTTAATTTTTCTTATATTTAGTCCCATTTTTCCATCATCTTCCAAAGTATTAAAATTAATTTTTATTTATAATTTAAGCTTTGTTAATATTATACCTCAAATAAAAGATTTTTACAATTTATTTTATAAAAATCTTACTTATACTCATTCAAGTCAATCCCCTGATCCAATGCTGCAAAAATGCACCCACAATAGCATTGACGATAAACATCATATTCTGCGCACATATCGACTGAACGCTTGTAACCATTATTTTTCTTAAAATCTGATGGCAAATAATTTACATCAAAAATTTCTTGAATTTCTAATCCAAGAGTGTTTATTAATTGGCTATTTTTATGAGGACTTAATGTTAATGCGCTTCCAAAATAATCAAATCCTAACTCTTGGGCCTTTTTTGCAACAATATCTAATCTCATTTGAAAGCAAACAGTACATCTCTCTCCACCTTCTTTTTCGTTTTCTAATCCTTTCACAGCTCGATAAAAGTCAGCTGGTTTGTACTCATCTTCAATAAATCCAACATTATTTCCTGTTCGTTCGTTAAATTTATTTATAAACTCTTCTTGTACTAAGGCTCTTTTCTTATATTCAGCTTTAGGATGAATATTATTATTTGCGAACAACACTGTCACATCAGCATATTGTGTAAGAAACTCCAAAGTATACGTGCTACAAGGTGCACAACAGCTATGAATCATTATTTTAGGACGAATATTTTTACTTTTCCAATCTGAAATTAATTTCGTCAAAATTGTATGATAATTGATTTTTTGATTTGGATTCATTCTCTCTAAAATTTCTTTTGCATTTTTTATGTCTTTTTCAATAAAATTTTCTTTATTTTCCATAAAAATTATTTTCTCCTCTTTATTTCTGCTAGTTTTTATTATATTTTGTTTAAAAGGTGGAATTATATTTAATCGTTTTTTAATTATAAATTGTTTGTTTCTACGAAATTATATACTTAAAATTTTTTAAACTTTTGATTTATAAAAAATTAGACTTGCTCAAATAATTGCAAAAATTAATTTTGAATTACTAAACAAGTCTAAAGAAATCTATTTATTTATTTATTTTATTATATTCTTCCAACGCTTTTTTCAATACTTTCATTCCATTTTCAATTTCAATTAAGTTATGTGTACAGAATGAGAATCTGGCTTCCTTTATACCTTTTCCAGGTGTTGTATAAAATCCAGGCCCAGGTGCAAATGATAATGTTTGATTTTCATATCTAAATTCTGTTAATAGCCAAATTGCAAATTTTTCAATATCATCTACAGGCAATTCAGCAATTAAATACAATGAACTACTTGGCTTGTATGTTACAACACCAGGTATTTTAGTAATATTGTTGTAGATCATATCCCGTCTAACTTTATACTCCAACTTTGTATTATCAATGTATGTATCCAGCGTATTTATCAAGTTTGTACTAGCATATTGTTCAATTGTTGAAACTGATAATCTAGCCTGACAAAATTTCAATGCTTGTGCCATAAAATCTTTATTTTTAGAAGCAATAACACCAATTCTTGCTCCAGTTGCACTATAGTGCTTAGAAATACTATCCACAAGAATTACTCTATCTTCAATTTCTGGAATTGACATGAATGATTGATAACTTTTTGCAATTTCTTCATCATAAATAAATTGTCTGTAAACTTCATCTGTAACTATGTATAAGTCATATTTTATCGCAATTTCTTTTATTAATTCTGTTTCCTCTGGTCTAAAAACAATCCCTGTCGGATTACTTGGATTAGAAAACATAATTGCCTTAGTTTTTGGGGTAATTAATTTTTCAATTTCTTCTCTTGCTGGTAAATGATAATGATTTTCAATTGAAGTTTCAATTGGAACTAATTTTGCATCTGCAATTCTCAAAAAACTGTCATAATTAGTATAATATGGCTCAGGCACTAAAACTTCATCCCCAGGATTACAAAGAGTTTGAAGTGTAATTTGAATTGCTTCACTTCCACCTTGAGTAACCAAAATTTCTTCTGGTAAAAGATCAATTTCAACTTTTTTATAAGATTTAGAAAATGACTCTCTAAGTTCTATTATTCCAGCTGAATTTGTATATTTTACAATTTTTTCTTTGTAGTTATTCAATCCTTCAAAAAATGTATCTGGCGTCTCCACATCAGGTTGACCAATATGTAACTGATACACTTTTACTCCATTTCTTTTAGCCTCATCAATGTATGGAACTAATTTTCTAATCGGTGAATAGTGCATATTTAAAGCTCTATTTGAAAACTTTTTCATTTTATAATTTTTCCTTTCTTCTTCTTAAATTATCTGTTTGCTAAAAAGCTCTACTGTCTGTAATAATGTTTTTCTTTTGCTATAATAAACTTTTTGCAAAATACTATTTTTTATTATATTTTTCATTCAATGCTTTTAAAATAGCAAATGTTTCAACATCCATTTCTCCACTATAATTTGATGGTCTAAAATGGTGTTGGAATACTTTTATTACATTTTTAGTTTGTTTATCCCAAGCTCCAGTTATACTTATACCGTATCCAAATTTATTTAATTCTTTTTGAATTTCAGCAACAGGTATCATACTCAATTTAGTCGAATATTCTCTTTCATAATTATTTTTTGTATCGTTATCATACCACATTCCAATATTGTATTTTGTGTACAATTCTCTCCAAGGGAATAATGGACCTGGATCAGATTTTCTTTGTGGCGCAATATCTGAATGTCCTAAAATATTCGTTGCAGGAATTTCATATTTATCAGCTAAATATTTAACTAAAACAGCAACCTCTTTTATTTGGAAATCTTTATATGGCACAAATGTTCCACTGACATCTCCACCATTTACAATTTCAATTCCAATTGAAGTATCATTTAAATTGTTTCTTCCTTTCCAATCACTAACTCCAGCATGCCAGGCTCTCTTATTTTCATCTACCAATGAATAAACTGGTTCTGATTTGTCATCTGAAACCATGTAATGCGCACTTACTTCATTTTTTGTCAAAGTTTTTAATGACGAATCTCTATTTCCTGCCGTATAATGCAAGATTATGAATTTCTGTCTATAATCTTGACCTTGAGAACTATACGAAGTATCTACTCTGATTGTTCCTGCTGAATTTGATATTGTTTCAGTTCCGCCTCTTTGGGCATCTGTGCTTATACGGGTGTTTTGTCCGTTATTATTGTCATTTCTGCCGTAACCAGACTGATCCCTGATTACTTGCCCGTTATTATCAATACGTATTTCTATTGGTTTTTTTACATCTTTTGAAACATTTTGATTATGTGCATTTAATATATTTCCAACAGATAATATTGATGCTAAAAATAATAAATTTGCTATATTTTTTTTCATTTAGTTATTATCCTCCTGTTTTAATTTTTATTGTATTAATAAACTTAATTTTTAACTTATGGTGAATTATCCAGAAATTTAATTTATTGATTATTTCCAATTTGCTTTTTACTGCTTTTTATTTTATATTTTTTATTTGCATTAACAGTATTTCCATCTTTTAATTGGAAATAGTAAATGATTGCTAATATTGCAATGAAAATTCTCATAATTGCAGTGACATTTGCGTCAAAATCTAGCCATATCATTATAGAAATTATAAAATTTATTGCTGAAATTATTATTAACAGTGCATTTTTTCTGCTTACTGCAATGAAAATAAGCATTATTGATGAAAAAATAAATAATACTCTTGTGCCGCCAATAAACATAGTGTAGGAACTTGCAGTTGAAGCTATGTCATTTATATAGGGTGAACTTGTCAGAATTACACGGGAAATATTTATGCAGATAAGGCTCGCTATAAATATAAGGAAGCAAATTGTCAGATCTCTCGCATCTTTTTTACCTTCCTTTTCTTTTTCTGCCCTAGTTTTATCACCCTTTTTTTTAGTTTCCATATTTTCAAGCTGAAATACTGAAAGAAATAGCATGATAAAGAAAACCAGTTCTACAATGCCCAAATATGTTGTTGTATGAAACAGCCTGTCATTTGTATATTCATGAAAAATTGAGTTATAAAAATCATAATTTACAAATATGTAAAGGACAGATGTCACTATTGCCGCTATTTTTTTGTAAGAAAACATAATCTACTCCTCCGAAAATCTATTTATCCAGCTTAAATAATTTGAATCTGTAATATTCAGGGCCTCTATATTTGCCTGAAAATTAACATCATCATCATATATCTTGAATATAATTGGCGCAAGTATCTTCAATGTCTGCGTTTCAAATATTCCGTGAATATTCATGCTGTAAATAATAGGTTTTTGAAATTTTAAAAGTTGGCTGTTTGTCTGTTTTATCTCATATAAAAGCGCCAGAAGATTTATTTTCTTAAGATCATTGTTTCTATCTTCAAGCACTACGTCAATCTGGTCTGAAAGAAGCTTTTTATATCTCCAGGACTGATGTTCCTTATGAATTTTGCTTTGTATCAAAAATTTTAATTTAGGCGAGAATAAAATCAAGTTATGTAAATTTCTTTCATATTTTATAGAAAAATCCCTTTCAAAGAAAGTGCTCACAGCTTTTAGCAGGTCGTTCTGAACGCTATAAATATTATTTTCATCATAAATTTTATTAACTAAAATTGATTTCTGCTCATTAAATGTATCGTAAAGATAAATTTCAATCTCATATTTTTCCACATTCGGCATTTTTAAAATATTTCCTGCTAAAACAAAGTTCAAGTTATTATTCTGCTGTCTTATCAGTTTCATATAATCTATGCTGTAACGTTTTTTAGATACAAATAAACTTTCTTTGTTATAGGCTACTGCCAGCTGATAATTTAAGTTTGTCTTATAATGCAAATTCTCGTTTAAGTACAATGGCAGCGAAACAGCCAGATTTTCAGCTAATTCTGATTTTTCTCCTATCGAAGTAAATGTCAGTATAAGGACATTTGGCTTTACCCTTCTGCTTTGATTTAACATAAACTCTGGATGATTGAACTCATAATACCAAATTGGCTTATTTGTTGAAAAAAAGTGATTTGAAGCACTTTCATCGTTATTTAAACTTTCAGAATTTACTTTCATTTTCCAAAAATAATCTTCATAATACATAAATTTCTTATAATGCTCAATCCAAGGGAACTTAGATGTAAATTTACATAATTCCAGCCCTTCCTTATACAAGTTTCTCACCTTATAGTATTTTAGAACATTTAAGGCAGTATATGCATTATGCTTTTCTGGATTATAGTATGCAAGCACATATTGCTTAAATTCGTCGTAAAGTTCATTAAGAATATAAATGCTTGATGTAATATACATAACTTCTGAATTGTATCCAGATTCCTTTAATGCATTTATTAAAAAGAAATTTCCGCTTTCCTTGTCGCCTTTTTTAAAGAAAACCATCGCTCTCATCATTTTAGCGCGCCAGTTCCCGCTTATTTCAGACAACTTCTCAAGTTTGCTTTCATATTCCTTAACATTTCTCCGTTTAACAATGTCAAAGTACTTTTTAAATGCCGTTGCTGAATTTGGATTAATCTCAAGCGCATCGTAGTATTTTCTTTCAGCTTCAGGAACTTTTCCACAAAGCTCCAAAACTTCTGCATATGCTATACAAAGCCCTTCTGTAATATTGTCAATATTCAAATTTTTTTCATATAGCTCAAGTGCATTTTGATAAGCTCCAGTTTTTGTATGATAAGTTCCAAGTAAAATCATTTTTCTTTCAAAATTTTCATCTGCCGCATAAAATCTTAACACAGCTTCCTTTACTTCCGTATAAACTCCCTTGGAAAAAGCGTCCTGGATTATCGGGTACAGCCCATCCATATTATTCCAGTTTTTTCTTATAGATGGATACAATTTTTTATCAAGCCAGTCTTTTTTTGGCATCTTAAATTCTTTCCCAAAATCATCATAATAGGAAACTTCCGTAAAGTCATCTGAATAATTGCCATTCTCCATCATTTCAGACTCATTATTTGCAATATCGTAAATTTGCCTTCTGATTTGAGCATTTTTAGCGGCATTATTATTTCCGCTGCCAGCTGTTTCCTTTTCCTTTTCTTTCTCCTTCTTTTCGGAAGATTTAAAAAAATCAAAAATCCCCATACATCCTCCTAACTAATATAATATTTATACAGTTATTTAAAAAATCTAAAAATTCAATAAGCATAATATTTTTACTTGACAAGGTGACAAGATGAAAAATTCATTTTTTTTATTTCCTGCCATTATAATATATGTTATTCAATTTTTATGACTTTTACAAATACCTAAATATAATATTTATAGCGATTATTTTTCTTTTTTAAAAATTTAAAATGTAATCACTATATTATTGTTACGCTATAAATAGTATAGCACAATTTTTTAAATAATACATCTTTTTTAAATAAAATAATACTTTATTATTTTATCACAAATATTTTGAAAACACAACGTACTCAAAATGAAAAATATTTATTTTTTTTATTAAAAAAAGTGGAACTGTCAAAAATTCCACTTCAATTATTTATATTTATTCTGATTTTAATTCCAAATCATCATTATTTTCATTCTTTATTTCAGCTTGCTTTTTTAAATAATCGTATTCAACGTTTAAAAATACTACAATATTCATTATTATTCCAGCAACTCCCAAAATTCCTGAAAAAAATCCACATATAACAGAAGCTGCAAATCCTACATAAATTGGCATAAAATCAAATACTGAAAAAACAAAAGGAACTACAAATATTAAACTTGCCAGTACAATTATAATTACTGGAACAATTATTCTAAGTCTATTTTTTTTAGACAATTTCAAATTGTATTTAAATGAATCCCATATTTTCATATTTCTAATATAAAATATTTGAAAAAAGTAAAGAACATTCAATATAAATGCAAGTATAATTGCAACATAAGCTATTAATGGTATTGCAATTAAAATATATCTGACAAAATTTGAATGAATCCCTCTAGTGGCAACAGTAGTGGCAACAGCAAGAATGGCCACAAGCAGAAATAAGATCATTATTATGACTGCAATTGCAATTACAAATAACAAGTACATCCCAATATACTTCAAATATTTAATAAAAGCATTTTCAAACCGATATTCCTTTTCCTTTCCTTCAATTTTATAACCTGACTTCATATAAATTATTACTTTTAAAAGTCCTAATCCAAGTGATACTATAACAATGCCAAAAAGTACTAAAAGATTTGAAAAAAGTGCTCCAATAATACCACGGTTATATCCAGTACTTTCTGCAATTTTTAAACTTATTCCAATATGCTGCATCAATATATTTGAAAAAAGCAGCCAAGCATTTCCAAGTGCAAGCAAAATAAACCATAACTTATTTTCTTTCAGAAACACTTTTAAAAGTTCAAATGTTTTTGCAAAATATTCTCCTAAATTAAGTTTTCTTTCAAATAGATCTTTTTGTAGATTTTCAAAATTCATAGTTCTCTCCTTTTTTTATTTTAATCCCTTCAAATCCATATATTCCACATTAAAATATACAAGATTTTCTGCTATTATTGTATATAAAACTGAAAAAGTCTTAACAATACCGCCAGTTGCTGATGTAACTATTCCTAATATTTGTAAATTTTGTAATTTTCCAATTGTTATTCCAGTAAAATAATTTAAAGCATAATTGATAAAAAAAGTAATCAGTGCAATCATTATTATTGGAAGCAATATTCTTAATCTTTTTCCTTTGCTTAAATATAAGTTATATCTGAACGCTTCTACTAAATTGACATCCCTTAAATAATATATTTGCTGTAAATATAGCACATTAAAAAATAAAGTGAAATATATGACAGATACTATAAATAATGCTGAAGAACTGTCTAAAACTAATGAAAATACGACAATAAGCATCATTAAAGCCAATCCGATAATTAAGTATACAGCCATCATAATTATAAATTTAAGTGTAATTTTCCCCAATTTAAATTTATCTTTTTTTATTTTCTCTTTTTCAGCATCTTCTTCCATCTCAATTTCCAGGCCTGCCTTTTTTCGTATAATTACTGCCACAAACTGAAGAATCAGTGAAATTAAAGCATATAGCAAAAGCATGGAAAATAGGCTGGATAAAAGGGAAGCATATTCATTTATATTTATATTTTTCTGCATCTTTGTATTATTCACTTTTTTTGCAAATTCATACATTTTTACTGCCTGTTCTGTAAATGGAAATGTAATAAAAAGTACCATGACAGTTGAAAATACAAAATGTGAAAAAACTAATAAAGGATGCTTTTTCACAAACATTTTAAAAATTTCAAATCCATTATTCAAATATTCCAGCATTGAAAAATATCTGCTTCTCATATTATTTCTCAAATTATATAAATCCATTAAATCTCTCCTCTCCTTTTTTATTTTATTTACTAAAGTTGCAATGTGTTCTAACAATCAGTAAAATTATAGCACACTTTATTTATTTTTTAAAATTTTTTTATAACCACATTTTTTCTAAGACAAATCTAATTTATTATTGGTATAATAAAAATAATGCTTAAAAAAGGAGGAAAATTTATTATGTTAAAAAAATCAATAATAGTATTATTTTCATGTTTATCTATAAATATCTTGTCATCAGCGGCAGCAGTTCCAAAAGTTTATGCTAAAAGAAGCAGTGAATATTCAGCCCAGTCTTCACGTGCATTAACTTCATACTATAGCACAGTTGACAATGTTGCAATTGCCGGAAATTTTGCTACAGTAAAAGAAACTGGACAGCCGTTTACTGGAGTATACGTTGAATTTGACAAAACTGGAAATGCTCAGGCTGTTAGAAATTATCAAAACGGTGCATTAAATGGGCCTATGTTTTTATACTATCAAAATGGTAATTTGCAAAAAGTTGTAAATTATGCAAATGGTGTAAGAGAAGGTGAAGATATCGACTTTTACGGAAATGGTAATTCTAAAACTATAAGAAATTACAAAAATGGAATGTTAAATGGTGCAAGTTACGATTTTGATGAATTTGGACGTTTAACTTCATCGCTTGAATATGCAAACAATATAAAGAACGGAAAAGAAGTAAAAGTTTCAAATGGAATTGTCACAAATGAAAATACTTATGCAAATGGACAATTAAACGGAGAAACAAAATCATACTATTCCAACGGTATTGTACGTTCAAATGGAAATTATTCCCGTAATTACAGAAATGGGCAATGGACTTGGAACTATGAAAATGGTACAAAAAAATTAATCGAAAATTATCAAAATGGTATTATTACCGACATTTTAGGCTATTCAAGAAACGGTTCAAAGGAACGTGAAATGAAATTAGTAAATGGAAACGGTAACTTCACTCAATATTATGACAACGGAAAAGTCAAAGCACAAGGAGCTTTGAGAAATTACAAGGCTTATGGAAACTGGACTTTTTATAACAAAGATGGTTATGTGACAGATACACAAGCATTTTAGTGAACTACTCCCGCTTTTAGAAGCGGGAGCTTCTTGGGAAGTATCTGCTTTTGCTAGCCAAATATATTTACCAAGCTCTTCGGGCAGTCCCTGCCCTGTTTTCTTTTATTTTCTTAATATTCCAACATCGCTTTTCCAATGTTTTTTATATTCAATGCCGCATTGTAATCTCTATCAATTTCAATCCCGCAGCACTCACATTTATAACTTCTTTCTGATAATTCCAGTTTCTCTTTAACATTTCCACATTTACTACAAGTTTTCGACGATGGAAACCACTTATCTATCTTCAAAAATTGCTTTCCTAAAAACATCAGTTTATACTCAAGCATTCTCAAAAACATTCCCCATCCATTATCTCCTACACTTTTTCCAAAATTTAATGCCTGGCTCATCCCTTTCATATTCAAATCTTCAACAACCACAGCATTATAATCTTCAGACAATTTTTTCGATAATTTATGCAAAAAATCTCTTCGGCAATTTTTAATATACTCATGCAATTTTGATATTTTCGCTTTTTGCTTATACCAATTTTTAGAAAACTTCACTTTTCTCGATAATGATTTCTGTAATTTTTTCAATTCTTCTTCCAACATTCTAAAATATTTTGGATAATCAGCCCTTTGGTTTTCAGAACTGATAAATAGTTCAGACATCGAAAAATCAAGTCCAATCACTTTATTATTACTTGGATTTTTTTGAATTTCTTTTTCAAATTCCGTCAAAATAGAAACATAGTAATTTCCATTACAGTTTGTCAATGTTACCGACTTTATTCTATAATTCTTTGGTATTTCTCTATGATATTTTAATTTTATTCTTTTCAATTTTGGCAAGACCAAATATTTATTTTCCTCAATTCGTATCGAATTATTCACACAATTTGTTGTATAACTTTTAACATTATTCTTTTTAGATTTGAACCTTGGAAATTTTGCTCTCTTCTGAAAAAAATTCGTAAATGATCGTCTCACATTTAATTGAGCATTTGAAAGTGCAAGACTGTCCACTTCTTTCAAAAATTGATTTTCACTTTTCAAACTGGCAGGTGTAATTATTTTATTTTTTCCAGTTTCTTCATAAATTTTATTCGCAGTGTACAAAATTGTATTGTAAACAAAACGAACACATCCAAAAGTCTTATTTATCAATAATTCCTGCTCTTTATTTGGATAAATTCTGTATTTGAATACCAAATTATATTTCATAAAATTACACCTCCTTTTGATTTTGAATATTATTTTTAATTATTTCTTTAGAGATTTTATCATTATTTATATAAAAATTGTATCATAAGAGTATCCTTTTTTCAATTTTTTTTACAACAAAAGCAATTCATCTCCCACTTATAGAAGTCGGAGACTTCTTGCTATCTTTTTGTTAAAAAATGATTGATTTTTTTAAGAAATAGTGTATAATATATTAGAGGGAGATTTTAGAAAAAAATTTTTATTTAGAAAAGTGGTGGTAAATATGAAAAAATTTTTAGTTATCTTAATATTTTTATTAAATGCTTTAGGATTTTCAGCATTAAAAAACGGTATTTATTCTGTTGAAAAAAGATACGATGGAAATTGGAATTCATTTGTAAAATTAACAGTTAGAGATGGGAAAATAATCGGTGCTCAATATGATAGAAAAAACCAAAATGGTGAATTATTTTCAATGAGCCAGAATTCATTCAGAGATATAGCTCTTGAAATCTCAAGAAGCCTTATAAATTCACAAAGCGTAAGTTCTGTAACAGGAAAAGATGCAAAAGCAGTATCAGAATTTAAAGAAATGTCAAACTTTTTGATAGATAAAGCCAATAATGGCGAAACTGGAGATTTTCAAATGTAGTTAGGCAATTAAAATTTTTCATTTTTATAAAAAACTAAAAAGGAGTTCTCTCATAGTTAATCTGTGAGGTTGCTCCTTTTTTTCTTAATTATTTTCTTCTAAAAATTTTAAAAATTTCCGTATTTTTCTATCTTTTTCATCTTCCACTAATTTTACTTCAAGAATTTTTCCAATATTTTTATAATCTATAGCTTCTTTTTCAAATTCTTTTGAATAATCAACTTTTTTCAAATACAATATCTGTCTTTCTGGAACATAAAAGTATTTTCTATTATACGGCAATATAAAAACATAAAATACATCTTTACTTCCTATCTTCCATTTCCATCCAACTAAATGCCTTTTAAAATTAAAATTATATAGCCTAACTGTCTCATTAAGTGAAAATCCATAATTCATTGCGTAAAGTTTTCTTTTGAAATCAAATTCATGAACATACCAAAAATCATATTCCCCCCGATTCTCTTTTACAAGTTTAATTCTCTCATCTTTTAGAAAATAAATTAAACTTCCTGCATAAATTGAAATTATAAAAATAAAAATACTTATAACTATACTTTTTCTTTTCCTGTAGTAAGCTCTTACTTTCCAAAATAACTCTTCTAAAAAATCTAATATGTCATATATCATTTTTCTCTCACCTATATACAGTTTTAATTTTCAATATCTTAAATTTTATTTTAAAGCATTCAATCCTGCCAAATTTAAGAAATTCCAAGGTTTATTATAATGAGGCTGGAAGAAAAAGTCAACAAATGCCAATTCTTCTATTGTCATTTTATTTTGAATACATACTGACAATGTATTAATTGATTGTGTCAGATCAATCTTAGAAGTTAATTGTGCCCCTAAAATTACTCTGCTGTTTTTGTCATAAATTACTTTTAATGTTACTTTTTCATAAGTTGGCATAAATTCAGGACGGTAATTATCGACAGCAATTACGCTTTCCACTTCTATTCCTTCTTCTTTTGCACTTTCTTCTGTTAATCCAGTTGCTGCCATATTATTTTCATAAATTTTTATTCCAGAAGTCCCTTGTGTCCCAATATGTCTAATTTTATTTTCAAATAAATTTATACCTGCCAATGTTCCCATTCTCACAGCATTTGTCGCAAGCGGAATATATACTTCCTTTTGTAAAGGATTATAAAATACCGAACAGCAATCTCCTGCCGCCATAACATCCTTATTACTTGTTCGCATATACTCATCAACTTTAATCGCTCCATTTGGCAACATTTCCAGCTGTCCTTTAAATAGTGAAGTACTTGGCAAGAATCCAACACACATAATTACCATATCAGCTTCATATTCATTTTTGTCAGTAATTACTTTTGCCACATTTCCATTACTTCCTTCAAATTTCAAAACCTTTTCCCCAGTTGCAAGTACAATTCCCCTTTGTTTAATTGATTCTTCAGCAACATCTGTAAATTCCTTATCAAAATATTTACTCAAAATTCTTTCTTCAGCATCTACCAGCACAACTTCTTTCCCATTATCCCTAAATGCTTCCACAAGTTCCACTCCAATATACCCAGCACCAACAACAACAATTTTTTGAGAATTTTTTGCCCTTTCAATAATTTCATTTGAATGATTATAATTCTTACAAAGCAAAATATTATTTAGATCAATTCCTTCAATTGGCGGAATAATCGGCCAAGAACCTGATGTAATAATCAATTTATCAAAAGTTTCATCAAATTCATTTCCATTTTCAAGATTTACAACATGAATTTTTTTACCTTCAATATCAACATTTTTAACTTCATGTTTCATCTTTGTATCAACATTCAATTCCTTTAATTTTTCAGGAGAAGAATAAAACAACCCTTTAGGATCCTTCACTATTCCTCCAACATACAAAGCAATCCCGCAAGAAAGGAACGAAATATTATCATTTCTTTCAAATACAGTTACCTCCGCTTCAGGATTCATCTTTCTCAAATTCAAAATTGCCGCCGTCCCAGCATGCGTACATCCAATTACCACAATTTTCATCTAGTTTTCCTTTCCCTTCAAATTATTGTTAAATCATTTAATATTAAACAATCAATAATTAGTATATCAAATTATTTTTTTCTCAATCTATTTAATTATACTATATTTTAGAAAAAAATCAATAGTTTTTTGTAATTTTTACAAATTTATATTTAAATAATATTTTAAAATCTAATCATTCAAAATATATTTTTTCTCTTGAGGAAGCATAGATTCTGAAAAAGTTCCATTTTGAATACTGTTTCTCATCTCAATAACTTTATCTGTTATATCCGTTATATTTACAATCCATTCATTTATATATTTTCTCACTGTTTCTCCCTTTATACCTAACTGTATCGCTCTTCTTTCTATTGGATTGCCGTAAATATCCCTATCAGGATCCCATTGACATCTTACTTCTGAATTTTCCAATTTTTCTTTCCATTCCTCCTTAGATAAATCAGAAACTTCTCTAAAAGATGAAAGTACAGAATTTTTCACTATTTCATCAAATCCTTCCCTTTTCAAGTCTATTGCCAGTATTCTTTCCTGTCCTTGCTTGCTAGCCCAACTACTTCTGTACATCATCCAAAGAAATGATGGCTTTATCCAAGTCATTCTGTTTAAACTGAACTTACTTCCAAACCTTCCTAATTTTAAAGCCTCGTCTGCTATTTCATTGTTATATGCCTGATAAACTCTTATTGTTTTATCATCAAATACAGCATAAATATTTCTTTCCTCTTCTTTTCTCATAACTAATCCTTTCATTCAATATCCTTATTTGTAAAATCACATCTCTTCAACTGCTCCATTGCATGTTCTCTTATAGTCTCTTCTTCACTTTGTAATAATAATTCCAATTTTTCTTTCGCCTTAGGAGTATTAATATCCCCCAAAGCAAAACAGCATTTTCTCACTAATGCAAAATTATCATCCTATTGATATTTTTCAAAATTCGAGGTTGCTAGTTCGTATACCGTGTCTATTGTTTGAGGTAAATGTAAACTTTGAAAATAACTAGCAATATCTTCATGTTCTTCATGAAATTCCTCTCTTGATAATTCGCTGAAACTCTTAACAAAATTTAATGAATAT
This sequence comes from Leptotrichia wadei, assembly GCF_007990445.1. Taxonomy (NCBI): domain Bacteria; kingdom Fusobacteriati; phylum Fusobacteriota; class Fusobacteriia; order Fusobacteriales; family Leptotrichiaceae; genus Leptotrichia; species Leptotrichia wadei. The sequence continues at coordinate 1,200,739 of NZ_AP019841.1, forward strand.
TTTGGAAATAAACCAAAAATCCCAATGGAATACATTAAGTACGCTATCTCATCTGAATTTTTTTTATAGTATGCTTGTTTTATTCCTTCTTTAATCATATCTATTTTTTCTTCATCTGTAACATCAGAGAAATTTGAAATTAATTCCTCATTTCTCAGTTGAAAATTTACAACATGAGTTTTTTTACTTAATTCAAATAATTTCTTTAATTTATTTTCATATTTTGCTGATATTTTCATTATTTGTTCTCCTTTATAAATTCATAATTACTAATTTTACTTTCTTCAGCCGTCATTCGTGCAACAGAATATTTAGTTTAAAAGTTTTGCTATTTGTTATTCATTCCTTGCCTTTAATAATAACAATCATTAATAAAAAATGTTGATTATTATTCATTATAAGCAACTGAAATTTCTTTTTTATTGTAGCTGTTTTACCTTCATTTTCTATTACAAACTCTAAATCAAATCCTTTTTCCATATAGATAGATGTGGTAATTTTATATTTTTCGTTTTTTGAACCTAAAATGTGAGTTATTTCTTTATCTATTGAATAAATAAATTCTTTTTTATCAACATCAATATATTTGGCATCTTTTAAACTATCAATTCCTAATCTTTCATTTACAATAATTTTACCAGTTTTTTTATCTTTATAATACACTATTATTTTTTTTAATTCCATTTTATTGTATATTTTTTTAACTTTATAATAATATTTTTAAAATAATCAATTTCAATATTTTCAACTTGAAAAATCTTTTCTTTATTGTCAGAATAAAAAAATGAAACTGAGTAAAATCCTTCTTTTTTTACTTCTCTTGAATTATTAAAATAAAGAAATATAACTAATATAATTAATAATAATACAATAATTTTTTTCATTTTATTTTCTCAAACTTTCTATCCAACTTTCAAAAAATTCTTCTTGTTCCTTAACACTGCCAATTTTTAATTCACTATCGTAATCAAAAATATCTACTACATCAGATAAAGTTGCTTGTTTTCCCATTTGTAATTTATACGCCTTTGTCCCTCCAAATTCTTTTTGCATTCCAGAAGGATAAACATTAATAACCGAAGCATTACAAAGTAAATAAATGTTTTTTAATTCTAATTTTTTTCGTAATTCTACAACAGAATCAAATATATTATCACTTTTTGAAAAATATACCATATTTTCAATTTCTATTTTCAAATTAATTTCATCTTCAATTTCTAATAAAAATAGTTTACTTTTTTCTATTTTTCCATTGTTTAAAATTTCAATATTTTGTATTTCTATATTGTTTTCTTCTTTTTTCTGAAAACCTTCCATTGTAATCACCCTTTATTCTAAAAGTCTTTTAGCTCATCATAAATAATTTCTATTTTCACTCTAATATTTTAACATAAAATTATTATAAATTTCTATAATATATAGAAATTTTCAATATTTAAATTTAAATAAAAAAACTGTACTTTCTATTATTCAAAAACCAAGTACAGTTCAAATTTATTATTTTTATAAGTTAATCTTTATTACAATCATCATTATCCTTATCTTGATGTTCTTCATACTCATCATATTCGTCATATTCATTAACTTCACTAGGATCTTCACCATGATAATCTTTTTTGTTAAAATCATTTTTTAATTTTTTATATTTATCCATCCAAGACATTCAAATCACTTCTTTCATATTTAAAATATTTTACAATATTCCTTGATATTTTATACCATTTCCCCAATAAATATTATTTACCATAACAGTTTCTTCAGGTAAATTTACACCTTTTAAAGCCCATTTTTTAAATTCTTCAAATCCAGTTCTGTCAACAATATAACCGATATGCTCTTTTGGAAGGCTTCTATCAATATATTTGTCAACGTATTCATAAGTATTTTTCATAATTTTTATAATTGATTCTTCATCTGCCCAAAATAGCCAATCTTCAGCAAGTCTTGGATTTTGTTTTCCACTTCTTCCCATTATTGCAAGTTTATAATATTTTTTAGGTGATCTTGTCCATGCACCTGTTGGACAGTTTAAAACACATTCACCACAGCCAATACATCTTTGATGATCTCTCACAGGTTTATAATTTTTATATGAAATTGCTCCTGTTGACAATTTTTTACATTTTCTTTCACACATTCCACACGAAACACATCTTGATTCATCTAGTTCAGGCTTTGCCATTCCGATTATTCCAAAATCGTGCATTCTCACTTTTTGACAGTCGTTTGGACAACCAGTTAGAGCTACTTTGAAGTGAAAATCATTTGGGAAAATTACTTTTTCTATTTTTTTTGCAAGTTCAGTTGTATTGTAGGCCCCTTTTGGACAAACTTTGTTTCCAATACAAGCTGCCACATTTCTTGTCCCTGCAGCCGCATATCCCTTATCTTTATCCTTGTAATTAATATCCAATTTTTCCATAATTGGCTGAACCATTTTGTTGACTTTTTCAATGTCCTTCCAATTGATTCCCAAAACTTCAAATCCTTGACGAGTTGTAATATGCACATTTCCATCTCCGTAAGTATTTGCTATGTCTGCAACTAAGCCCATTATTTCCGCTGTAACTGCTCCGCCTGGGACTCTTACACGAAGTGCAGTTTTTGATCTGTCTTTTGTCACTCTATATGCATTTTTTGTAACAACTTTTCTATTTAAATCAATACTCATTTTATTGCCTTCTTTCTTAAATTCAAATTTCTAAAAATTTTTTAATCCAACAATTTTTGTGCCTTGTCATACTTAAATACAGGCCCTTCTAAGCAGATGTATGTTTCATCAATCTTGCAGTGCCCACATTTTCCAACCGCACACGACATTTTTCTCTCAAATGAAACCCATATTTTTTCAACTGGTACATTTAATTTCAAAATTTCAAGACAAGCAAAATGCATCATTATTGGCGGTCCCACTACGATAAATTCAGTTTCATCCATATTTTCAATTTTCAAATCTGGGATATATTTAGTCACCATTCCTTCGTGAAACTCATTTTCCGTTTTTCCTAAATTTCTCGCACTTTCAGCATTATCCAAAGTGACTAAAATCTCAATATTTTCTCTCCAACGTGAAAATTCTTTTTCAAAAATAACGCTTTCATAATTTTTATAACCTACAATTATTTTAAAAGACTTCATTTCTTCAGGATGTTTTGTAAAATATTCAATAATCGGACGAACTGGTGCAATTCCACTTCCTCCAACGACCATTACAATATGTTTATTTTTATATTCCTCAATTGGAAAACCATTTCCATAAGGACCTCTTAAAAAAATTCTATCTCCTGCCTTTAATTCAAAAATCTTATCTGTAACTTTCCCAACTTTTCTAATCAAAAAATCAAGATATCCTTCCTCCAAGTCAAAATTGGCAACAGAAATAGGAGATTCTCCAACTCCTGGCAACGAAACTTGCATAAATTGCCCAGCATTTACTTTTCCATTTTTATATTCTACACGAAATAGCCATTCCAGCTCTGTAACCTTTTCAATGAATAAAAGTTTGTGAACAGTTGGAAAGTATATATTCATATCTATTATATCTTGCTCATCCATATTTATGGTATTTAATGTATTAGTATTCATTCTGACTTTTCACCTCTTTTTTCAGCTGAAATTCTTTTTAATTCCGCACTTAGTTTGTTTATACAATTTGAAAATGAAATATATTCAGGACAAGCATCATCACATCGTCCACATCCCGTACACATTTGATAGCCAAATCTCTTTTTAAAGTCAGAAATTTTATGCATAACTTTAAATCTCATTCTATCTCCATGTCTTTGTCTAAACGAATGACCGCCAGCCATATCAGTAAATCCGTTTACATGGCATGAAGCCCACACTCTTCTTCGCTCTCCATTATTGTCATTTTCACTGTAAAACACATCTTGCGTTGTCGTACAAGTACAAGTTGGACAAACGAAATTACATTTTCCACAAGCTATGCAACGGCTGTCATATTCACGCCATAAATCTAAATTTATAATATCAGAAAGTTCAATGTTATCTGGAATATCTACGTGAATTTCATTATCTTCCACAAATTCCATTTCAAATTCTACATTTTCATTTATTTTATTATTTTCTTTATTTTCAGAAATAACTTCATCAAAATAGGCCTTTAATTCATCATCTCTTATATCAGCAAATACTTTATCATCTGTAACTTTTATTCCAATATTATATTCATCAGTCTTATTAGTCTTCATATCCACACAAAAACAGTTTTCAAACGAATTTGGACATCCAAATACTACAAATTTTACTTTATCTCTTACTCTTTTATAGTAAATATCCAAAAATTTGTTATTTAAATAAACTTCATCGACTCTTTTCACAGAATGCAAATCACAGCTTCTAAGAAATATAAGATATTTTTTATCTTCTTCTTTAGGCATTGTACATCCATCTTCTGTAAAATAAAACATTGTCTGTGTTATTGGCAGCATTACTTCCTTTGCTGAAAAATGAGATTTTTTATCAAAGCATATCTCTTCAATCTTATCAATTTCAGAATATCTAATTACAGAAGTATCTGAAAATGTCCCACGAAATGGTATTTCAATTGGGGCATATATTTTATACTCCCTTTTCAGCTTTTCAAGTGCTGAATTAAAATTTTCACGATTTAAGCTAATTTTCATTACTCCTCCTAAATTTTTCATAAACAAAGGATTAAGCCCCTTGTTATATTCTCTCCAATTATTTCAATTTTTTATTCTTATTTTTTTATTTCCTTTCTTCCCAAATAATAACAGGCATACCCAATAAAGCCTCCACCAACAATATTTCCCAATGTTACAAACAGCAAATTATAGAAATATCCATTCAAAGTAATTCCCTTATACATGATTCCCATCATTAAAAGCGTCATATTAGCAACACTATGTTCAAATCCAGCAGTGATAAATGCAAAAAGACACCAAAAAACCATTATTAGCCTAGCAGTTTCTTCCTTTAACTTTATTCCAGCCAAAACAGCAAGACATACTAAAATATTACATAAAATTCCTTTAAAAAACAATTCTTGCGGTAGAGCTGCAACTTTAGCCTTTGAAACTTTCACAATAAAATCTACAACAGGCTTTGAAGCAGAATTTGAAAAAACATATATAATGGCAAGTACAACTGATCCAACAACATTTCCAATATAAGCCGCTATCCACATAAAAATCATATCTTTAAAAGTTATTGTCTTATTTAACATTCCTGTTACTCCAACCATATTATTTCCCGTAAAAAGCTCCATTCCAAACACAACTACAAGACTAAGTGCTATCCCAAAACTGACTCCCATAAGAATTTTATTAGTTGGCAATCCACTGCTAACTCCTCCAACCGTAAACGTCAATAAAATTCCCAATCCAATAAACATCCCTGCCATAAATGCCGATAAAAAATATTTTCCCTTAGAATTTTTTAGCAACTGAACCTTACTTTCCGCAGCATTTGACACTTGTTCCAAAGTTTGATTATTTCTCATTTTTTATATCGTGATAAGATAACTTACCACATCTCCTTTCTAATTTTTTTTGTCTTTATAAAAGTTTCTTTTTTAAATCAAATTTATTTGTGAAAAAATTCATAATTTGTTTTCATTAAATTATTACATAATTATAATAAAAAGTCCACAAAAAAAATATTTTTTTTATATTTGTATTTAGAATATTTTGATTCGCTAATTATTAATTTTTAAAAACAAAAATCGCTGTTTTTCAACAACGATCAAATAATTTAAATTTATGCTAAACCTATTAAGACTTTTTGCTATCTAAAATTTTACATTTTTTTTAACAATTTTCTTAATGTTTCAGAATTTGTATTTGTTTCATTAATTGCTCTTTTCCAAGCCTTGCTGCCACGTACATTATAAAATAATCCGTGAGTATGCATTAAAAATAAATGTGGACGAAGATTCTGCTTTTCCATATTTTCAACATAATGAATCATCTTTTCAATAATTTCTTTACGTGTAATATTTATTTTTTCTTCACTTCCATAATATTTTCCAAATTCAGTCAAAATCATAGGATTGTCATAAATTTCACGACCTAGCATTACAGAATCCACGTGTTTTAGATGCTCATCAACTTCCTCAACTGTTTTTACTCCACCATTAATTTCTATATGCAAATTAGGATTTTCTTTTTTCACACGATAAACTTCATCATATCTAAGTGGCGGTATGCTTCTGTTTTGTTTTGGATCAAGTCCTGCCAATATTGCTATTCGTGCGTGAATAATATATTTATTTACTCCAGATTTTTCAGTAATATGAATAAAATTCATCATATCTTCATATTTGTCAAGCAATGTTCGTTCAAAAGTATCAGGTAATATATTTTTTCCATCAATTCCAATTCTATGCTTTATAGAAATCGGTTTATCTGTTGCATCTTTCATTGCTTTTACAATATTTGCAACTTCTTCTGGAAATGCCATAAGATAAGCACCCATCATATTTCCTGAAACTTTATCCGAAGGACACCCAACATTCAGATTAATTTCATCATAAGCATATCTCTCAGCAATTTTTACAGCCTGATAAGCCTCTTTTGGATTAGTTGCCGCAATTTGCAGCACAATTGGATGTTCCACTTCATCAAATCCCAAAATGTAGTCCAAATCTCCATTAAGAATTGCCTGTGCCGTTATCATTTCCGTATACAATAAAACATCTTTGTTTATCATTCTCACAAAATTTCTAAAATTTCTATCTGTCCTGTCAACCATCGGAGCTATACTTATCTTATTTTTCACTGCATTTCCTTTCGTATTTGATTTTCACATTTTTTTTATTATCTATTTTGCATTGTAATATTTCATTGCTTCAGGTAAAAATTTTCTAGCTGCTTCAATTCTGTTTTTTCCAGATGGATGTGTAGATAAAATTTCTGCACCTTGACTTCCACCTATCGAATCCATTCTTTCAAGAGTCGTAATTGCTTCAGATGGATTATAGCCAGCCATTGCCATAAATATCATTCCGTATTTATCTGCTTCATATTCTTGAGTTCTATTAAATTTTAAAAGAGTAATAGAAAGTCCATCGGAAACTAAAGAAGATATAATATTTCCACCTGTCAATGCATCTGTCACACCTGCCGCAATTCCAGCAAGAGCATTATTACTTGAAGCTTCAGCATGATGTCCTCCAATAACGTGTCCAATTTCATGCCCCATTACAAAGGCAATTCCAGAATCACTATTCAAGACTGGCATTATTCCAGTATAAAAAGCAATTTTTCCGCCTGGCATAGCAAATGCATTTATTTCTTTCGTTTTTATCAAATTAAATTCCCATTGTAAACCAGATATTTTTTTAGACATCCCATTTTCATTCAAATATTTTTCAACTGCCGCCGACATTCTTCCGCCAATTCTTCTCAACCGTTGTCCATCAGGAGTATTATTTGCCAATAGCCCTTTAGCTCCAGCCTGTTGAATAAGTTCTCTGTATGAAGAAATTGAACTTTCTGCCACACTTTCATCACTAACCAATTTTAATTGTCTTCTTCCTGTAAGCGGTGCTACCGTACAACTGGAAATCATTGTTACCGCTGTAATTAAAAATAATATTTTTGAATATTTTTTCATTTCTAGATTCCTCCCATTTATCTTTCATTTTCAAAAGTCTAAAAATATTAACAAAAATAATTTTTTTGAATTAATAAAATATCAAAACTCCTTCTTCCCATTATTAAATTTTTATAACTTCTGATTTTTAAATTCTTTTACTAAAAATTTTTATTTTGTCAAACTTAAAATATATAATTTTAAAAAGTTTAATCTTTATTTCTACATACAGTAAAGTTTTCAAAAAGATTGATTTAACAATTTAAACTTTTCTATTTTTCAATTTTACACTTTTTTATTATACCACACAAAATAAAATGTTTCAATTTTTCAATTTTTATTAAAATTTATTATAAACTTCCAGCATATTCAAAATATCCCTAGTTTCCTTCACATCATGTACTCTCAAAATTCTTCCCCCGTCCTGCACCATTAAACTTTCAAATATCAACGTTCCCATCAGTCTTTCTTCCAATGTCAATCCAAATATCTTTTCATTGAAACTCTTTCTTGAAATTGCAACCATCATTGGCAGCTTCATATCCCGCAAATATTTTACCGATTTAATTCTTTCCATATCTTCAGGAGTATTCATACTATTATTCGAAGAATACCCAACTCCTGGATCTATCGAAATTTTTTCCTTTTCAATCCCAGTTTCCAAAATTGCCTTTACTCTCTTGTCAAAATAATCTTCCAAATAATTCTTCAAATTTGGAATTTTATCAAATCTTCCATTATTCATAACAACTAATGCAGGCTTATATTTTTCAACTAATTTCAATTTTCCTTCTGAAGTAAACCCATTAAAATCATTAATAATATCAATTCCAGTATTCAATCCTTTTTCAATAACTTCTTCAGTATCACTGTCCAAAGCCAGTACAATACCTGGAAACTCCTTTTTCACAGCTTCAATATATTTTTCAATCCGATTCCATTCTTCCTGTGCCGAAATATCATCAAAATTAGGCTTCGATGATTTTCCCCCAAACTCAAATATCTTAGCCCCATTTCTAATATCTTCTTCGATTCTCTTCAAAACCTTATCTATGCTCGAATTTCTCCCACCATCATAAAATGAATCTGGAGTAATATTCAAAATTGAATAAATAACCGACTCAGTTGTCAAATCAAACTCAAAATTATTCCCCTTCCAAATCAGCCTATCCCTTTGCAAAATATCTTCCAATTTATTAATCCCATTTTCAAACTCAAAATTATTTTCCTTTTTCAAGATTTCAGACAACTGCTTTAACTCAGAATATTTAAAAATTCCCACAATCTTTTTATCTTGATTAAAAGAAAATACATTTTTATCTTCCAAAAAATTTCCAAATTTATTCAATTCATTTTTTTCCCCATCAAATTCAATAACAATATTTTTAGAATCTCTATTTTTTATTTCATTAATTTTAATCATTTCAACATTTTCCCTTTCTCTGTATATATTTTTTATTTTTCACTTTTTAACTTATTATTTTATAATCATTCATAAAAATCAAAAAATTTAATACCTTTCAGATAATTAAGAAGATAAAAATTGTTGTTATCTTTTTTCTAGATTTTAAACAATATAGAATTTTAATTAATTTAACTTTTCTTATTTATTCTATTATAGTAAACATATTATATTTATTTAATAACTTGTAAAAAAATAATTATAAATTCAAAACAAGTTTATTACATTAAAAATAACTCTTAATTACTCGTTTCACTTCCCCAAGCAAATAAAACGATCCCACCACAAAAATACATTCATCCTCATTTTTTCTTAATTCCAATGCTTTTAAAAAAGCCTTTTCAATGTTTTTTTCAGAAATTATTATATTTTCAGGATTTTCAGCTTTTTTATCTTCAAAATATTTTTTCAAAATTTGTGAATCCAGTTTTCTCTCTTCATTTTTAGGTTCTGTCAATATAAAATTATCTCCAGCTTTTTTCAAAAAATTAGCACATTTTTCCACTTCCTTATCCTTCAAAAATCCCACCACAAAAATTTTTTTCCTATCCTGAAAATTTCCCCCAACATAATTCACAAAAGCCTCAACACTGTCCTCATTATGTGCCACATCCAAATAAACATTCTTAATTTTTCCAACTTTTTCCATTCGTCCTGGTATTTTCAACGTTCCTAAAGCCTTATCCAATATTTCTTCAGATTTCCTATTTTCCAAATTCTCAAAAAATCTAAAATACCAAGTCAAAACTGTAGCCAAATTTTCCAGTTGCTGTTTTCCTCTTAAACCAAATCTAAAAAAATATTTATTTTTTAAATTTTTCTCAAAATTACAATTTCCAATTATTTCAGCTTCCACTTCTGTATAATCTGCAAAATCAGAATTTTCATTTTCAGTAATTTTCTTTCCACTATTTTCAACAATTTTTTCTTCTTCATTCATCAATTCATAAACTTTTATATTTTTATCCGCCAAAAAAATATTACAATTTTTATTTTGAGCTTCCTTTTTCAAAATTTCATAAACAACATTTCTCTGATTTGGAGCAACTATCACATTGCTATCTTTTCGCATAATTTTAGACTTAGTTCGACAAATTTCCTCAATCGTATTTCCCAAAAAATTCTTATGATCAATCCCAATCCTTGTAAAAATAGTATAATCAATCCTACGAACCGCATTAGTCGCATCCAGTTCACCACCAAGTCCACATTCTAAAATCAACATTTCCACATCCTTATTTTTAAAATGTATCATTGCAATCAAAAATACCATTTCAAAATATGACAAATCACTTTCTAAATCCAAATCCAATTCTCTTAAAACTTTTTCCAGTACACCTTTACAATTTTCAAATTCTAACTTTGTAATTTCAGTTCCATTAACTTTGATTAATTCATAAACTGTTAATATTTGCGGACTTGTAAATAATCCAACCTTATACCCCATTTCACATAAAATACTGTTAATCATATAACAAGTAGAACCTTTTCCATTTGTTCCGCTAACATGAATAACCTTAACATCATTAACTGGATTATCCATTTTTTTCAAAATTTCCGCAAGCAGTCTTACCCTTTCCTTTTCTCCATACAATGATTCTTTCATCATTTCTTCTCCCATTTTTATAAAAATTTATTAAATCTATTTGACAGACAGCTTAATTTTTTTATTTAATACTATTCCCCGTTCAAAAAGCGAATATTTATTTTAATTATTTGAAAATAATATCAACTAAAAAGATTTACAATATATCTGTTTATTCAAATGGGGTTTAGTATAAATTTAACAATAAACTAAAATTTCCCATCTCTTATACCATCCAAAAACTCTCTCTTCCTGTCTGCATTTTCCTTAAACTCCCCACTATAAAATGAAGTCCTAGTAACAGATCCAATCTTATTAACCCCTCTCATCTCAATACACATATGCCGTGCCTCAACTACAACCGCAACTCCTAGCGGATTCAATATCTCTATCAGTTTCTTAGCCACGTTTACAGTAATCTCTTCCTGAACACTCAATTTTCTAGAAACAAATTCCACTAATCTAGGAATCTTACTAAGCCCAATAACCCTATTATCCTGTGGAATATAAGCAACATGCACTTTCCCAAAAAATGGCAACATATGATGTTCACACATTGAAAAAAACGGAATCTCTTTCACAAGCACCATCTCCTGCGAATCCCCCAAATCTACATCGAATAATTTATAATTCTTAAAGTCATCTACATTTTTTGTACTCAAAATTTCCTCATACATTTTGGCAACTCTTTTTGGTGTTTCAATAAGCCCTTCCCTATCCACATCTTCTCCAACATTTATTAAAATCTCACGCACCGCATTTTCTATATTTTTTAGCCTTGTTTTTTTATCTAAATTATTTTTATTTTTCTCCATTGCATTTTTTCCTTTCTTTTGTTTTAAATAAATTAAGTTTGGTTTCTAATTTTTTATTCTTTTAAAAAAATTCAATTTTATTAAATCCTAAATTTGTATAAGTTTATATAATTTATAATGTAATTATTAATTAAATTAGTTTAATTAAACGCTTACTAATTAATATAACATTCCATTATTTATGTTTTATTTATTTTTTTATATTGTACCAATCAATTACTATATTATTATAATATTTATGTTACAATTACTTTTTATATTTTATAAGTGAATATATTAATAGATAATATAGTTAAGAAGTTAATTAAGTTTAAGAAAAAGTAAAGTTAGTGAAAAACGTTAAATAATATAATAATAAATATTAATAGTATAAATAGTGTATAAAAAAATATAACGTCAAAAAATATAACGTCCGATAATAAAAATATAAAATTTAAAAAATATAAGAATTACAACACAACACTATATTTCTTTTTTTTTCATATTATATTACTAACAACTAACACAACTACTAAAAAAATATATTATGTATATGTAATTCTTTTCAAATCATTTTTTTAAATTAATTTTCAAATTATCCTTCTACTTTTTGTATTTTCTGATCTCCTATTTTAAGCAGTTCATCTATTCTTTTAGCAATTACTTCTTTTCCAAAATAATCTCCATCGTAAATTTCAATTAATGGAACTAAAACAAATAGTCGATTTAACATTTCTTTATGTGGAATTATTAAGTCAGTTTCATCTATTTTTTTATTTGAAAAAATCAAAATATCAATATCAATTGTTCTCGGTCCCCATCTAATTTCACGCTTTCTATCCAGTTCAATTTCAATTTTATTTATAATTTTCAAAATATCCCTTGCTGAAAATTCAGTTTCAATTTTAATTACTCCATTCAGAAACAAATCCTGCTCCAAATATCCAACCGGAGTCGTTTCATACAATCCAGACTTTTCTAATATCTTAATTCCATCAATTTCTCCAATCATGTCAACAGCTTTTTGAATATACTCTTTCCTGTCTCCAATATTTCCACCTAAACTTAAATAAACTTTATTTTTTTGCTCCATTTTTTCACTCCCGCCTAATCCTTTATCTGAATTTCCACACTATCAAAAATCCCATTAATTGGAACTGCCAATTTTCTAATATTTACCTGAACATCTTCAATATTCTCATTCAATTTCTTTATTTCCTTAATAATATCCAAAGCCAACGTCTCCAGCAAATCAACATTACTTTCTTCTACAATCTTTTTAATTTTCCTATAACAGTCACCATAACTTAACGTACTATTTATATCATCATTTTTAATAATTTCTTTTGAAAGCGATATAATTAAGTCAATTTCAATGTTCTGCCCAATTTTTTTCTCTTCTTCGTAAACACCTATATACGAATGAAATTTCATATTATTAATTTTTATTTTATACAATTAAATCTCCTTCACTTTTATTTATTATTATAATTCTAAAAACCTAACGATAAACACAGTATTTTTTACATTTGATTTTTTTGCTTTCTATTTAATTAAATATACTATTATTATTTTAACACATAAAACTTTAAAAATAAATAGTATCTATATAAAAAGAAATTTAATCAGATTTATCGAGATTGATTAGTTACAATTTTTTCTTATAATTAATATTATATGTATATTGAAGTGTATATTAATGATATCAATATCAAAAAAAATAGCGTCCAATAATAAATATCGAATTTATAATTTTTTTTGGTACTAAAAAATATGATGACTAATTTTTATTCTCCTATCTTAATCTATTTTAATTTAAAGAAATCTACAAAAATACAATTAAGATATAAATAATCTTTTTTTGAGCAAGGGGATTAATCCCCTCGCTGTCAGTCATCATAAATAATTTTATAGTTATAATTATTTCTATATTTTTTAGTTTAATTTTTATCTGCAATATAAAAAATATAATTTATCTAACTTCTATTGCTTCTATTACTCACATTGCTCTTGCTCTTCAACTCTTGAACTTCTTGCATTAATTGTCTAATAAGTTCTGAATTTTCCTGATTTTTCCTAGATTCTTGCTCAAGCTGCTGTTTCAATTGTCGACTGTAGCTATCTTTCTGCTCTTCAATAAGTGCAACCATAGATTTCATTCTGTCAAGTTCATTCGGCATAACATCTCTTTTACCAAATTGATACCCAACTCCTAAACCTACCGCCACATCTCGTTTATTGTTCAAACTTGCACTAGCTCTGTAAACAAATCTTCCGCCATCAGAAACTCCACTAAATCCTAAAGCCATAGCTCTACCATTTTTATATGCTCCTCCAGCCACTGCTATATTAAATCTATTTGAAGCCGAGTCATTGATTTGCGGTAAATTAGCCATCGCCGCAACTCCTGCAATTCCAGCTGTCAAGTTATTATTTACTCCTGCCAGTTCTGCTCTTGTCGCTTTGTCGGCAGCACCAGCACTTATAGCATTGTAAACTTGTCGTCCTGTTACTGCGTCGTTACTTGTTGGACTTATATCACCTTCAGCAATATTCGTAACTTTTTTTCCTCCAGCATCAATTCCTGACGATGTCACGCTTGGTCCACCTGTAATTTTAATTCCGTCATCATTAACAACGGTTTTTCCCATAGTAACTCTTCCATTTGGTCCTAAATCAACATTTTCAGCCAGTCTCAATTCCAATGTATCTGGTCCAGCTGCTACAACTCCAATATTTCCAGTAGTAAGCGGTCCTGTTGCTCTACCCATAATATTTAAATTTTGTCCTAAATTACGAGTAACTATCGTTCCATTATCATCTGTATAAGTCAAAGGATTATTTTGAATGTAATTATGCACTGTAGAACCTGTTACTGTATTATTGTCTCCTGCAGCAATATTTCCAGTTCCAATACTGTTTAATTTGTCTTTTGTTCCTTGTGCCAGGTCAACCTTGTAATCAGTTATATTATTTGCATCTTTTGTTCCCTGAGTTACAGAAACAAAGCTGCTTCCACCTGAAACTGTTGTTCCATCAGCATCAACCTTATAAACTATCTGTCCATTTGAACCTGTTGAACTAGTCACATTTGTGTTTGTTCCGCCAATTACTTCCGATTTTGAAGCGTTAATAGCTGTTGTTAAATTATTTACAGCATTTCCTAATTGACTAACATTTACTGCATCTGTCGGAGCAACTCCTGCAGCAATATTTGTAATTCTATTTCCACCATTGTCAAGTCCGCTATTTGTAAGTGAAACTGACTTGCTAGGATCCGCTGCTGACTTATTAATTGTCACTCCAGAAGAATTTACGGTCGTTGTATTTCCTGCTGCATTTGTGTAAGTGTTTCCTGCCGCAGTTGCCACATTTTTATTTCCTGCTGCATCAGTAATGGTTGTACCTTGTCCATTAGTTACAGTTGTATTTCCTGCTCCATCATCCGCCGTAAATGTCTTAGCTTTTACAGAATTAAATTCTGGATTTTCAGTTATTCCAACTATAATTTTACCATTTCCTGCTCCATCTGACACATATGATGTTTCAAGATTTTGTCCTTTATAATTTACTCCGCCACTTGCAAAATCTCCGCTCTCAACAGTCAATCTGCTTCCCAATTGCTGTCTAGTTCCAGCCGTATTATTATCAGCACCATAAATTATTCCTTCATTTACTTTAGCTATCGTTTGATCAACAGCATCTTTAAATGTTGTCGGCGCTGCTCCAGTCGAACCATTTACATTTTTTAGTCCAGCAAATGTTGGATTTGAAAACCCAGTTCCAGACAGATCAACTGTCAATCCCAATTGAGTTCCCAAATTATTCAACTGGCTTCCATTTATGGCCTCTTTTGAAGATGAAGAAATCTTTCCTTTTCCTACATTATCTAATGTACTTGGATTTGTAGTACTTCCATCAGCATTTAATAAACTATGTTGAATATCACTTGGATTAATTGCTACTGCACCTGGCAATAGATTTCCATTTACATCAACATCCGATGCTTTATAGTAATTTCCGTTTACTTTAACAATTTTTTCTCCAGCAGCATTTGTATAAACTACAGGTCCATTATAAGTTGATTTATTTATAGCTTTATCCAATTGACTAACATTTACTGCATCCGTTGGATTTACTCCTGCCGCAACATTTGTAATTTTATTTCCACCGTTATCAAGTCCGTTATCTGTAAGTGAAACAGACTTGCTAGGATCTGCTGCTGATTTATTGATCACTACTCCTGTAGGATTTATAACAGTTGTATTTCCTGCCGCATTTGTATAAGTAGTTCCTGATGGTGTAGTTATCGCTTTATTTCCAGCCGCATCACTAATTATCAATCCTGATGTATCAAACTTATTATTTCCAGCAGTTATACTATTAACATTAATATCATTTTTCAAGCTATATGTAAATGTTCCACCTGACTGGTCTACATTTAAATTATCTCCAGCCTGTAATTTTACTGTTTCTCCTGGCGTTACCAATTTATTTGATACACTTCCAGATGTTGTTCCTGTTCCTGTACTTCCTGCTACTGCATTCCATCCCGAATTATTTACAGCATTTTGAATTGCAGTTGCTACATCTCCTGCTGTTGCATAAGTATTTCCGCTTGTTACTGGTGTTACTGTCGTTTTCCCGCCTGTTGTCGATGTATTCAGTCCAGACTGCGCAATTGTAATATTTATCGTATCTCCACTTGCCGTTGTTGTTATCCCATTGCTTCCTGTTATGTTAAATTCTAGTCCCCCATCTTTATTCAATGACTGTTTTGTCGTTATATTTCCATCTGAAGCCTTTAAATTTATTGTATTATCCCCAAGTTTATTTATCGCATTTGCAACTGTCTGTCCTGTTACCGCTTGATTTCCTGTTCCAGCTGGTACAGTAACTTTTCCACCTGTCGAAGAAGTTAGCGGTGTTGAATTTGTCAATGTCAATGACGGTGTTGTAACTCCATTATCGTTAATTACCGTATTTCCACCATTTGTCGTAATACTATTAATTCCTGCAACTGTCGGGTTCAAGCTGTATTTCACTTCTCCATTCGGTCCAACTGTTACTACCGTATTATCTCCATCTTTAAAATCCAGTCCGTTTGCCAGTGTCGTTGTTAAACCTGTTCCGCTGTTTGCCTTGTAAGTTAGGTTTGTATTTGCAGCCACTTTACTTGTATCTACCGACAAATCATAATTTACATGTCCATCTCCTGAATCCACCTTTGAAACTACAGTTACTGAACTGTCATTTGAAGTTACTGTCGTTTTCGATGCTTTCCCTACATTTGTTATCGCCGTTGCCACATCTCCTGCTTTCGCATAACTGTTATTATCCCCTGCTGTTACTGTCGTTGAGCCTGGCGCCGCTGTCAATGTCGTATTTTTTACTGACACTGTGTAATCTGTAATATTGTTTGAACCTGGCGTACCTGTCGCCACTGTCACTCCATCTCCTGCTACTACTCTCGCTCCATTCGCATTTATTGTATATGTAGTCGTTGTTGTTCCATCTGAATTTTGAACATCATTTTTAACTATATCTTTTATATTTGTTCCTGCTACTACATCTATTGATTTTCTTGCAATATTACTTATTACTTTATTTCCATCATTATTGATATTGCTTAAACTTTTGTTTGCCGCATCCAGTTTTGTAACATCTACCGACAAATCATACACGTCTTGATTTCCGCTTGTTGTTTTATTTATTACAACCGAACTGTCATTCGATGTCACTTTTGTTTTCGTGCTGTCTACATAATCTTTATTTGTTGCATCTGTTCCCACTGTTGGTGCATTATTTATTGTAACTTTTGGTGTTGTAATTCCATTGTCGTTAATTACCGTATTTCCACCATTTGTTGAGATGTTGTCCAATCCAGTTAAATTTTTTGCTAATTGAATATTTAAAGTATTATTTCCATCTGCTATAACAGCTATATTCCCTGATGTTGTTGCTCCTGTTGCTCCGCCTTTTATATCCAGCTGATCTCCCAATTTTCTAGTTACAACTGTTCCGCTATCTCCTCCAAATTTTAAAGGATTATTGTTGATTAAGTCTGTTTTTGCATTAGTTATTGCTGTATTTACAGTATCTCCTGTCACTAATTTAGTGTCTCCTGCCGCTACTTTCCCTGACTTATCTATTGTAATATTGTAAATTGTATGTCCGTCTGGTGATGTATTATCAGTAGCTACATTTATTGAACTGTCTGGCGATTTTACTTCTGTTTTTGCTGCTTTTGCCGCATTAGTTATTGCAGTTGCCACATCTCCTGCTTTCGCATAACTGTTATTATCCCCTGCTGTTACTGTCGTTGAGCCTGGCGCCGCTGTCAATGTCGTATTTTTTACTGACACTGTGTAATCTGTAATATTGTTTGAACCTGGCGTACCTGTCGCCACTGTCACTCCATCTCCTGCTACTACTCTCGCTCCATTCACATTTATTGTATATGTAGTCGTTGTTGTTCCATCTGAATTTTGAACATCATTTTTAACTATATTCTTTATATTCGTTCCTGCTACTACATCTACTGATTTTCTTGCAATGCCGCTTATTACTTTGTTTCCATCATTATTGATATTGCTTAAACTTTTGTTTGCCGCATCCAGTTTTGTAACATCTACTGACAGGTCATAGTTTTTATGTCCATCTGGCTTTGTAGTTTCTGTCACTGTTATTGAATTATCATCTGAAGATACTGTTGTTTTTGCTGCTTTTACTTGGCTCACATTTGCTGCATCCGTATCAGCCGTTCCAGGAGCGACATTTGTTATTTTTTTGTTTCCAGCATCAATTCCGTTGTTATTTATTGTCACAGGCCCTACTTTTAAGCTTCCAGTTGACCCTAAATCCACATCTTTTTTCAATGAATATGTATATTTTTACGAACCTGTCGCCAAATTTTGCTCTACTTCCAAATTTTTACCCGCAACAAATTGAACTTCATCTCCAGGCATAACCTGTGTTGATGTTGCGGAACCGCTTAAATTTCCACCAGCATTTGCCTTCCAAGTTTTCCCAAGTTCATTTGCTACTGCAAATAATTGTGAACCATTGATTGCATCTGTACTTGTTGCTGTTACTCTACCAGCTGCAACATTTTGAATTTGTCTTTCTCTTCCAGCCGATCCAACTGAAAATGCAGCATCAGGATTACTTCCTGCAAAAGTTCCATAAGTAATGCTCTTTCCAGTTCCAGGTACTGTTATTGTCGCTTTTGAAACACCTGTTGTCGCTGATGTAGAAGAATCTGAACCGATTGCAACATCTTTCACCGCATTAACTGTTGATCTGTTTCCAATAGCCATTGAATTATCCTTGCTTGCATTTGAACCTTGACCAATTGCTATCGCTGCATTTCCTGTTGCTTTCGAGTATGAACCAACAGCCACCGAGTTATTAGTAGAAGCAGTAGAATTTGTACCGATACTTACAACATTATCTACTGTCACTTTTTTAGTTGCATTTGTTCCAACTATGATATTATTTCCTCCAACTATTTCTTGTCCTGCCTGAAATCCTATTATAGTGTTAGAACCTCCATTTAAACCTTTAGCAGATTGATATCCCATAGAAATATTATGTCCGCCAGTTACTTTTTGTCCTGCTTGATATCCTATGGCTGTATTACCTACTCCATCAGTATTCTGTCCTGAATCTGATCCTATCGATACATTACTGCTGCTTTTTACTCCAATTCCTGCATTAATCCCCATAGATGTATTGTTGTCACCAACTACATTTTGTCCTGAACCTGACCCAAATGCAACGTTATTAGTCCCAATTATATTTTGACCAGCACTATGTCCTACGGCTGTATTATGTCCTATAGATGATGTTACATTTCTTCCAGCATTTGTTCCTATAGCAATGTTATCTCCACCACCTGAACTTGTTGTTGTTACATTTTGACCAGCATTTGTTCCTATGGCTACATTACTTCCACCTCCATTTGCAATTACATTTTGTCCGGCATTTAACCCTATGGCCGTGTTAGATGACGCTTCAACATTTTGTCCCGAATTCATTCCTATTGCTGTATTAGTATTTCCAGTAACAGTTTTTCCTGCTCTAAGTCCAAATGCTGAATTCCCATCTCCTTTGCTATCTTGACCTGCATTAGTTCCCAGATAGCTGTTAAATTGACCATTCATTCCTTTTCCAGCTTCGTAACCTATTGAAATATTTTTAATATCATAATTACTTACAGTTAAATCACGGCCTGTTTCTGCAGAATTACCTATTGCTATATTACTATCATGATTAGCCTGCGTTCCCTTTCCTATTGCAACTGCTTTATCTCCTCTTGCACTAGAATTTGTACCAATCGCTATTGCATCTTTTGCTAATCCAAAAGTAGCTCCTGAACCATTTCCAGCTTTTGAATTTAATCCAAATGCAATTGATCCTTCTGAAGTTGAAGCTGAGTTTTCACCAATTGCTATACCATTTGCCGCACTTACGCCAGCATTATTACCAAAAATAAGAGCATTGTTTGCAGTCACCTCTACTGTATTGTTATTCCCTATAACACGGTTTCCTGAAGTTGCTCCTTTTATGTTATTGTTATTACCAAATACTCCTAAATTACTTGCTGCAATAGTTCCATTATCATTCCCTAATGAATAAGTTCCAGCTCCTGTAATTGTAGTCGGATCTCCAATCGCTCCTGAACCAACCCCGCTTACAACATTTCCTGTCCCAATTGAAATAGTATTTTTAGCTATTGCCTTTGCACCTGTTCCTATTGCTACTGCATTTATCCCGTTAGCACCAGCTGTACCTGTTGCAGCATTTCCATCTCCAGCTCTTGAATCCAGTCCAATTGCTACAGCCCCTTTGCTGTTGGCTTCCGCACCATATCCCATTGATGTTGCAGATTCTCCAACTGTCTTTACTTTTGTTCCTATGGCAATTGATGTTTTTCCTTTAGAACTTGCTGCTCCTCCTAATGCTATAGAGCCCTCTCCTTCTGAACTCGCACCTACTCCCAATGCTGTTGAATATGCTCCTGATGCCTTTGTTTTTGTCCCGAATGCAGTTGACAGGTGTCCTGATGAAGTAGATTTGCTATAGATCCCGCTCCGCCTGATTCTGTTTTTACATATGTAGTTGTCCCTATCAAATCTACTCCTGTTAAATTCTTAAAAACTACTCCAGCTATACTGTTTGCCTGATTCAAGTCATCTCCACCAATTGCTATTGAAGAAGATCCGCTTGCAATTGTGTCTCCACCTATACTTATAGATTGGTCTCCCGTTGCCTGCGCTCCTCCAGCATTTTGAATATTTCCACCAATTGCTACCGCTTGACCACCTGAAGCTTTAGAATTATAACCCACGGCCACTCCTGAAGATGCTAGCGACTGGGCATCCTTACCAATCGATATTGCACCATTTCCAGTAGATGTTGTATCTCCTCCTATTGCTATTGCAAATGCTGATCCAGAATTTGAGGCATTTGCATTATTACCTATCGCTATCGCAGTAGATACCGCTGCCGCACTTGTTTTTTTTACAGACTGGTTATTAGGTGATCCGGCAGTTTCACCTATTGTTATTGATGCTTCTGCTTTCTCGCTTGTCAATATTTCACTAGCAACTACAGTCGTAGCCAGTGATGCCACTCTCGCCACTTTACTAAATAATACTTTTGAAATTTTTTTCTTATTTTTCTTTTTCGTTTTCGTTTTCGTTTTCATTTGACCTCCAAATCAATTCCTTTTTTATAAAGATTACATAATTTTCTGTTATTAATAACTTTTTTATTTCCATTTATTGCTTTTTTTAAATTTCACATATTAAATTTTATAAATTATTTAGAAATCTCTTTTTATTTCTCTTATTTTAGAATATATTATACTTTACTTTTTAAGATTTAACAAGTTTTTTTTTTATATAACACCTGTTTTTTTTATTATTTTTTATTTTCCATTTAATTATCGTCAGAATATAAATCTTAATATTTCTAAAAAAGGTCAAAAAATCTCAAAAATAAAAAAACTTTAGGCTTATATCACACTTTTTATAACTGATATTCACTTAATTATTTGTTATTATTGATTTCTTTTGACCTTATTAATATTTATCTTTTTTCAATATTCGCTTCCTCTAATGTCATTCCATATTTTTTTCCATACTGCTCTTCAAATTTTTGATGGAATAAATCTCTCAATTCCTTTTGAACAACATTCTTTGGCTCCAAATATCTTCTCTTTATTTCTGCCTCTTTTTCTGGCCTTGTATATTTTGCATAAGCTGTATAAGGCAAATCGCTGTAAACCTTATCTGACGGATCCAACTTTTTGTCTTCTATCAATTTTTTCCAAACATATTTATTTTCGGTATTTGCCACATAATACTGAATTTCATCAACTTCCATTTTCGAACCTTCCACTCTGGCACCTGGCGTATCAAGCCTGCACAATCTCACCATTTCCCCAGTAATGCTGTCCTCTCTCAAAATCGAATGACCTCTTTTCTTTCTGCAATGTTTCGCCGGAGCATCATCCAAATCTGAATAGACTATTATTTCATTGCTTTTATCTCTTTCATTCAAAAATTTTGTTCTATACTGCTTCCCGTCTGACCCCATCTTAGGAAATCTATTACTTTCCCTAGAATATGGCACTACATATCTCTTTCCTTCAATTTCACGAGATTCCCCCACAATCCCTGTCGAATACAAGTTTATTACAATTAAAGCCATTCCTGCAATTATTAATCCTTTTTTCTTCACTTCCATTTCTCCTTTTCTATTTACTGTAGTTACTTGCAAAAGTCTATTTTATTTCAACAAAAATTCAACTTTCGAGACATTGCTTTTCCTCTTTAAAACCCCTAAAATTAATTTCTCAAAAAATTCTATCATAATTTACATATTTGTGTCAATTACATTTACTAAACTTTTATTATACTTGTTAATTTTACTAACAAAATACCTTTCCCCCTTACAAAGAAATTCACAACAGTTCTGTCACTCAATGGAAAACGATATAGAATAAATAAAAAAAGACTAACTTCTGTTTTTATGCAGAAATTAATCTTTATTAATCAGGTTCCAGCGAACTGCTCCTACTTTTAGAAACGGAAGCTTCTTGGGAAGTATCTGCTTTTACTACCAATCTCTTCAGGCAATCCCTGCAAAGAACTATAATTTTTCTATTAAGCCTTTTAAATATTCTTTTACTCTATCCTTTAGTTCTTCATGCCTAAGTCCAAATTCGACATTTGCAACAAACATTCCAAATTTATCTCCAGTATCGTATCTCAATCCATCAAAATTATATGCATATAATTTTTCACCATTATTTTTCATTGCCAAAATTGCATCTGTCAACTGTATTTCTCCACCTTTTCCAGGTTTTGTATTTTTTAAATATGAAAAAATTTCAGGCTCCAGCACATAACGTCCTAGTGCGGCAAGATTACTTGGCGCTTCATCAACAGACGGCTTTTCAATAAAATCTTCCACAGCCACTGTTTTTTCATCAATCTTTTTCAATGGCTTTATTATTCCATATTTTGAAACATTTTTATGAGGAACTTCCTGAACTCCTAAAATTGTTCCGCCTTGCAGTTCCTTATATTTCTCCACAAGCTGTTTCGTAACAGGAAGCTGTCCTTTTTCCTTATCTGTGTAAATAATGTCATCTCCCAGAAGCACAACAAATGGCTCATCTCCCACAAAGGCTTCAGCACAGCTTATCGCATGCCCTAATCCCAATGGCTTTTTCTGACGCACATAATAAATATTTGACATTTCAGAAATATGATTTACCACTTTCAAAAGATCTTTTTTCCCATTTTCTTCCAAAGTTCTTTCAAGTTCATACGAATAATCAAAATGATTTTCAATTGATCCCTTATTTCTTCCAGTAATAATTAAAATTTCTTCAATTCCGGCTGCCAAAAGCTCCTCCACAAGATACTGCAATGCCGGCTTATCCACAATTACAAGCATTTCCTTAGGCTGTGCCTTTGTCGCAGGCAATACTCTTGTTCCAAGTCCTGCTGCTGGAATAACGGCTTTCCTTATTTTTTTCACACCCATAAACTACCTCCTGTTATATTTAATAAGAACATCTTTTTCAAATTAAAGAACTAAAATATATGACCTTCATCAGAATAACTAACTTTTACTGCCAATGGCTCAAATAAGTTTAATTTATCAAAATATTCTTTTGCCTTTGAATTGGCTATCATCTGATATTCCTTTGTTTTCAAGTCGTATTCATATTTTCCAATTATAATAATACTTTTTTCATCTGGAAACTGTACATAAAATCGTACAATTTCTTTGTCAGGCAACGGATCTTTTCCAAGATTTTTTGTATCGATTTTTGTAAAAAAATTCTTATATTCGTTAAATTTTTTGTAAAATTCCTTTTTAAATTCATCATTTGTAGTCGTTGGGGTTGCTTTTATCGTAACTCCTATATTAGCATTATAATCCTCATCTTCAATTGTATAATAAGCCATTTTAACATTGTCACTATCACAAAAAATATCATTCGTTCTTTTTTCAGCTTGAATTTTTTTAATAACTCTATCTAAAAAAGTGTCAGGATTATTTGCAAAACTGCAGGTGTTGCTAAATCCCTGTATTCCCAATAAAAACAAAAGTGATGATACTATTTTTTTCATCTTATCTACTTCCTTCCAAATATAATCAAATTAATAATATGTTTTAATTATACCATAATTTTTAAAATTAATGAAATATTTTTAATCTGTCATTTTTTTATTTTTTATACACCCTTTAAAATCATTCAAAATGCTATTTTAAAAGTTCATTTTTTTTCTTTTCAAACTCATTCCTTGTTATAACTCCTTCATCCATCAATTTTTTCAATTTTATAATCTCATCAGCAACAGAAGATCCAGAAGACTTTTGCGATTTTTCAAATTCTCCTATCGTTTCATTTACAGCGTTCACAAATGGAATAAGCGTTTTTTTCAAAATATTCTTCACTTTAAACATCGAAGCCCCATCCCATATCTCCACTTCTCCCATAAACAGCCCCTTTTTATACTTCACCGCATTTACCTTCCCAAGCGGAATTTCAATCTGATTTACTCCAAACAGCATCCCCTTATCCAAAAGAATAATCCTTTTAGTCGTAGAAACAACAAGCCAAGTATGCCCATCATACCATCCCGAAGTAGCATAAGTAATAATTTCATCATTTTTAATAATTCTTGTCAATTCCTTAACTTCCTTCTTTGTTCCGACAATAAAAGCCCCGCAATCTGACAACATCTGTCGTATATCCTTTAAATTTCTCATATTTAATAATCTCCTTTTTAATAACATTATTTGTCTAATTAATTGTACTATATTTTTTTAAATTATTCAATTCCATAATTTTCAGAACTTAAATAAAGCCATTATAATTTTTTCTTTGAAAAGGCATAAAATAAAAAGGTTGCAATTTTTGAAAAAATACATTATAATTAACGATATATATTTGAAAGGAGAGTTATTTTTAATGTTTAAGGAATTTAAGGAATTTATATCAAGAGGAAATGTAATGGATCTTGCAGTTGGGGTTATAATTGGAGCCGCTTTCGGGAAAATAGTAACTTCGTTAGTTGATGACATAATTATGCCTGTTATTGGAATAATTTTAGGAAAAATTGACTTTTCAAATTTAAAATTAGTTATTACGCCTGCTAGCGGTTCAACTCCAGAAGCTGCAGTAAAATACGGATTATTTATTCAAAATGTAGTTAATTTCTTTATTATGGCTTTTGTTATCTTTCTTATGGTAAAATTTGTAAATAAATTAAGAAAACCTGCTCCAGTTGAAAAACCAGCTGAACCAGCTCCAACAAAAGAAGAAGTATTATTATCTGAAATCAGAGATATTTTAAAAAATAAATAATCAGAGTTATAATTTATAGACGGAATTAAAAAATATTCCGTCTAATCTTTTTTAAAAAAATTTATAACTATTTCGCTATGGAAAACGATATTAAGTTAAATATTATGGAGGTTATTATGGAGTTTGAAAATAATAAAAATAATGATAGCAATGAACAGCATCATTCAAATTACAATATGGAAGAACTGGATAAAATAAGAAATGAAGTAATTAATGATTCCAGCAATTCAAGTTCAAATGATTCTTGTTTTAGTTCTGAAGATAATGCAAATGGCTCAATCACCTTGACTTTAGATGATCTGACTGTAAAAAATATGAGATTTATAGCAACGGTAATAAAAGTTCTATCAGTTTTAGGAATTATTGTAGGAGTCTTTCAAATATTAATATTATTTCTTGGAATTTTTACTATTATAATTTCAATTAAATTTTTTAAATCGGCAAATGCTCTGGAAGATACTCTTATTACAAAAAATGGGGAACAATTAAAAATATACTTCGACGAACAGTCTAAAGCCTTAAAATTATATATTATCTTTATAATAGTCAGCATTATTATAGTTATCCTTCTTTACGGATTTCTTATGGCATTTGCAATAGGTGCTTTAGCCAGCGATTCATTATAACTTTTAAGTTAAATCTTTAAAATAGATTTACTATTTAAATTGAGAGCGCTCAAAATTTTGTGTAAATGTATATACAAAATGTCCACACTCTCATTTTTTTAATTTTATAAAAATTATACGCTCGATATTACAACTGTTTTTATCTTATTAATCTCATCATAGCTTGGATTAATTACAACCCCCCATATTAAATTAACATTTTTATCCTTTACAATATCTGAAATTCTTTCTGTAATTTTTCCAATATCCACAAGAGAAACACTTGGTCCAGTCGTATAATTTATTAAAACTCTTTTAGCATTTTCCAATTTCCCTTCAAACAAGTTATTTTCCATAAGCTGTTCAATTATTTTCTCAACAGCATTATCTCCCTTGCCTTCTCCAACCCTAATAATCGTATTTTTAGCATTATGAAGAACAGCTTTTACATCCAGAAAATCAATATTCATAAATCCGACTTCAGTCAAAATATTTACAATTCCTTCAATTCCTTCCTTTATAATTAAATTTACCGTATTATAAACAGACTCAAGCGGCTCTTTCCTGTCAATATAGTTATACAGTTTTTCATTTGGAATAACAATTAAACTATCTGTAAGTTTCTCGATTTTCTTTATCCCTGTATTTGCAATTTTCAAAGTTTCAAACCCTTCCAAATAAAATGGACGAGCAACAATGCTAATTGTAAAAATCTTCAATTTCTTTGCAATTTCAAGAACAACAGGCATTATTCCACTTCCAGTAGATCCACCAAGCCCAGAAATTAAAAATAGAATATTTGTCCCCAAAAGCAATTCCTGAAACTGATTTTCACATTGAAATGCCACCCTTTCAGCCTGCTCCCTGCTACATTCCTTAACGCCAGTATCCAAAAAAATCTTCTTCTCCGCATGACTCAATCCAGAATTTTCACTATCTGTATCAATCGTTATATATTCGACTTTCTTCACACCCGAAGCTATCATAAAGTTAACAAAATTTATCCCCATCCCGCCAATTCCAATAACTTTCATATTCATCTTATCTTTCATACCGTTATCCTGCTCTTGCAAATACAAATTATATGCAAATCTCCCTTCCATTAAAGATTTTTAACATCAAAAGTGAACTACTCCCGCTTTTAGAAGTGGGAGCTTCTTGGGAAGTATCTGCTTTTGTTAGCCAAATATATTTACCAAGCTCTTCGGGTAGTTCCTACCCTGTCTTCTTTTATTTTCCTAATATTCCAACATCAATTTTCCAATGTTTTTTATATTCAATGCCGCATTGTAATCTCTATCAATTTCAATCCCGCAGCACTCACATTTATAACTTCTTTCTGATAATTTCAGTTCATCTTTAACGTTTCCACATTTACTACAAGTTTTTGACGATGGAAACCACTTATCTATCTTCAAAAATTGCTTTCCTAAAAACATCAACTTATACTCAAGCATCCTCAAAAACATTCCCCATCCATTATCTCCTACACTTTTCCCAAAATTTAATGCCTGGCTCATCCCTTTCATATTCAAATCCTCAACAACCACAGCATTGTATTCTTCAGACAATTTTTTCGATAATTTATGCAAAAAATCTCTTCGGCAATTTTTGATATACTCATGCAATTTTGATATTTTTGCTTTTTGATTATACCAATTTTTAGAAAACTTTACTTTTCTCGATAATGATTTCTGTAATTTCTTCAATTTTTCCTCCAACATCCTAAAATATCTTGGATAATCAGCCCTTTGGTTTTCAGAGCTGACAAATAATTCAGACATTGAAAAATCAAGTCCGACTACTTTATCATCAATTGGGATTCTTTGAATTTCTTTTTCAAATTCCGTCAAAATAGAAACATAGTAATTTCCATTACTGTTTGTCAATGTTACCGACTTTATTCTGTAATCTTTTGGTATTTCTCTATGATATTTAAATTTTACTTTTTTCAATTTTGGCAAAACTAAATATTTATTTTCCTCAATTCAGATTGAATTACTCACACAATTTGTCGTGTAACTTTTAACATTATTCTTTTTAGATTTGAACTTTGGAAACTTCGCTCTCTTCTGAAAAAAATTCGTAAACGATCGTTTTACATTCAATTGAGCATTTGAAAGTGCCAGACTATCTACTTCTTTTAAAAATTGATTTTCACTTTTCAAACTGGCAGGTGTAACTATTTTATTTTTTCCAGTTTCTTCATAAATTTTATTAGCGATATATAAAATCGTATTGTAGACAAAACGAACACATCCAAAAGTCTTGTTTATCAACAATTCTTGATTTTTATTTGGATAAATTCTATATTTGAATGCCAAATTATATTTCATAAAATTACACCCCCTTTTGATTTTGAATATTATTTCTTTAGAAATTTTATCATTAATGATTTCTCTTCAATATTTTATACAAAAATTGTATCATAGGTGTATCCTTTTTTCAATTTTTTTACAAAAAAAGCGATTCATCTCCCACTTATAGAAGTCGGAGATTTCTTGCTATCTTTTGTTAAATTTTTTATAGTTATATTTTATCAAATTAAAGGTAGTATTTCAAGGATAAAAAAATCACAGCTAAATTAATAACTGCAATTTTCATTCTTATTTTTTTATTTTATTATTTTTTCCCAGTTCCGCTTAACTTCTCAAAAATAATAGATTTTGTAACCACATAAAGCAAAATTGCTATCAGCAACGGCAACACTATTGATGTCAGCAAAAGTATTCCAATAATAACCGGCGCATCTTCAACTAAATCATTTGAAATAGTATTTATTTCCTTTGTAAAGTTATCAATTTTACCTTTTGCGCTGTCTATTTGACCTGGGATGTTAAAAATGCTCTTTGATTGATCAAGCGACAGCATTTCATCCTTTACTTTATTTAATCTGTTTAAATCTTGATTTAATTCAACAGTTGCGGGATATTGGTACTCTTTTTGGAAATATTTTGAAATTGCTGAATTTACATATATTGCACCTGGCAAAACTATGTAAATGTAAAGCAAGACAAAAAATGAATATTTTGAAATTTTTTTGAGAATTTTTGTAACTTTATTTTTATAGATAGTATATGGAAAAACTGTAATTAATGAAATAAATGTCAAGATTGTAGCTAATTTCACTTTAAAAATTTCATAATAAATTGTTTCCAATTTTAATAGGACAACACTCGCAAGCGAAACTTTCCACAAAATATTTATCATATCATAAATAGGCTGAATAATATCTCCAATTTCAATTTCCATCCCAACAATCATACTTACATTAACTGTACTTCCTTCAATAATATCCGTAGTTCCCTTCAAAAGCGACAATGTCAAAAACATCTTTTTAGATTCTTCATAAGTCTTTTCCAAATACGGCATTGTCAAATTTTTAAAAAAATTAAAAACCGTATGCTCAAAAATCTTATCCATTATTCCAAAAATACATAAAACCAATCCAACTACAATTAATATTTTTACTAAAAGATTCTTTTTCTCAGAATCCCATTTTGGAGAATTATCTTTCTGATTTTTCTCTAAATTTTTCTCGTTTCCCGCTGCCAAAACAGCCTCATTTTTTTCTGCCAATTAATCTCACTCCTTTTTTCATTTTTCTTTTATTATTTTTTTATTTAAATCAATCCCATTCTAAAATTTTTCTCACAACATAAGAAGCCAGCACAAGCCCAGCTGTTCCAGGCACAAATGAATTACTTCCAGGCGTAGTTTTTCTCGGAATTTCATTATTTTCCCTAAATTCAGTCGGCAATTCTTCCTTAAATAATTCCGATTTATCAGGTTTAACTGGAATTTCCCTTGAATATACAACTGGTACATTTATAATTTTTTTCTTTTTTAAAATACTTCTAATCGTTCTTGCCATCGGACAAACAGATGTATTTTTTATTTTTGCA
Organism: Leptotrichia wadei; assembly: GCF_007990445.1. Classification (NCBI taxonomy): domain Bacteria; kingdom Fusobacteriati; phylum Fusobacteriota; class Fusobacteriia; order Fusobacteriales; family Leptotrichiaceae; genus Leptotrichia; species Leptotrichia wadei. Next base: position 1,230,565 of record NZ_AP019841.1, read on the forward strand.
ATTTCTACCATTTCTGGATGCATCTTATTCCCAAATCCCATCGAAGAAATAATATTTATTTTATTTTTTACACAATATTCGATCAAATTAACTTTACTCCCAATCACATCAATAGCATCCACCACAAAATCATATTTACAATTTTTCTTACTATTATCCAAATCTTTTGATTCTTCCAAATTTTCAACCTTCTCAAAATTTCCTAAAACTTCCTCAATATCATCGGCTATCAGCTTTTTCACAAGTTCAACTTCACATTCAGGATTAATATCCAAAATTCTATCCTTCATAATCTCAACTTTAGACTTCCCAATCGTGCTTCTAAGCGAATGAAGCTGTCTATTAATATTCGACTCTGAAATCTCATCAAAATCAACCATCGTAATATGCCCAACTCCAGCCCTTGCCAGAGCCTCCACAGTATAAGACCCAACTCCTCCAACTCCAAAAACTATAACTCTTGAATTATTCAACTTTTCAATCCCATCTTCTCCAACCATCATTGAAAATCTGGCAAATGTCTGATTCTTATTATCCATATTTAAAATATTTCTCCTTTTCAACACTTATTTTTAATCATTTACAAAAGTATAAAAATCCCAATAAAAACAGCATCTTTAAATTTTTATCTTTTTTTTTCTCTCTATTTTTACTCTAATTAATTTTTTTAATTTTACATATACTTTTATTTACAAAAGCAAAATTTCAAATAGATTAGACTTCTACTCCTCTCATATCTTTTAAATTTTAAAATTTTCGCCCCTATTATATCACAAATTTAAAAAATGTAAATAGCCAAAATATAAAAATTTTATTATTTATTTTTTCTTGCTAAACTCTTTCTCAAATGAACTCAAATCCATATTTTTCAACACTCTCTCAAGTAAAAGTGGCAAATTTTCAGGATTACAAGCAAAACATGGAATTCCAAGTGAAGCAATTTTTCCAGACATTTGTGAGTCATAATAAGGTTTTCCATCTCCAGATATTGCTAAAAGACAAACTACTATTACTCCCGAATCTTTCATTTCTTGTAATCTTTTTAGCATTTCACCACGGTTTCCACCTTCAATTAAATCAGAAATTAGAAAAAATATTGTTTTTTTCGGATTTTCGATATATTTTGTACAATATTTGATTGATTTATTGATATTTGTTCCACCACCTAGTTGAAATCCGTACAATAAATCAACTGGATCATCTGATTTTTCTGTCAAATCTACAATTTCAGTATCAAAAGCTACCACACGTGTTTTCAGTGAAGCGATACTTGCTAAAATACACGCCATTACTGAAGAATAAATTACAGATTCTCCCATCGATCCACTTTGGTCAATATCCAAAATGACTGTAAATTTACTTGTGGGATTAACGCTTGCCCTCTCAAAAAAATAATAATGTTCTGGAACAATTTTTTTTAATTCCCTGTTGTAATTTTTTATCCCTCTTCGTATCGTTGTTTTAAAATCCAAAGATGACGCAGATGGAATTGGCGAGTGTTGTTTCTTGTTAAGTGCTGCTCTAACTGCTCTTCTAATATCACTTTCCAACAATTTATTAATTTCCTCTACAATTTTTTTTATAAAATTTCTAACACTTTCTTTACTTTTTTGCGGGATTTGCTCTTTCAAAAGCATAATTGTTGAAGCAAGATTTATGTTAGGCTCTACTTGATCCAATATTTCAGGCTCAAAAAGCAATTGTTTCAATCCACATCTTTCCATCGCATCCGTCTGAATAATTTTCACCAATTCTTTATCAAACAAAGTTCTAACATCTCCAAGCCATCTACTAATTTGTGGATTAGACGGACCTCGCCCAGCAGAGTCTCCACCCATAAATTGTCCTGTCGGATTATAAATCGCATCCAATGCCTTATCCATCAACCAATCTTCCTCTGTAAAACTTGGAATAGCTTCTGAATCCATAGACGAAAATTCTTCTTCCGTATCTTTTCCAAGAATTAATCGCCAACGTTTTATATCTTCTTTATAGTCCATTTTTACACCTCCTTAATATTTTAAAAACTAAATTTATATATTAATGATTTAATTATTTTTTTGTTTTTTGTCTATTACTCTGTTGATTCTCTCTAAAAAATTCTCTGGAAGATTTGTAATTTTAGCAAAATTATTAAATAAAAAAGTCTTGTTATAGAAAACTACAACAAGACCGATGGTCTAAACGACCGATTCATCTTATTGTAAGAATACCATAAAAAATTATTTTTGTCAATTACCTTATTTTCAATTTTTCTTTCAAAAAATTATTTTCAATCAAATATCATCAAAATCAAATTCTTCTAATCCTGCAATTATTTCTTTCTCATTTTCTCCCAGATCATCATTTATTACAGCACTTACATCATTTTTATTCAAGCCCCATGTTTCTGCGATATTTTCGGCAATATCGTGCTTTTCATTTGAAGTAAAGTCAGCAAAAGCTCTTCTTAAAAATAATAATGCTCTTTTAAATTCTTCCTCATCTAAGTTTGAAATATAGTTTTGGAGTTTTTCCCAAAGTCCAAGTCTTGCAATTAAGGTATAATGATTTTTCATCGATAGACCTTCAAACCAAGTTGCCCCTAAATCTGCGGGAACTCCTTTTGATAATCTTTTTTCGACTTCTTTTCCAAGTACTTCATTATCAATTTTTCCAGCTTCCAGTAATATAGCCATTGCAAGTCCTGAAATTTTTGTATTTAAATCATCTCTTTTTGAAATTTCTAAAAGAAGTGAGTACCATCTTTCTCTATCTAAAAAATCATGATTTTCAACTACAGTATGCATTATTATTATACTTTTAGCTAGTTCTACTGCTGCATTATTGTCGCAAAAAGACTCGCTCGGCAATATTAAGCAAACTCTTAAAAAAAGTTGCTCAAGAATAGGAATCAGAACTTTTGTATCTAATTTTCTGATATCGCCATAACGAAGCATTAGTGATAAAGTTGACATTGTCTTGGCTATTTCATCAATAGGGACGTCACCTGTTATAAAATTTTGTAACGCTTGAAATGCTTTTTCTAGTGCTTTTGGCATTCCGCAATAAAAGGCATCTTTCACTATTTCTGCCATTTCTGACAGTGTTTTTGCACCTTCTATTCTTTGCATCAATTCAAAAGCTGTTGCAAATTCAATTGTATCTCCTTTTAAGATTGTTTCCACAATTTCAATTTCTGTTTCTGGTTTCCATTGTAAAATCCATTCTTCTGCCCAAGTTGTATTTTCTTGGCGATTCCCAATAAGTTTTGCAAACGAAATATTCAAAACTCTCAATTTATGAAAAAAGAATGAACGCTCCAAGTCCATAAATGCTAATTTTTCTGATTGAACCCTTAATTTTTCCCTCAAATCTAATTTTATTTCTGTCGCTGTTAATGAACGATATTTTTCAAGTTTCAATTCCTTCAATAAATTGTAAAAATCTGACTGTATTGACGTTTGAATAGCTTCCTTTGGAATACTTCCTATTTTTTTCCCAACTTCAACATTCGCCATTGCTAAAACTAGTTCTGAGTAGCTTCCGTGTGCCATACAAGTAATCGCTGCATCTTTTATATCCTTCAACGTCGGTATTTTCCCATCGTGCAAATTTGCCAATGAAGTTGCTAGATGGACTGCCTCTATAATTTGAGCTGACGATACCATATTTCCATTTTCCCTTTGATATTCTGCAATTTTACTTAAATACATATATGTCGCAAAAAGTGGGTCTTCTTTTTCTAAACCATTCCACAAAAATTCATAATACCCTGGCGCCTTATTTCCAGCTCCATAATTTGAATAAGTCGACAATTTATAGTAAGAATAAGGCATTAACGTTTTTTTAGATTCTAATTTTGGTAATTTTTTGATTTCCTTTTCAGTCAAAATCAATTTGCCACTTTCTATTCCTTCAACATGAAAAGCCCCAACAACCATAGCAATTTCATCTATTTTGTAGCCTTCTTTACACACATCAGAAACGACTTTACACATGTACGACTCTCTAATAATATTTTTCGCATCAGACACCGTATTTGATAAAGTCAACTCCCTCAAATGTTTCCCATAATCTTTCGCTCCACTACGATATGCCTTATAATCAGAAGCCTGTTCCACTACTCTTTCCCAAAAGACTTCATCATCTGAATCTTCCGAATATTCATTAATTTTTCTATAAATGTAGGCATTCAAATTTTCCTCTGGATTCTCATCTAAATTTTTCTTTACACTTTCTACACCTAAAAAAATTGAAGATGGCAAATCACAAAATCTACACTCTACTCCATTTTCCTTTGCCCATAAAATAGCTTGATATTCTGGAGAAAACTCTGCAAATGGATATACTATTGTCTGGATAGGCGCTTCTAAAGTGTAAGCCATTACAGCAATTGGCGGAACAATATTTTTTCCAGTAATTTCGCTAATAAGTTCATTAAAATCAGAAGGCCCTTCTATCAAAACGATTTTTGGCTGTATTTCATCTAAATAATTTTTCAAATAATGTGCTCCAGCTGGTGAAAAATGCCTAACTCCGAATATATTCGGTTTTCCTTCATTTTGTTTTTTCATTTATTCCACCGCCTTTATTTAGTAGCTTTGTTAAGTGCCTTACATTCTTTGTAAAGATCCAGCCATTCTGAACCTCGTTTTTTCATAATATTTTCCAAATATTCTTCCCAAATTTGCCCATCTTTACTATCTTCTTTTACTACAGCTCCCTGCAATCCTGCCGCCAAGTCATAATCTGATATCTCTCCATCCCCAAAACTTCCAGCCAACGCCATACTATTCGCTAAAAGTGAAATAGCTTCTGCAGTCGATAACACATTTGCAGTCGGCTTTATCTTTTGTCTTCCATCTAACGTAACACCTTGACGCAATTCTCTAAATACCGTACAAACTTTTTCAATAACTTCCTCTTCAGGCAATTTCGCATTTAAATCCAAATTTCCTGCAAGTTGCGTAACTCTACTTCTAACAATATCTATCTCTGCTTCAAGTGTATTCGGACTTGGTAACACCACAATATTAAAACGTCTCTTTAACGCTGCCGACATTTCATTAACTCCCTTATCACGAGTATTCGCAGTTGCAATAATAGAGAACCCTTTTTTAGCTGGAATTTCTACATTCAATTCAGGTACACTCATTCTTTTTTCTGACAACAAAGAAATCAACGCATCTTGCACTTCTGACGCACAACGAGAAATTTCTTCTACTCTAGCAATCGCCCCATCTTCCATCGCTTTATAAATCGGACTTGGTATCAATGCATCTTTTGTAGGCCCTTCTGCAATCAACATCGCATAATTCCAAGAGTATCTAATTTGCTCTTCAGTCGTTCCCGCTGTCCCTTGAATAACTCGTGTCGAATCTCCATTTATCGCCGCCGTCAAATGCTCCGACAACCAAGATTTCGCAGTTCCTGGCTCCCCAATCAACAACAATGCCCTATCCGTAACCAAAGTCGAAATTGCAATCTCAACCAATCTTTTATTTCCAATATATTTAGGCGTTATCACTTTTCTTCCAGCTTTACCTCCACAAATATACGTCAACACTGATTTAGGTGACATTTTCCATCCAGTAGGTATTGGATTTTTTTCCGCCTTAATTAACGCATCAATTTCATCTTGAAACATCTGTTCTGCTGTTAATCTTTGTAATTCTTCTTTTTTAGCCATTTTTTACAACTCCTTCACTTTCATTCCATTATTTAACTCTTCTAGCCATTTTTCACATAAATTTATAGACATTCTTTTTGTTTTTTTATCCATTTCAAATAATTCTTCAATTTGCTTTATTAATTCACTTTCAGATATAGGAACTTCATTTAAAATGTATCCTATTGATCTTACTCTATTATGTAATTTAGGTGCATTTTTTTCTATATCTATCTTTCCTTTAAGAAAATCCTTATAATCTGTCCATCCCAATTTATTTAAGAATACTATATCATCATTGTAAGGAATACGAGAAAGAATAATATTATAGTAAAATGCTCCGTATTTTTCTTTCATTCCCTTTATATCTGGATTATATAAGCTCTTTAAATCTCTATGATATGAACTGTAATAATTCCAATTTCCATAGAAATCATCTTCAATATTAAAGATTATATTATACCATTTTTTATCAAAACCATTTAACTTTATTTTCATAACACTATAATCATTTATATTTTGCCAATATAAAATATATTCTTTATTTTCTTCATCATAGTGAATATGGAAAATTACATTAAATAATGTACTAAAATCCTCTTGAACTTTAGCTTCTTCCTTATTTTTAGAAAGTTTATTATTAGCAAAGAATGTATGGAATAATTTTTTTATTCCTTTTTCATCTTTTTCTGCTCCTGCAAATTTAGAAAAATTCTTATATGTAGTTTCAGGTTTATCTTTAATAAGTGAAATTAAAAATTCTTGTTCTAAGAACTCTCCTTCATATATCTTAGACAGTTTCTTTATTAAATTCGTAATTTCTTTATTTATTTCGGTTACTATGTAATGGCTTAAAATTCTTTTTACAGCAGCTTTATTATAAGGATACAGTTCTTTGTATAATGATAAAGTTTTTTCTGTTCTTTTATTTGAACTAACTGAACACAATTCTGCAACCTCTTCTTGAACTTTTCTTCTTTCTTCTTTTGTTTTTAATGTTTTATTTTTTAAATCTTCTGTATATTCTTTAATATAATTATTAATATAATCTGATACCCATTGCTGCTCTGTTCTCGCCATATATTCCATATTTTCAAACGGTTTTTTTCTAAAAAATTTATCCCACTCTTTTTTGACTCTCTCATCATCCATATACGCAAGACTTTCAAAAACTTTATTCTTCAATTTCCCACGTTCTTTTTTCATTAAATCTAAAAGATAATCAACGTTATCCTGATCATATACCAAAGCTCCAATTGCAACTTCTTTCACTTCTTTTCCACCATTTTCAACACAATATTTATAAAATTCATTTTCCTCACCTTTACAAATATCCTCGATAATTTCCAATCGAGCAATCATTTCCTTTTTACCTTGAGGATTAAATCCTTCTTTCAATAGCGGAACTATCTCTTTCCCCTGTTTCTTTAACATTTTAATCATTAAATCTATAATTCCAGAATAACTATCATTAAGTCCGTTTATCATAAATTTTTTCACTCTAAAATCATTCACTATTTCAGGATTATCCCATCGCAATGTCGAATCAATAACTCTGAAACGACCACCACCAGTTCCTTTAAATGCAGCAATTAATTCACTCAACTCACTGTAATGAAGTTCTTGATAAAAATTTTCTTTTCCAGCAGTCGTTTCTATTTTTTGCAAATTATCACCAGTATAAGTTGTCGCTTGGGTACAAAGCACCGCATCAAGCAAAGCCAACAAATCTAAAAATAAATCACATTTATCTTCCTCATCGCCTTCAATCAATTTTTGCCCCATTTCATAAATTTGTTTAAATACTTTGGCAACCGAAGCATACCCCTTCATTTGATCAACAGCTCTTTGTAAACGAAAATCATCTTTCACCAAATTTATCCCAACAATTGAAACATTTTCAAGCCTATTCTTCAATTCATATAACGGTTCTAAATTCATTTTTTCTCCTTCCTAAACTTCATTCTAAAATCCAAAACGAATAATTTTATCATCAGTTATGATACTTTGTGCTTGGGCATAAATATTTCTACCTTCATAAAATAATTTTACAAACATCACTTGATTTTCCAAACATTCATTTGGCAAAAGTTCATAGAAATTTTCTGAAAATTCCTTATTTTTCTTATCTCTAAGCTCTATCATCTTTTGATTTTTATCAATTAAAATATATTTTTTCTTACCTTCTTCTTCAACAAACATAATTTTTTCAAATTCTAGTAATAAAGCCACTTCATTATTTGTCAAAATATTTTTTAATTCATTTTTAGCAATTTTTACAGCATGATCTATATTTTGAGCATGTTTTTTTATCTCTTTGTAACAAGAACTTTCAATTTTATCAAAACTAGCAGCATCCCATCTTATTCTCTTATTAACTCCACCTGGATAAAAAGTTAATGTAGGCACCGTCAATAATGAAAAATTAGAATTTTCCTGCTTAATATATTTCATCGCCGAACGAGGTCTATAATTGGCAGTATATGACACTTCCCCACTCTCTAAATCAATCCAGTATCCACAATCTGTAAAAATCTTACTAGCCTCATCATAATTCACTTCAAATGAAAGCTGCACCAATCTCGCATTTTCCTTTTTTAACCCCAAATCATTCAACTGAGTTAACTTCCACACGCCTCCTAAATCCTCATACAACGTATTATCCGTCAATTCTGGATCATTTTTTTCAAGTTGCTCATTCAAAAACTCTCTACCTTTTTTCTCAATCGCCCTTAACTTTTTCAAACATTCTAAAGCTGTCTGATAATGTCCCTTATCTTGATCCTCTTTATACGCCTGAATTTCCAAAAGTAATCTTTGAAACAAAACTTGTGGTCCCGGCAAATAATAATCTCCCAATTGCTTTACAATATCTCTATACTCTGTAATCGAAATGCTTCCCATTGCAGAAAGTCCAACTTTCAATAATTGCGAACTTATTTTCTTTATCAAATCTAGCCCTTCAAATTGCTTTTTAATTTTCTTTGTTCTAGCTGCTTTAGATGTCTTTGAAGGAGATTTCTTTTTAGTTTCCTTTTCCTCGTTTGCCTTTTTAGCCTTCGATTTTTCCTTTTTTTCTCTCTTTGCTAAAATATCTTCTGGTATTTCACACTCCTCAAATTTTTCTTCTTTCAATATCTCAAATAACAAAGCTAATCCATGCTTACAAGGAAATTGTCTGCTTGGACAAGTACATCGTGTAACAGGATTTTCCTCATCAATAAAATCTACTGAAACCGTATAATTCGATTTTCCACTTCCTTTACATTCACCCATATACAAAGTATCATCAGCAGAACGCCATAATCTCAAAAATGCCCCTTTATCGCAAAGTTTTTTTGCATTTGAAATTGCCGAAGCATTCGGAGCCATAGCAATAATCCTGCTCTCTTCTAATTTCTTCACAATATAAACCTCCTTTATTTTTGTTAAAAATTTACTCGATTTTTTATTCAGATTTTTAATTCGTTTAGGTTTATTATATCATAATTTTTTTATAAACTAAACTCTATTTAAAATTATATTTTATAATATTCTCTGTTTAAAAAGCAAATATTTATTTTCATTAAGAACTTGAATATATTTTTGCTAAATAAAAAATCGTTGCTTTTTATCACAACGATTATTTTAAATGTTTTATTTTAATAATTATATTCCTGAATTATTTTTCCATCTTCTCCATACTCTTTTTGCAAAAATATTTTTCCATTTTCTAAATGACTTTCCATTTCCAATTTTCCAGTCTTAGAATTATATCTCCAGATAATTCCCGTTTTATTAGCCAAACTTTCTTTTTTTACAATTTCTCCTGTATTTATATCATATATTTCATAATATTCCACATAATCTTTAAAATCATCTGGATTACTAAATGGATGAAAATTATTTTTCTTTCTCAAAGTAGATTTTCTATAAAGTTTTCCATTATCATAATATTCTTCCATTTCTCCAACTGGTTTACCGCTTTTATAATTTAATTTTAAAGAATTTTCATTACCAAATCCAAAAGATTTATCAACATACATTTCCCCAACAGGTCCACTTTGATTATATTGTACAGAAAATTCTAATTTGCCAGTTTTTGAATCTCTTGCTTCAAATTTTACCATTCTTCCATTTTTTATTTCAAAAGTTAGTGTTCCAGAAATATCCAAATCATCAACATAAAGATATCTCAATATAAATACTCTAAATGAAACATTCGTGTTTTCACATTTGTAAATACCATTTTTAAAAGGAATATTTGTTTTTCCAGTATATGGATTAAATTTTTTCTTACTATCTCCACCTTTAAAATATTTACAAACTTCTAAAGTCTGGTTATCTGTATTACCAAATATAACTATTGAACTAAATAAAAGAAGAAAAAGAAAAATTATTTTTTTCTTAAACATTAAATCTAAAGAACATAACATCCCCATCTTGCACAATATACTCTTTCCCTTCAAGCCTCATTGCACCTTTCTCTTTAGATCCATTCCATCCATTTAGCTCAATAAATTTATCAAACGAAACAACTTCTGCCCGAATAAATCCTTTTTCAATATCCGTATGAATTTCACTAGCTGATTTTTGTGCATTTGTTCCTTGCTTAATTGTCCAAGCTCTGACTTCCTTCACTCCAGCCGTAAAATATGTAATTAATCCCAATAATTTAAATCCAGCACGAATTAATCTATTTAAACTTGGCTCTTTAATTCCAAGTTCATCAATGAACATTTGTCTTTCTTCTTCATCTTCAATTTCAATTAATTCAGCCTCCACTTTTGCTGAAAAAGTCACAACTTCGCTGTCATACTGTTTTGCAAATTCCCTAACTTTTTTTACATAGTCATTCTCAGTCCCGCTTGTCAAGTCATCTTCAGAAATATTTGCCGCAAACATCATTGGTTTTACTGTCAAAAATTGATAAACTTTTATTAATTCTTCTTCTCTTTGAGTAAATTCTAAAGTTTTTAACAATTTAAATTCTTCCAAATGTGCCTTACATCTTTCAAGAACTGCAAGTAATTCCTTTCCTTCAGCGTTTCCGCCACGAGCCAGTTTCTGGTTTTTCTGAATTGCTCTTTCAACAGTTTCCAAATCAGCAAAAATAAGTTCCGTATTGATTGTTTCAATATCTCTAATTGGATCAACGCTTCCTTCCACATGAATAATGTTGTCATCGTCAAAACATCTCACAACTTGGCAAATCGCAGCCGTGTTTCTAATATTTGACAAAAACTGATTACCAAGCCCTTCCCCTTTAGAAGCACCTTTTACAAGCCCTGCAATATCCACAAATTCAACTGTCGCTCCAACTGTTCTCTCTGGATTAATAATTTTTTCCAATTCTTTTAGTCGTGGATCTGGTACACTCACAAGACCCACATTTGGCTCAATTGTCGCAAACGGATAATTTGCTGCTTCTGCATTTTGTGTCTTTGTTATTGCATTAAATAATGTTGATTTTCCTACATTTGGTAATCCTACAATTCCTATTCCTATCATTCTTTTTTGTTTCCTCTCTTCTTTTTTATAATTTTTCTAAAATTTTTATCAATTTCCACTTTTCCTTGTCTGTTGCCTTAAACAAATAGGAAATATCATAAATCGGCACAATCTTAATTTCTCCGTAAAAATCAAATACTTTTCCAACTAAATCCTTTATATCCTCTTTTTCATCATTTTCCAAAAGCGATCTAGTCGCTCTTTCTCCAACTGTTACAATATATTTGGGATTTATCAAGGCAATTTGCGTTATCAAAAACTCATTGCATTGCGAAATGCTTTCCTGCTCGATTAAATTCCCATGAGAACTGCATTTTGTAAGTGTTGTAAAGTAGCATTTCTTCAAATCTAGCTTTGAATATTCCAAAAATCTTTTAAAATATTTTCCATTTTTGTCATTAAGAAGCTGCTGCTTTATATCCTCTTCCTCACTTACGCTATCCAATACAAACAGTACCTCTGCCTTTTCATTCCCTTCTCCGACAATCGGATTAATTCGAGTTCTTTCCAAAATACATTTAGTACAGATGTCGATTTCTAATTTTAAGTCATTCCACATAACTTTTCCTTTATCCATTTTTTATATTTTATAAATTTCCGTTCCTTTTTCATCAATAACTTCAATTTCCAAATGACTTTTATTTTCCCGCTCTAAAATTTCATACAGTGAATTGTATGCCAATTCAGGCGTATTGTTATCTTTGCTTATATGCATCAAATAGACTTTTTTTAATTTTTCATTAAGCACTTGGGCAATCAATTTTGATGCCTCTGCATTTGACAAATGCCCATTTCTCCCCTTCACACGATTTTTAAGTTCCCAATGGTAAGGTCCTGTCATCAGCATATTATAGTCATAGTTACTTTCCAGAACGATTACATCGCTATTTTTCAGATTTTCCTTAATAATATTGTTCACACATCCAACATCGCTAGCATAAGATAATTTCTTCTCTTTATACTCAAACGTATATCCTAAGCATTTTTTAGCATCGTGCATTACTTCAAAATTATTAATTACACAATCTCCGATTACAACTTTGTCTTTCCTTATAAAATTCAAATTCTTTTTATCAATTTTCCCAATTTTTTCCCTAATAACGCTATAAGTCATTTCATGAAGATAAATTGGAATATCATATTTTCTCGACACAACTCCAAGCCCCTGAATATGGTCAGAATGCTCATGCGTTACAAATATCCCAGTTATATCTTCAATTCTCTTTTCAATATTATTCAATTTTTCCGCAATTTTTTTCCCGCTAAATCCTGCATCTACCAAAAATTTCTTATTCCCCATCTCAATATAGCTGGAATTTCCGCTGCTTCCACTTCCCAAACTTGAAAATTTCATTATTTTTCAATCTTCTTTCTAACTGAGTTTTTATTTTTACTTAATCCTCAAACTCCCCGCTTTTAAAACTCTCAAATTCTAAATATTTGGCGAAATAGTTCCCTTCACTTCATCGTAAACCCATCCGCCTTTTTTATCCTTTTTTGTCACAATTCTATTGCTTTGTTCCCTGTCATCCTTTATACTTTCAGGAATTTCATAAATTTTTTCACTTCCATAAAAAGTTTCAAAATTATATTTTCCATCTGCACTTTTCACACTTTTAAGATTGTCTTCAAGCCCTGCCAATTTAGGATTTGCACCTGTTACTTCCTGAAATTTCTTTACTGCATTTTGCAATTTCACAGTTTCCACTTGAATATCTGCATTTATAAGTTTATCAACTTTTCTTGAAAAAAGTATAATAACATTAAAAATTGCAATAAATAAAACTATAAGAAAGACTACTCCTCGAAAAATAATCTTTCTAGTTATTTTTGCCCTATTATTCCCATAATAATAATCATTATCGAAAGCCATTTTCCTAAATGAAATTTAAAAATTTCATATTCTCCCTTCTAAAAATTATTTCTAGTCCATTTGTAAAATCTATAAACTCTCATTAACACAATTTTTTATTTTAATCTTGTGTACTTTTATCCACTTTTCAATATTTTAATTCTTAAAAAATTATTTTTTATTCTTAAAAATTGATGGTCTCACAATCACTTTTACCTGCTTTGGAATTTCCAGCTGGATCTTTAAAGGCCCTCTTTTAACGTTAATCCATCCAAGCCCCGCAATTGCCAGTTCCTCATTTTCTTCAATTTCAACTTCACAAGTTACAAATTCATTTTGAAAATATTTTTCCTTTTCATCCTTTTGCAAAATTTCAAAAAAACTCCCATTCAGCAAGTCTTCCACTCTTTCCTCACGAGTCACATGAAATTTCACGCTTTTTGAAGCATAAGCAGAGAAAATCGGCTTGCTTCCACTTTCCAAAAGTTCATTTCCCAACACTTTAAATCTGCAGAAAGCATCAAACATAAACACTTGATTTTCTTCCAGTTTAAAAGTTTTTCTTGAAATTTCCCCCGCTGGCACAAGTTTCAATCCACTTTCCACGCTAATCAAATCAGAAATTCTCCCATCTGGAATAAGCCCAGGCGTATCAATTATCGTAATTTCACTATTTGGAATTTTATTATTAATTGACTTTAAAGTTGTCCCTGAATATTTTGAAGTTGTTATTCTATTATTTCCCAAAAGTAAATTTATAACTGAAGATTTCCCAGCATTTGAAACTCCCAGAACTGTTGCCTTAACCTTTTTGTTTGGAAAAATATTTTTAATTTTTCTAATTATCCCATTTATTCCATATTTGCTTTTAGCACTAATAAAGGCAATGTCATCAGGCACAATATCCTCTTCAGCAAGCCTGTCCTTTATCCAGTTTGAAATTTCTGCTGGATGTATAAAATCAGGCATAAGATCAATTTTATTAACCAAAATTATTGATCTATAATCCCTCAAATAATCCAGAATTTCCTCAGTAAATGAACCTTCAAAGTCAATAATATCAAAAATTGGCAATATTATATCTGACTTTTTCACACTTTCATTTACTTCCTTCAGATAATCCTCCCTGCTAAAATTATTTACAAGATTTTCCCCATAATTTTTAATCTTAAAGCATCTTTGACAAAGCAAATTATCCTGCATCACAAATTTTTCTTCAGGAACATACCCCTCCTTATTTTTATCTTCAAACTGCAGCTCAATCCCGCAGCCACTACATTTCTTTTTAATCAAAATTTCCTCCATTTTCTTCTAAATCTTTTAATTTAATAATATTTAAACGTTCAACGTCCGATAAAATAATTTCTTATTTTAAAAAAATAACAATTTCCAATTTTAGAATATTTATTTTATTAATTTTAATCTTCAAAATAAACTTATTCCTTAGATAACGGATGCGTACTCATATAAATATCCCGCAACAAAGATTTGCTCACATGTGTATAAACTTGTGTCGCAGCAATGCTGCTATGCCCCAGAAGTTCCTGCAAATACCGAATATCTACGCCATTATTCAAAAGTTCCGTTGCAAACGAATGTCTAAATACATGCGGCGTTATTTCCTTTTCTATTCCAGCCTCATGTGCATGTGCTGAAATCAGCCTTCTAAGTGAACGTGTCGTCAATTTTTTCCCTTTACTGTTTACAATAAGCACTTCCCTAGTATAATTAGCATACTGCTTCTTTTTTTCTTCTATGTACTTTATAAGCCACTTTTTCGCATTTTCACTAAAGAAAGTAATCCGTTCCTTGTCACCCTTTCCAACAACCCGAATTTCCCGTTCTTCAATATCAATCATAAATTCACTTAAATTGATAAGTTCAATTGAACGAAGTCCGCTGGAATAAAGCAATTCAATAATCAATCTGTCACGAATTCCGGTAATTTTCTCTGTATTTATAACATGCCTTAAATTATTCAAATCATCTCGATTAATCACATTCGGCAATTCCTTTTCAAATTTCGGGACATTTATATAAGAAGCCTTATTTGTTTCAATAACTTTTATTTCCTGAAGATATTTAAAAAATGTCCTTAGCGCTGAAATTTTCCTATTTATGCTTCTTTTAGAAACAGGCTTTAATTTTGCCTTTTTATTGGAACTTTTTACATTTTCATCTTTTTCAAGCCTTTTAGGAGAATTTAAATAGGCAATAAATGATCTGAAAGTCATCATTTCAATTTCCTCAAAATTATGAATTTCTTCATATTCCTCAAGATACTCCATAAACTGAAGCAAATCTCGCCGATAACCTCTAATTGTATTGAAACTCTTACCAAGAATAACTTCTTCATAATATAAAAATTTATCCACATACATCACAAGATTTTCATTTCTTCTAATTTCTTGTTCATCTTCATTATTTCCCTTTGTCAATTTATCATTTATATCATTTTCCATTTAAATTTCTCCAATTTTAATTTCTTAAAGTTCCTAATTTCCACAGTTGCTTACAAAAATCTATAATCCTGTTAATACTATTTTTTATTTTTCTTTATTTTCAACTTTTAATAAGCCAAATACTATTTTTTATTTTATAATACTCACATTAAAAAACAGAAATCCTATTTTATATACAAAATCTTGATTTCTTGCATAACTAATTCACTATTTAAATGAAAATACTGTTAAAACTTTTACTTTCTATAATTGTCAATCAGATATAATAAATAATTAGATTTTCTATAAAAAAATAAAAAATTATAAACTAAATAATTTATCAAAAGCATTTTTTGAAAGTTCTATAAATTTTAAAAGTTCAGCCTGTGTAAATGTTGCTTCTTCTCCTGTTCCTTGCAATTCGATAAATTCTCCCTTGTCATTCATTACAATGTTCATATCCACGTCAGCCTTTGAATCCTCTTCATATTCCAAGTCAAGAAGCAGCTCATTATGCACTTTTCCAACACTTATTGCCGCAACTTTTGATTTTATCGGAATTTCCTTTAACTTTCCCTGATCAATCAGCTTTTCAACTGCCAGTTCCAAAGCAAGATAAGCCCCTGTTATTGAAGCCGTTCTAGTTCCGCCATCAGCCTGAATCACATCGCAGTCAATCATTACTGTTCTTTCTCCCAGTTTTTCCAAATCTATTGCTGCTCTCAATGCCCTTCCAATTAAACGCTGAATTTCCATAGTTCTTCCGCTAAGCTTTCCCTTTGCTGACTCCCTTTGGACACGTGTATGCGTAGCTCTGGGAAGCATGCTGTATTCAGCAGTTATCCAGCCTGAATTTGTTCCCTTTAGCCATCTTGGAATTTTTTCCTCAATTGTAGCATTACAAATAACTTTTGTATTTCCAAATTCGATTAAAACTGAACCTTCTGGATGAATAATATAATTTTTAGTCACTTTCACTTCACGCATTTCATCATTTCTTCTATTATTATTTCTCACATTTTCTCCTAATTTTTAATTTCTTAGCCATTTCCAAAAATCTATAAATTACTATTAATGCAACATTTATTGCTTTTCAATTCTTAACAAGGGGTAAAGACCCCTTGCCATATTTACTAAATTTTTAAATTTTTACAATGCCTATTTAATTTCCAGTTATTTTCCCTTATAAAGTGGAAATTTTTCTGTCAATTTGAAAACTTGTTCTTTCACTTGGGCAATTTTTTCACTGTCATTTATATTTCCTAAAACTGTCAATATAAACTGCGCCACTTGTCTTGTTTCATCTTCCTTAAATCCACGAGTTGTAATTGCAGGCGTTCCTAATCTTATTCCACTTGTAATAAACGGTTTTTCAGGATCATTTGGAATAGCATTTTTGTTACAAGTTATTCCAGCCTCTTCCAATTTTGCTTCAGCTAACTTCCCAGTAACTCCCATTGGACGTAAATCTACAAGCATTAAATGGTTGTCAGTTCCGCCGCTTACGATTCTAAGTCCACCTTTTGTAAGTTCTTCAGACAAAACTTTTGCATTTTTTGCAACTTGTTCCTGATATTCTTTGTATTCGGGACTAAGCGCCTCTTTAAATGCAACTGCTTTTGCTGCGATTATATGAACCAATGGTCCTCCTTGTATTCCAGGAAATATTGTCTTGTCAATTTTCTTGGCAATTTCTTCATTATTTGTCAAGATTACTCCACCACGAGGCCCTCTTAATGTTTTATGAGTTGTAGAAGTTACAACATCTGCATATTCCAATGGATTTGGATGAAGTCCAGCTGCAACAAGTCCAGCAATATGAGCCATATCCACCATTAAATATGCCCCAACTTCATCAGCAATTTCTTTAAATTTCTTAAAGTCAATTATTCTTGAATAAGCGCTCGCTCCAGCAACTATCATTTTAGGTTTTTCCCTCAATGCAATTTCCCTTACTGCTTCATAATCAATCAGTTCTGTTTCAGGATTCAGTCCATATTCAAGCCCAATATAGTTCTTCCCAGAAAAATTAATTTTATAACCATGAGTCAAATGCCCACCAGCGCTAAGACTCATTCCCAAAATCTTATCCCCAGCATTAAGCAATCCAACATAAACTCCCATATTCGCTTGAGATCCAGAATGTGGCTGAACATTAGCATATTTTGCCCCAAATAGTTTTTTCAATCTTTCAATCGCAAGACTTTCCACCACATCAGCATTTACACATCCACCATAATATCTTTTACCAGGATAACCTTCCGCATATTTATTAGTAAACACAGACCCAGCCGCTTCCATCACAGCCTTTGAAACAAAGTTTTCCGATGCAATTAACTCAATCCCCTCTTCTTGTCTTTTTTCTTCTTCCGTAATCGCATTATACACTTCCAAATCAACATCTTTTATATAGCTCATCTTAATTTCCTCCTAATTTTTATATTAAATTTTTTAATAATACTTTTTTATTTCAAAAGCAGATGTATTTAAATTTATAATTATTTCATAACTTGTATTTTTCTATAATTATAGTAAAGAGCTTTTACTAAATCATATTCAAACGGAGAATTTAAATCTCCATATTTTATACTAAGTATAGAACGTGCATTTAGCCCTGTTACAACTGGTCTTGTAAACCCATATACAGTTTTATCAAAGATTCCTGTATCAAAAAACAGCTTTTTATCCACAACACCTCTTGCTGCACCTTCCATTGCCGCATCTGCCGTACTTCCAACTGCATCCCTAACAGTGCTTGGGCCTAATACCGGCAAAACCAAAAAAGACCCTGTTCCTATTCCATAATGCCCTAAAGTATCTCCCATTGTTTCAGGATCGCTTCTTAGCCCAATATTTTTAGCGACATCAGTTACTCCCAATAACCCGGCAGTTGAATTTACCACAAATCTTCCAAGCGCATTTGCAGCTTTTCCAGGTTTTAATTGTAAAACTGAATTTACAAATGTCGGTATTTCCTTAAAATTATTATAAAAATTTGAAATTCCCTTTCTCACTGGTTTTGGAACAGCTGCCGCATATATACGTGAAGCCGGATAAGCTATCTTTCTGTCAAGCTGTGTATTAAAAGCATACATTCTTCTATTAAAAGGCTCCATAGAATCATTTATTCCAGTCAGCTGAAACACTTGACTTGATACAATGTAATCTTCATTCAGCTCTTCTAAATTTTCTGCTAATACTCCATATCCATCCTGCTCAATTGCAATATACTTATTCAAATCAGATTTATTTTTCTTTGTTTTAACATTCGTTCTTTCAACTAAATCAATATTTTTATCAGGTATCTGAGCCACTTTCCCATCTTCAAACTTAATAAAAAGATCATCATTTGCCTCTTTGCGGCTTTCCTCCAGGAACATTACAGTATCTTCATTTTTTATTTCCATCAGTTCAGCTTTTCCAACTGCTGTAATGGCAAACATAGCCCCAAGTATTAATAGTTTATTTTTTCTTGCCATAATTTATTTTTCCTCCAATTTATCTACCATCAAATTTGCCACATCCTTATGCCAAAGAGCTCCTGTATGACCTCCAAACGGTATTAATACTCTATTTGAAAATGTATTTTTTATGTAATCCAAATCTTCTTTTTCAAGCAAAATATCATTTGTCGAAGTAATAAATACAATGTTTTTATTATTTCTATTGATAAAATCCTGACTGCTTCTCAAGTCAAAATCATCTATAAATTTATTAAAATCAAGATCAGGATATTTAAATTTTTTCAAATAAGGATATAGAATTTCCTTTGCATATTCATCAAATGAAACCGACAGCCCTTCTCTAAATTCATTAGACACAGAATCAAATCTCTTATATGATTTTTTGTTTGAAAGTCTTCCAACAGCATTATTCCCGCTAAATACTTCTCCCGCGAAAGTCATATTTGCCGAATAAAATCTAAATAATAACCCTGTAAGTATTTCAAAATCCTTTTCTCCAAGTCCTAACTTCCCTAATGTAGTTGTCAAGCTTGAAAACTCCATATCTTTTATTTGCATTGATTTATCATAAACAAGTTTGCTAAATATTGTATCTAAATATTTTTCCAGGCTTCTCGCGTCATAAACTCCATTTTTTATCAAATATCCGTCTAGTTTTTTCGTTGCTGTCAAAATACTGATTGGCGAATTTAATAAAAGAGATTTTTCAATTCCAATTTTTCTATTATTTTTTTCATCCATTTCATGAATTAACAATGACTGAAATCCACCTAGGCTGTAACCTCCAATATAAGTCTTGTTAATTTTCATTCCATCGCTTTTTTCCCTTAAGATAGCTTTCTGTATCAAATCATACAATTGTGCAGTTTCATCTTTTATATATCCAGCATAGGCATTTTTACTTTGACTTACGATATAAGGCATTGTAGTAGGTGAACTGAAGTCAATTACATTATACCCTCTGTCATAAAATACATTTGCCAAATAAAGTGACATCCCGCTGTTATAAACTGAACCTGTTCCTGAAATTAAAATTATTAGCGGCGCTTTCTTGTCTTTCTGAGTCCAAACGCCATATTCATAATCCTTCCACTGTCTTAGTATTTCAGGAATTTTTTTTGTTGTGGTAAATTTCCTTACTTTTGGCCCCTTTGGATTTTTAAATTTATACTGCTGTTCTGCAGGCGTTCCAAGAACAGTCGCCATTATGGCACTTTCCTTATATGGATAATCACTCGCAATTTGCGATACATCCGTTTCAGCAAGTCCAATAGTTGAAAATGCAAGCATCATTATCAAACCCAATATTTTTTTTAACATATTCCCAATCTATGTGAAAACTTTTTCACACTTCTCCTTTCCAATTTTCAAAAATTATACTTTTTTATTTATTTATATTTTATCAAAAATATCAAAAAATTTCCAGTAAAAAATATTAAATTAAATTACACATCCACTGAAACAATCTTAGTTTCCCCAATCTCCTTATTCATAGTAACTCCATACAGCCTATGCGATCCCTTCATCGTTTCCTTATTATGAGTTATAAGAATAAACTGCGATTTATTAATAAACTGATGCAGCAATTCAACAATCTTCTTCGTATTCTTTTCATCAAGCGCCGCTTCAATTTCATCAAAAAATGTAAATGGACTTGGTTTAAACATAAAAATTGCCATTATAAATGACACTGCAAGCATTGATTTTTCCCCGCCTGAAAGTAAAAGTAACGTCTGCTCAGGCTTATTTTTATATTTTACACTTAATTCCAGCCCAGTTGTAAGTAAATTTTCAGGATCTGTCATTTTCAGTATTCCTTTAGCGCCATTTAAAATTGTTTCACACATATATTGAAAGTTTTTATTTATTTGCTCATAAGCCATAAAAAACTTACTTGTAACTTCCTCTTCAATTTCCCTGATAAATCCAAGCAATGATTCCCTGCTTTCAAGCAGATCCTTCTTCTGTGCCGCAATACTCTGATACCGCTCATTTTCATGCTCATATTCTTCTATCGAAGCCATATTTACCGCTCCAATATTCATACGGCTTCTTTCATTTGAAGCTAATTTTCTCTTTATATCCGCAAGCTCTTCTTCGCTGGCAATTTCAAAATATTCTTCATCGTTCAAAATTTCATCATTTTCAAGTTCCTTAAATTCCGAAGTCTGAAACTCAAGTTCGCTGTTATTTCTAGTAATTTTCTCAATTATTTTTTCATATTCATTTTTATATTTCAGGATATTCATCTCAATTCCCTTGATTTCCGCAATTAATTTTCTTTCACTTCCTTCAACCTTCTGAATTTCCTTTTCTATTTCTTGAATTTCACCAAAAATACTCTTCCTATTTTTTTCATTTTCCCCAATTTCAGACTTTAATTTTGAAATTTTATCCATTAATTCTCTTCCAAGCAAATCTTTCCTTTTCTCAAATTCAATTAATTCAGCCTTCTCCCTCAAAAGTTTCCTATAATCAGCCTCAATTTCCCCAAACCGATTTTTATTATTATCAGTTCTGACTTTCAAAACTTCATATTCCTTATCAGCCACATTCAGTCTTTGAATAAATTCATCAATATTTTCAAGTTTTTTCAATTCTTCCCTTAAATTTTCCATTTTTAAATTATTCTCTTCAATATACTTTTCAATATTCTGAATCAATTCCAGATTTTCCTTTATTTTCGTTTCCTTCTCCAAAATAAACTTTCTGCTTTCAGAAATTTCATAGTTCAAAGTATTAATTTCCCGCTGTTTCCGACTGAATTTAATACTAAAATCATCATAATTTTCATTAAATGACTGATAATCATTTTTAAAGTTCTCAAATAATTTTTCTTCTTCTTCCTTTTCTTTTCCAACTTTCTCAGCCTCTAAAACAATTTCCGATAATTTTTTCTCAAATTTATCAAGATCTTTTTTATTTTCCTCAATCTCACCTTTCAGATGCTTCAGCTCTTTTTTTCTTTCCAAAATCTCATCTTTCCCCTTAAATGAATGTCCGCCAGTCATTCTTCCCCGAGAAGTAATAATATCCCCTTCAAGTGTGACAATCCTGTCATTAAACCCTTTTTTCAAAAGCTCTGTCCCAACTTCCAGATTCTCTACAACAACCGAATTTCCATAAACAAACTGAATAACTTTTTCTATATTTTCATTTACAAATTTTTTATCGGCTTTTACGATATTTCTTGCAAAGTCAATAATTCCATTTTTCCCCTTTGTATTTGAAATAATATTCTGAATTTCCTCCTGCGGCATCCTATTTTGAAAATTACTTTTTTGCAAAATCTTCTCAATAACAGGCAAATTTTCATTAATCTTTGAAACCCGAATATCTTCAACTGGTAAAAATGAAGCCCTTCCAAGTTTTTTTCTTTTTAGAATCTCAATACATTTCTTCCCAATTTCACTATCCCTTACAACAATATCCCGAAACATTCCGCCAGATAAAGTCTGAACCGCTTCCTCAAATCCTGCTGGAACATCAATCAGATTAACAAAAGCCCCAATTACTCCGTCAATTTTTTCATTCAAAATATGCTTCACGCTCTGGTTAAAAGTCTCATTTTTTTCAATCGCATTAGCAATAGCCTTTTGCCTAACCTGAAAGTTTTCAAGTTTATAACTGGATTCATTTTTTTTCTTATTAATTTCCGAATATTCTTTTCTCAATTCATCTGTTTTTTCATTAAGTTTCTGAATTTTCTGTTCCCTTTCAAATTTCTGCTTTTCCTTTTCCGATTTCTGCACTTCGTAAGCCTTCTTTTCCTGACTTATCCTGTCAAATTCATCTTCTAGGCCCATCTTTTCAGCAATTTGCCTTTTATTCTCATTCGTAGCCCCAAAAACTCTTTTCTCCAGATCCTCATTTTCCCCAGCTACTTTTATTTTATCAACTTCAAAATTAGAGTTTTTCTGTGTCCGCTCCTTCAATTCAAGCGCTATTTCGTCACTTTTCCTTTTCACCCCCTTAACTTTAGCCTCCAATTCATTTTTTTCCCGTTCCTTTTCAGCCAAATCTTTTGTCATAAGTTCAAGTTCACTTTTAGAATCGTTTAAAATTTTCTCCTTTTCCTCAATATCCTTTTCTAAAATCCCTTTTCTTCTAGCCTTCTCATTAGCTTCAGTTTCTAAATTAGAATTTTGATTTACCAATTTTGAATATTCTTCCTTCAGCATTTCCAGATTTTCAAAATTTTTATTTCTCTCATTTTTTTTATTTTTCAAATTTTCTTGAAGTTCCACTCTAATTTCATTAGTTTTTTCAAGTTCAGCCTGCTTTTCAGAAAAAGTTTTTTCTCCCCTTTCCAGTTCTTCCCTTACTTCCTGACTTTTCTCCTCATATTCATACTTCAGCGAAGTTTTCTCATTAACGCCATACTCTAAAACCATAAATTTATGAACATCAATCTTTTTACTATATTCTCTAAAAAGTTTTGCCTTTTCCTGCTCAATCTTCAAATAATCAACCCGATGCTTCAAATCCTTTTCCACATAATCAATCTTTTCAATCTCATTTTTCAAATCCTGCAGCTTTTTCTCAGACTCATCCTTTTCAATCTTAGCTCTTTTTACTCCAGCCGCCTCTTCTATAATTTCCTTCAATTCCTTTGGCGAAGACCCAATAATTCTCTCCACTCGCCCTTGTCCAATTATCGAATAAGCCTGCTTTCCAATTCCAGTATCCATAAAAAGAGTATGAATATCTTTAAGTCTAGATTTTTTATTATTGATCAAATATTCATTTTCCCCAGTCTTAAAAATTCTTCTCGTAATTTTAACTTCTGAAAAATCAATATCCAAATATCTGTCTCCATTATCAATAATTAGGCTAACCTCTGCCATAGACTTTGGCTTTTTATTCTTCCCGCCAGAAAAAATAATATCCGAACTCTCCTTAGCCCGTATATTCTTATAGCTCTGCTCTCCTAAAACCCACAAAATCGCATCCAGAATATTACTCTTTCCGCTCCCGTTAGGTCCAACAATGGAAGTAATTCCACTGTCAAACTCCACAATAGTTTTATTTGCAAATGATTTAAATCCCGTCAACTCCAATGCTTTTAAGTACATCTTTTCTCTCCTAATTTTTTTAACTCTTTTTTATTTAATGTAATTTTATCATACTTTCCTCTCCCAAGCCACACTCTTCCCTAATATTTTCTCCAGTTTCTTCAATTACAACACTGCTTTTTCCCTCATTTACATCATAACGTATATAAATAGTTGAAGTATCTTTTGTAACATACTCTGTTTCTTTATTATCAAAATTTACCTTTTTACGTTCAATATACTTCCCGGTTATCCCATCTTTATAATAAAACGAATCTTTTGAAGCCAAAAAAGCGTTAAAATCAATAATAACAATGAAATTATCATTTTTTTCATATCATTTCCTTTTAAAATTTTATTTTACATATCTGCAACTTTCCCATAAATGTAATTTTTCATTTTCAGTTTTTATCTCCATCTGATAATAAAGAGTCCACTTACTTTGATAATACACATCCATCTTTAAATCGCCTTCTAAATTCCAATCTGAATCTTTAAAAAATTCCTTGAATGATTTCTTATCTAAATATTTTCCACGAAAATATCCTTTGTTTGGAGTGTAATCGGATATAATTCCCATACTTACTTCTTCTGTTGTCTCCAATTCATCATATTTTATTATGTCACTTTGAAAATACGGTGTAAAATCTTTTATTTCTTTTCCTGTTTTAGAATCATAATATTTTTCATTTTCATATACGACTTCTGTTTCTATCCCTACCTCATTGATTGATTTATAATATTTTCCAGTCCATATATTTTCCCCTGTTCTTCTCAAATTCATTGATTCATAATATTTATCCCTACCTCTATTATATGCTTTTGCAAATTCATAATAATCACTGCAAAAAGTATTTATAGTTTTATTTTTATCATTATATTGAGATACTATAAATTTTTTTGTTTTTTCAGAAGTTTTATAATCATAGAATATTATTATGTAAAGTAGGATAAATAAAATTGTTAAAATAATTGAAGTAATTATAATAAATTTTTTCATTCTGATACTTCTCCTTAAAATTTTATTTTATATACCTACACTTTTCACCTAAAACCAACTCACCATTTTCTGTTTCAAGTCGCATTTGATAATATAATGGCTCTATACTTTGATAATATACATCTATTTTTATATCTCCTTCTAAATTCCAATCTGAATCTTTAAAAAATTCCTTGAATGATTTCTTATCTAAGTATTTTCCACGAAAATATCCTTCATTTGGGGTATAATCGGATATAATTCCCATACTTACTTCTTCTGTTGTCTCCAATTCATCATATTTTATTATGTCACTTTGAAAATACGGTATAAAATCTTTTATTTCTTTTCCTGTTTTAGAATCATAATATTTTTCATTTTCATATACAATTTCTGTTTCTACCCCTATTTCATTAGTTGATTTATAATACTTTCCAGTCCATTTGTTTTTATCTACTCTTCGTAAATTTAATGTTTCACTATGCTCAATTCCGTTTTCAATATAAACTTTTCCAAGATGATAATAATCTGTACAAAAAGTATTTATAGTTTTATTTTTATCACTATACTGAGACACCATAAATTTTTTTGTTTTTTCAGAAGTTTTATGATCATAAAATATTATTATGTAAAGCAGAACGAATAAAATAAATAGGATAATCAAAGTAATTATAATAAATTTTTTCATTTTTATAACTCCTAATAAATATAAAAGTTTTCTTTTTCCAATATGTCTGTATCTTCTACCGGACTTCTTCCCCATAATGTATCCATAAGAACTTTATCAAACTGCCATCTATCTCCTTGTGCCATGTCTGCTATTCCAACGCTATAAAAATATGATTCATCTCCTTGCTTCTTTTGTATCTGTCTTCCATACTTTATAAATTTTGCTAATTTGGTTTTATTAACTAACAAATCAGCATGAGCTTCTATTTCTGATCCAAAAGTATAGCTATTATTCCCAGAACCCGACCATTTATTTGAAACTTTATATAACGGTTCATCTCCTTCTCTTAAATAATTTAAAATTTTCTTTCCCATTTTTTGTGAATTAGGTTTATAAGCATAGTATTCCGCTACTTTTTTCATATCTAATTTTGTCATATATGAACTTTCTCCTGAACTTTGAAAATGATTATGTATAAATACAACTTTTTCATTTTCATCTCCAAATCGTTTATTTTGAATTATATAATCAAATGGAGATTCTCCATCTTTATCAAAACTTCCAAAAGGTACAGAAACTGCTGTTTTATCTCTTCTTACTATAAACAATTAATTCTCCGTCAATTTCAGTCAACACAAAATTTCCGCTCCAAATACTTCCATAATTTTTATAATTTATCACTTCTGTAGTTTCATAGTATATATTTCCATTTTTTTCAACTTTCTTTATTTTTCCATTCTTTAGTCCTTCTTCTATCGCTTCTCTATACAATTCTTGAGAATTTCTTTTATTTTTGCCACCATAAACTACAAATCCTGGCATACCAAAATTAAAAAATAAATTTCTAGGTAAAACACCTAAACCACCTATTCCTAATGAAGTTAATAATGCCAACTCCATTCCTTGCCCTATTGGAAAATCTGAATTAAATAGTGAAAGTAAACTTTCAGAAGCCATCATTTCTTCCAATGTCAAATATAAACTCAAAATTCCACCTTTTTCACATTTTATTTTTGAATTTTCTAAAAGAAGGCGATTATTTCCTATCATCGCTTTCTCTCCAAGTGGCTCCCAGTTTCCTACAGCACAGAATTTACATTCTCCTTTTTTACACTTATCAAATTGAGGTATATTTTCTAAAAATTCCTTATCTCCTTCTGTCGCCATTTTTTTACCATATATAAGTACATTATTATTATGAGTTACTTTTAATCTTTTTATATTTGTGGCCTCAGCAAAACTGCATTTTATAAAACTTCCTTCAGGTACGCATTTTTTATTCATCACATTCCCTCATTTCTAAATTTACCTTAAAATTATTTTCATAAATTGATATTTCATTTTCTAAAAATTTTAATTCTCTTCCAAATATATCTTCCAGTTTTTTTATAGATTTATTTTTATCAAAGTATACATCATCTAGTTTGCCAGTTATCTCCAAACTTATTAAATCTTTCCCCACATGTGCCTCTACCAATTTACTTTCCAAACGCAACGGTAAATCTATACCACCTATATTTCTTAATTTTACTTTTCTTCTAACAATATTATTAAAATTATATTTTTCATAAAAAGGAACAAATAAAAATATTGATAAATCTCTTCCAGCAATATAATCAGTAACTAACCTTGGAGATGAAAACATTTTCTTTATTCCTTTTAAAAATTCTTCAATATCATCTTCATCAAGATCTGAATACCATGCATATTTTTTTACTAATTCAAAATCTTCTTTTAATTCATCCAAATTTTCAATCCTAGAAACTTCTATTTCCTTATTAATTTTATAATTGACAGGATTCATAATTGTATCAACCAATTCAGACAAAAAAACAATTTCCTTATTTCTAAAACCTTCATATTTCATGTTCTTCTTTTCGATTTTTATAATATGATTTTCACCAGTTTTTTTTATAGCTTCCATAGAAAAATCATAGGAAGTTTCAATGTTACGTATACCTTTTTCTATAATGTTCTTATTCTGAATACTAACAACATATTCATATCTTCTATTCAAAATAGGTTTAAATTCCAAGATTACTTCTCTATTCACGACTATTCTCCTAAAAATTCAAAATTTATTATCTTCCTTTTCCAAAAATAACAATCGTAACAGTTTTTAGTAATATTTTCATATCAAAAATAATGTCATGATTTTTTATATAATACAAATCATACTGCAGCTTTCTGTAGGCATCCTCAACGCTTGCCCCATACGGATACATTACTTGCGCCCATCCAGTAAGTCCTGGCTTTACAGTATGTCTTAAATTATAGTACATAATTTCCTTTTCCAGCTGCTTTATAAAAAATTCCCTTTCTGGACGTGGTCCCACAAAGCTCATTTCTCCACGTAGCACATTCCACAGTTGCGGTAATTCATCAATTCTTGTAAGCCGCATAAATTTACCAAATTTTGTAACACGATTGTCATTTTTTGTAGCCCATTTTGGTCCGTCCTTTTCTGCATCAGTTGTCATCGAACGAAACTTCACTATTTTAAACGGCTTATTCCCTTCACCAATTCTTTCCTGAATAAAAAATACCGGCCCTTTTGACTCAAGTTTTATTATAATCGCAGCGATAATCATGATTGGAATTACGCAAACTCCGATTAAAAGTGCAAAAATTATATCAAGAATCCTTTTTGCCTTTAAATTGAAACTGTTATAATAAATTTCAAAACCTGTATTTTCCAAAAACCATTTTGGACTTAAATTTGAAACAGGCAATTTATTTTCATACATTTCATAAAATTCCAGGTAATTATAGTATTGCATCCCGTTAAGTTTGTATTGCAGCAGCTTATCAACGAGTTTTGTATCGTATAAAAGATTGCTTGTAAAATCCACAATTATATCAACTTTTTTATTTTCACAAAGTTCTAATATTTTTTTTGTTAAAACTTTTAAATCTTTTTCCCCCTTCAAAAAGTCCGATAATTTATACTGGCTGTCTTTTTTTATGCTCTCAAGCAAATCATTTGTATATCCATTTTCTCCAACAAATACGATTTTTTTCTTTTCAGCCAGTCCAATCATTACAATATAGCGATATATAATTTGAAACATTGTAATTAGCCCAAACAAAATTATCGCTTCATTCAAAAGAAATACTTTTAAAAATTTTGTAACCATCACAAGAATACAATTAATTGCAATTATAATCGCAATATCCCTTAACTTATATCTTCCTGCCATATTATAAACATTTGCCACATAATAAATTACCATAGAACAAGCAATTACAACTACATTCGTAAACCCAAGTCCACGATTTATAAGCAGCAATCCCATTAAATACATCACAATCGTCAATATCCCAAATAAATAAGAATAATTTTTTTTCATTCCACGTACCGCCATTCTAAATTACACTTCCTTTTTTTATTTTTTCTTTAATAATAAATTTATCTAATAAAACTGTTCCATCAAATAAACAAAATTTCCAAATTATAATTTTTCTCCTTTCTCTCATAAGAGATCAAGATTTCTAATGATTATAAAAATCTATAAAATTCAATTAATGCAATATTTTCAATTTTCCTCAACTTTTTTACTGCAGATTCCTAGTTGCCATAAGTATTAAACCTTTTTGTAAAATTGCCTATTTATCCCTGTCATAAAGTTAGACAGTTCTTTTAATGCTTCGCTTGCAAAAAAAGACAATGCGAATACTATTACAAATGCAGTAACTATATATAAAAAATAATTCATTCTGGATTTTAATATTCTTTCACAAAAAAATAAAAAAATTGGATGAATTAAATAAATATCATAAGTTTTCGCTGATATAGATTTTACAATACTTTTTACTTTTGGAAAAACTTTTTCTCCATCAAAAATATTTACAAAAAAATCATAAAATAAAACTGTCGCTCCAAAAACACCAATCGAATGATAATCATAAAAATAATCAAAAAATTTATTATTTGATTTTGTAAATATGTATGTTAAAAAGATAATTGAAAATACCATTATAAAAAAAATTATGTACTTTTGCCACTTTTTCATATTTAAAGGTTTTTCAAAAAGTAAGTAACCGATTAAAAAATATCCGATATATTGCCCAACTGGAGAATATATTTTTATATTTTTCCTAAAAACTGCATTTAAAAACGGAATAATAATTATAAAAGCAATCCAAATATAAACTAAATAATTTATGCTCTTTCTATCGACTTTTGCCACAACTTTTCTCAAAAACGGAGTTATTAAATAAAGCAGCAATATCATATAAATATACCATAAATGATAGTAAATTTTCCCTTGAAAAAAGTCTGAAAAAAAATTATGATAACTTTCCTTTTTGGAAAAAATTAAAATTATCGTTTTATAAGTTGATTTTCTAAAAAAAACCGAAAACAATTCATCATCTTTTACATCTTTAAAAATTATTACAAATATAAAAAAAACAGCAGAATATATAAAAAACTTTGGAATAATTTTTACAAATCTCTTTTTAAAGAATACTTTCACATCCTCATCTTTTCTCAATAAAAAAAATCCACTAACCATAACAAATATCGGCACGCACATTCTACTAAAAGAATCTATAATATTTGCCGTCATCCACCTATTTCCAGATATTTCACCATAACTATACAGCTCACTTGCAACAATATGTATGAAAATAACCATAATAATCGCAATACATTTTAAAATATCAAAATTAAAAAATCTGTCCTTATTTTTTATCATTTTATAGTTCTCCAAATTTACTAATTTTCTCCAATAAAAATATAACTAATTTTACCACAGTTCAAGTTAATTTTCAATCGTTTTTATCTTTATACATTTTATATATAAATGAATTTAGAAGCAATAATTATTCTATTCAAATTCTAAATTTATTTAATTTTAATAATGTGATAAAAATTTTTATATTAAAAATTTGCATTTTGAATAAATATAGGTATAATTCTATTGAATAGTTTGATAATCAAAATTTTTATAAGGAGGAATATACTATGAAAATAAAACTTAATAATATTTCAGAAACTATGCTTATTACTCTGTATATGCGGGCAACTGATGCTAAAAGCGAAAAACCAATTTTGAATGATAAAAAATCTGAAGAAATAATTTCTCAAATAGATTATGACTTCTCGAAATTTAAAAGTGCATGGGCTTCGTATTATGGAGTTCTTTCACGGGCGAAAGTGATGGATAATGAAGTAAAAAAATTTATGACAAAATATCCAGATTGTGTAATTGTGTCGATTGGATGCGGATTAGATACAAGATTTTTACGAATAGATAATGGAAAAATAAGATGGTACAATCTTGACTTGCCAGAAGTCATTGAAAAACGAAAATTATTTTTTGAACCTAATGAACGAGTTACAGATATTGCAAAATCTGCATTTGATTCAGCATGGACAAAAGATATTAAACTGGAAGGGAAAAAATTGCTTATTATTTCCGAAGGAGTATTAATGTACTTTGAAGAACAGCAAATTAAACAGTTTTTGGAAATACTGACTGATAATTTTGATTCTTTTGAAGCTCAATTTGACTTGCTTTACAAAGGAACAGTTAAAATGAGTAAAAAACACGATACCTTAAAAAATATGGAAGCAAAATTTAGTTGGGGAGTAAAGGATGGAAGTGAAGTTGTAAAATTGAATCCAAAATTAAAACAGACTGGACTTATTAATTTTACTGACGAAATGAAACATCATCTTCCTGGATGGAAAAAATTGTTTATTCCACTCTTTTACATCTTTAATAACAGACTGGGAATTTATACTTTTGAAAAATAATTTACAGGATTTTGAGCAGAATATAACTTATTAACACATCGGAAGTTATAAAGATATCCATGCTAACAATTTATCTTTGCAATCTCACCTCTGCTTGCCACGCTATAACTAATAATCTTATTGGCTGGATTAATAAAATAACAGAATAGTTATGAATTTTTTTGCAAAGGGACAAAATTCCTTGTTATCAAATAATATAAAATATAATTTCTATTTATTAATACAAATATACCCAATCTTAAATTCTTTCTCAATCTAAAATCTGGGTATATTTTTATTCTAAAATTACTAATCTTTTAACAATGGATCCTTCTTCGTAACTTCAACTACCAATTTATGTAGCCCAATCAATGCTATCAAATTTGGAATTACCATAAGCCCGTTAAACATATCTGCAAGTTCCCATACTAAATCAACCTTTTGAAGTGAACCTGCCACTATACAAGCCATTACTAAAGCTCTGTAAATATTAAGCGCTTTTTTACCAAACAGATATTTCACATTTGCTTCCCCAAAGAAATACCATCCAATTATTGTGGAAAATGCAAAAAAGAATAATGCAATTGCAACAAATATTACTCCAAAGTGCCCCAATACTGCTTGAAATGCTTGCTGTGTCAATGAAATTCCAGTTCCGCTCGCTCTTCCGTCTGCGATTAATATTACTAATGCTGATAATGTTAAAATTACAAATGTATCAATGAAAACTGTAACAATTGCAACGTGCCCTTGATCTTCAGGATTTTTTACTTTCGCAATTGCATGTGCATGCGGTGTTGACCCCATTCCAGCTTCATTTGAGAATAATCCTCTTGCTACCCCAAATCTTATTGCCTTTCTCATTCCAGCTCCTGCAAATCCACCTAAAACTGCTTTTGTAGAAAAAGCATTAACAAAAATTGCCTTAAATGCCATACCTGCATTTCCAACGTTTAGCAAAATAATAGTAACACATGTTACAACATATAAAATTGCCATAATTGGCACAATTTTTTCAGTAACTGAAGCAATTCTTTTTACTCCGCCAAAAAATATGAACCCAGATAAAACTGCTAAAAATAATCCTGTCACAACTGTCGGAATATGAAAAGCATTATGAAAAGCGTCTCCTACTGAGTTTGCCTGAACTGCATTTCCCATAAATCCTAAAGCTAAAATACATGAAACTGCAAAAAATCCTGCTAAAAATTTAGCTGCTTTTCCACCGTTAAATAAAGTTTGAATATAATAGGCAGGGCCTCCTGTCATTTCCCCATCTTTTTTCTGTTTAAAAATTTGGCTTAATACTGCTTCTGAATAAATAGTAGCCATTCCAAAAAATGCACTTAGCCACATCCAGAATATTGCTCCAGGTCCTCCAGATACAATCGCTGTTGCAGCTCCTGCAAGATTTCCTGTTCCAACCTGTGCGGCAATCGCTGTTGCTAATGCCTGAAATGATGACATTCCGTTACTATCTGCCTTTTCTCCACTAAGGTCAAATCCACCTGTCAGCTGTTTCAGTCCAGTTTTAAATTCCCTAATTTGAATAAACTTCAATCTAAAAGTATAAAATATCCCCGTTCCAACCAACAATATAATTAAAATAACTCCCCAAAAAAATCCATTAAAATCCTTAATAATTTCCAACATTTAATTTTCTCTCCTTCTATTTTCTATATTTTGAATTTTAAATGAATGCAGAATCTAGGCTGTGTATTTCAAACAAATAACATTATAATTCAAATTTATTTAAATAAAAAAGTCATCTTCTACTTTAAAATAAAGCAAAGACAACCTCTAAAAACTCTTTTCATACTAAAAAAGAAATATAAAATTATAATTTTATATGTATTAGTCTCTGTTCTTTTACCTGAGAGTTTAGGGAAAATATTCCTTTGCTCCTTCGGTGCAGCCATTTAAGACCATCTCTCCAGAGGTTCGTCCACTATGAGTCCTTTTACCTGAAAGAGTCACTTCTTCGGTGTTCCAATTACATTTTTAATATTTTTCTAATATAATTAAAATCTCTCCTCATACCTTCATCCAATTTATTCACTTTTTTACATATTATCATATTTTTTCTAGTATGTCAAAAAATATTTTTTGATGTTTTTTTATTTAATAATTTTTGTATTATTAATAAAATCAAATTTTAATATTTCACTTCAAAATAATCAAGTATTTTTTTCATTTCATCTTGTGCCATAAGACAAGTATCATAAAGCCATCCCTTTTCACTCTCATAATTTTTTAACCCACGATAATAAAACATTTTATACTTATCTTCCAATATAAAAGGCACAATATCATTTTTTAGACATTCCTTAAACATTATAAGCCTTCCAACTCTTCCATTTCCATCTTGAAATGGATGAATTTTTTCAAATTTATAGTGGAAATCTATAATTTTTTCAACAGTTATTTCAGTTTGGCTATTATAATTTTCCAAAAGTTTTTTCATCTTTGCCTCAACTTGTTTTGGATTCGCAGTCCTATTTCCACCAACCGTGTTTGGCTTTTGCTTATACTCGCCAACCTTAAACCATTCAATTTGTGAATCACTCGTATTACTTTTAAGCAGAAAATGAAGTTTTTTTATATATTTTTCAGAAAGTTTTTCATTTGCATGTTCAATAATAAAGTCAAAACATTTAAAATGATTTAAAGTTTCAATCACATCTTTAACTTTCACTGTTTCATTTTCCGCAAAAAAACTATTTGTTTCAAAAATATGTCTTGTCTGATCTTCTGTCAATGTACTTCCTTCAATATGATTACTATTATAAGCAAATTTAATTTGAAGATTATGATACAACATTCCTTTTAAATTATTATTTTTTTCTTCAAGCAAAGTTTCCAGTATATAATTTTTCATTTATATTCCCTTTTTTCATTTATAAATTTATTTACTTTTCAATACCGCTCTAACTGCATAGTGCATAAAATAATAGATTGATTTTAAAAGCGGTAATTTTTCAATTTTTCGGTAAATTTCCCAACGCACTTTCGCTGTTTTAACTTTATTGCTTGAACGTGAATTATCAAGCACTCGATAATATGCCAAATTTTCCTTTAATCCATAAATTGTTTTCACATCCTTCACAATTTCCAGCCAAAGTACATAATCTTCATTTTTTTCAAGTTCTTTAAAATACCGCTTCCCAATTTTTTCCACATCATACATAACTGTCAGGCATCCCAAATAGTTATTCTTTAACATATCCGTATAGGAAATTTCAGGTTTTATAATAACTTCATTTATTTTTTCACCATTTTCCCTAACCCTCGTATATTCCGTACAACTGATGCTTGCATTTTTTTCCTTCATAAATTTTATCTGCTTTTCCAACTTTTCACTATGCCAATAATCATCAGAATCTAAAAATGCAATATATTTTCCGCTAGCCAATTCAATCAGAAAATTTCTTCCCTTTACTACTCCCACATTTTTTTCAGTACTTACAATTTTTATTCTTTTATCCTTTTTCACAAATTCACTTACAACTGCAAGACTGTTATCTGTTGAAACATCGTTCATAATAAGCATTTCCCAATTTTCATAAGTCTGTGAAAGTACCGATTCTATTGTTTTTCCAATAAATTTTTCTGCATTATACATTGGCACAATTATTGAAACTTTTTCTTTTTCCATTTTCTCTCCTAATTTTAAGATTTTCTAGTCCTGTGGAAACTTAATCCCTGCCTCAATTCTAGCCTTTGTCTGCACTTCACTTACCAGCAGACTTTTTTCCAACTGTTTATAGCAAAATTCCAAGTCATTTTCATTTACTGCACGAATAAACGCCTTAAATTCAGGTACAACTCTGTCCTTTGAAAATCCATCATCAAAGCTTTCTGTCGTTCCATCATACAGTTTTAACGTAACTTTTCCAACAAGTCCTGGAGCTTCTTCACTTATAATTTTTCCTTTGCTTCCCTGAATTACGCCTATTCTCTCACCTTCACTATCTTTTGCACATACACACATAGCATTAAAGTTTTCATACTCCATCATAAGAACTCCGCTTGTATCAATCTTTCTCTCAAGATTTGCATAATATTTCACATTTTCAGGCTTTCCAAAAAGTCCTAAAACATAATGTAAATTATAAAGTCCTAAATCCATCAATGCTCCACCAGCTTTTTTCGGATCAAATACAGGCAGAATTTCTCCTCTCTTAAAAGCGTCATATCTGCTGGAATACTGGCTATACTGGCTTTGAACAAGTTTCACATCTCCAATTTTCCCAATCCAGCCTTTTATTTTTTTATAATTTTCAAAATAAAGTGTCGTTATTGCTTCAAATAAAAACAGTTTTTTCTCTTTTGCCAAACCTGATAATTTTTCAGCTTCCTTATAATTAGTTGTCATCGGCTTTTCAACAATAACATTCAGCCCTTTTTCAAGCGCTTTTTTACAAAATTCAAAATGCAGGAAATTTGGAACAGCAATATAAACAGTATCAATTCCAAATTCACAAAGTTCATCAAAATCATCTGTAAAGTTTGGAATCCCATATTTTATGCAAATTTCCTCAACTTTGCCAATACTTGCCTTTGTCCCTTGCATACCCATAATTTCCAGCCCTTCCAGCTTCACAAGGCTAGGCAAGAACTCCTGAACAATCATCCCTGATCCAACAATTCCCAGTTTCATAAAAAATCCCTTCTTTCTTCATATTTTACTTGAAACTTATTCTTTTATTCTAATAAATAAATTTATTTTAAAATATTTTTTTCAATTCCAAATCTGCATAATCCCTAAATTATGCCTTTAAATCATCGTACTTCCCGCTTTCAAATTTTTTCACAATATAACTGCAAACTGGCACAATTTTATAATTATTCTCTCTTGCATATTTTACACCTGCTTCAAATAATTTCCCTGCGATTCCTTGTCCTCTTAATTCAGGTGAAACTACAGTTGACTCAAAAAATAATTTTTCTCCTTCTTTTCTGTAAGTTAATTTTGCAAGTTCATCTCCATTTTCTCCAAAGATGAAAAATCCTTCATTTACTACATGTCTTATTTCCATTTTTCAAACTTCCTTTCAATATTTTATTCTATTATATAGTAAAATCGTTTCAAAATCAAATTTAAAAAATTTACAAATATTTCAATATCTCACGCTTATATTTAATAAATTTTTCAGACATTATAACTTCTTCATTATTATAGCCTTTGTTCTGACTATTTTTCAAGTCAACATTTATTTGTGCAACAATTTTACCTGGACTTCCTGCCAAAATATAAATTCTATCGGAAAGCAGTATCGCCTCATCAATATCATGGGTAATAAACAAAGTTGACATCTTAATTTTTTTCATTATATTTAAATACCAGCCGTGAATTTTATTCTTCGTTATTGCATCCAATGCACTGAAAGGCTCATCAAGAAGAGCAACTTTTCCGGAAGACAGATACGTTCTAAGTAAAGCCGCCCTTTGTCTCATCCCCCCCGACAGCTTGCTTGGATACAAATTTTCCGTACCCTCCAGACCAAAATCCTTAAAATATGGCTTTGCAATTTCTCGTGCCTTTTTTTTATTTTCACCTTTTATAACAAGCGGAAGCGCTACATTGTCAATAATTCTCTTATGCGGCAGAAGCAAATCCTTTTGCAGCATATAACTTACTTTCCCGCATTTTCCATTTATATTCTCTCCATCCATTTCCACGTTTCCGCCATCAGGCTTTAAAAGTCCTGCAATAATGTTAAACAACGTTGTTTTCCCAGCACCACTCACTCCTAGAATACAAACCAGCTCATTTTCATACAAATCAATTGAAACATTTTCCAAAACTTTTTTATTTTCAAAAGAAATGGAAATATCTTTTATTTCCAGCTTTTTGTCTTTCTTCACTTAATATCTCCTTAATATAACATATTTTAATCATTTATAAAAGTGTAAAAATTCCAATAAATACAATATTTTTAAATTTTCAGCTTTATTATTTTTCTTGGCTTTCTGACAAGGGGTTAAGACCCCTTGCTATTATAAATATTCTTATTAGTCAAATTTTCTATTTCAAATACTTGTTGCTATATCCAAAATCCTTTGGTATTTCACGTTCTACAGCCTTATTTTTGTAAAGCCATTCATAAAATCTGTTCCAACGGTTTCCGTCAATTATTCCCCATTCCTTTGCATCAGATTGATATTCTTTAGAAATCCATTTTTGGCTTGCTGTTACCAAGTTTATGTCAAGTTCTGGAGAATTTTTTACCAAAATCTTTGCTGATTCCTCTGGATTTTTCATTGCATATTCATACCCTTTTTTTATTGCTTTTAAAACTTTTTTTGCAATTTCAGGATTCTTTTTCAGAAAGTCATTATTTGCGATAATTACTGGGCTATAGTAATCAAGTTCTTTAGCATAGTCTCGTATTTTTAGAAAATTTGTCTGAAGCCCTGCTCTTTCTGTAGCAATTCCATCCCACGCATAATAAACCCAGACAGCATCAACATCAGTCTTTAAGCCAGTTACAACATCTGTTATAGTATAAGGAATCAATTTTACTTTAGAAAAATCTCCTTTATCATCTGTTACTAATTTTTTTAAAATGGCTTGCTCAATATTGTCTTCCCAAGTGGCATATTTTTTACCTTCCAGTTTTTTAGGCGAATCAATGCCTTTTTCCTTTAATGAAATAATTCCAGATGTATTATGCTGAAGAATTGCTGCAACAGCTGTCACTGGCACAGGACTCTCCTTTGCAAATGATTTTGCCAACGTATCCTGAAAACTTATTCCAAATTCTGCCCCTCCAGCTCCGATAAGTGCAGTTGTACTACCTTCAGGCGGCTGTACAATTTCCACATTCAGTCCTTCCTCCTTGAAATATCCTAGGTCTTTTGCCACATAAAGCCCCGTATGATTAGTGTTTGGCACCCAGTCCAGTACAATTTTTACTTTCTGATTATTTTTAGATTTCCCACACGAAACAGCCAAAATCAAGATTAAACATAAAATTAAAATTTTTGAAATTTTTTTCATTTTTTATACCTCTCTTTATTTTTATTTTGAATTTTTTTATTTAAAAATTTACTTTTCCCAAACCATGCACCATTTCTGTATTTTTTTTACAAGATACATAAGCAGCAAACTTATTGCAGAGATAAGAAAAATTACTGCAAACATTTTATCAAATGAATACGATTTTCTCACTCTTGTCATATAAACTCCAAGTCCACTAAATCCACCAAGCCATTCAGCCACAACTGCCCCGATTATAGAATATGAAACTGAAATTCTAAGCCCTGCGAAAAAATATCCTAATGAGCCTGGCAATTTAACATGAACAAAGTTCTGAAATGGTGTTGCTCCCATTGTTTTTAACAAATTTAACATATCCTTGTCAGCCGAACGAAATCCATCCAGAAGCCCAATAGTAATCGGGAAAAACGAAGTCATAACAATAAGAGTAATTTTCGGCAATATTCCATATCCCAGCCAAAGTACCAAAAGCGGTGCAATAGCAACCGTCGGAATTGTCTGCGTAATCACCAAAACAGGATAAATCATTTTATACGCATATTCAAACCTATCCATAACAACCGCCACAACAAATCCTAGAACTATTCCCAATCCAAGTCCCAAAAACGCTTCAATAAGTGTAATTTTTGTATGTTCCATAAGCAACGGAAAATCCGAAACAAACGCTTTTACAACTTCAAATGGCGACGGCAACATAAATTTTGGAATAATATTCACCATTGACAAAATTTGCCAAATTATCAGCAATACAGCAATAATAATACTTGGTGCAATTTTATCTGTTATATTTTGAAATTTTTTCATCAATCTTTAAAATATCTCCCTTCGGTTTATAATTTATTTTCACATAAGACATTACACCTTCAGCCCCTGCCTTCACAGCCACAATCTGACATTCCTTCACAATTTCCATAAGTTCGTCAAAATCTCCTTCTATCGTCGTTTCAAATGGAGCAACATTCATTTTTAACCCTTTACTTTTAATAAATTCAATAACTTCATCAACAACTCTTACAATTTCCTCATTTCCCACAACATTTGGCAATACCTGAATTGCAATACTTGCATTAATCTCTGTTCTTTCCATAATTTATAATTCCTTTCCTTAAATTTATATTTTTTTATTTGAAATTTTTTCGTATAAAAAAATCCCCTTGTTACAAGGAGATTCTATATTTTTATAATTCAAAAAGATAATATCAAATAACTTTAAAATTAAAATTATTTCATTTTTTATTTTAAATTATTTTTTATTTTATATAAAATACTCCCTCCGACAGCATTATCTGTACAGGTTATATGGGTTTAATTCTCAGCAAAACTGCTCCCCAGTATTTTTTATTTATTATTGTTCTATGTTTACATCTGCAAGATCTGAATATAATTCTTTCAAAATTAATTTAGTTTTTTCATCAATATTTACTAAATACCATTTATTTTTATCTTCAAATGCCAAAGTCTTTTGATTTAATTCCATTTTTTTGCCTTGAGCTGAAATTATACTTTTTGTTGGTATAACAGCATAATTTCTTCCAGCAGTTGTCTGCCCTGTCTTTACGTTTTGCATATTATATTCAAATTTTTCAAATTTTACTTTCTTCGAAACTTCCTTTAACAGTTGCAATGTCATTTCTTTAGCCTTTTGCGGTGTTGTAGATAGATGTTTAGCTTCCCAGTCCCAAAGTTTTTCAGGTGCACTTTCCATACTTGAACTTGCATTTCCTGCTAACACATCCTTTGAAATTTCATCTACTTTTTTAGAAACTTCAGGCTTCACTTTATTCCACCATTCCTGTGCTAGCTCACCTTGTGCCTGCTCCACATTTTTACAAATTTTCTCGTCTTGTTTTTGTTTACATTTTATAACAGTCTCTTTTAAGAGCTTGTCATCTTTTTTTAAATTTTTTACGCTGTACTTATTTTCACATGCCGTAAAAATCATCGCTGAAGCTGAAATT
The DNA here is from genome assembly GCF_007990445.1 of Leptotrichia wadei. NCBI lineage: Bacteria > Fusobacteriati > Fusobacteriota > Fusobacteriia > Fusobacteriales > Leptotrichiaceae > Leptotrichia > Leptotrichia wadei. The sequence goes on from NZ_AP019841.1 coordinate 1,270,869, forward strand.
AGAAGTAATAATTTTATTTTTTTCATTTTTCCTCCAAAAAGTTTGTTTTAATTAATTATACCTCATTTTTTCAAATTTTCAAAATTTTATTTTTTTATTAAATTATTTTTTAAAAATTTTAACGCTTTGTCAATATTTGCCTCTTTCCCTTCTTCAGGCACATATTCAATATATTTTACATTATTATTTTCATCCACTATTACCAACGCTCTTGTCAACAGTCCTTTTTCCTTTACAAAAAATCCATTCTGAATACCAAATTGATGATATTTAAAGTCAGAAACTGCTTTTAATCCGTTAATTTCATTGGCTGTACAGAATCTTTCCTGTGCAAATGGAGTATCAACAGTTACCGAGTAAAATTTTACATTTGGATAAGTTTTTGCAGCTTCATTTAACTGTTTTGTCTGCAATGAACAAACTTTTGTATCAAGCGATGGTGCTGTATAGATTACTTTTATATTTTTATCTTCAAAAATATTTTTTTCTTCCAATTTCGTATTTATAACTAAAGGCACTTCCTTTATTTTATCTCCAACTTTTAATTCATTTCCAACAATTGTTACAGGAACTTTTCCCATTGTGATTTTTAAATTATTATCAGTTTTCAAAGTGTCTAAGTATTGTGCATATTCGGCATTTTGTCCCGCCTGTCCCATTTCACTTTGTGTTTTGGGCTTATTTCCACAGGCAGCTAAAACTACTGCAGCTACTCCTAATAATAATATTTTTTTCATTTATTTCCTTCTTTCGTAATTTTATCTATTGCTTTTAAAAATCTAAATTGTATAATTTTTGCAATTTTAATTTAAACTATTTTTATCTAATTTATTATTTTTATTTTGATACTTCTCTGATTAAACTCGGATTATATAATAAATCTTCATTTTTTCTAACTTCTTCAAAAGTATATGTTTTCAAAATTTTTCCATTTTCAAAAACACATTCCATTACGGAATCTTCATGATATTGATTTTCAGGCAAATCTGAAATATTTACTGTTTCAAATTCTCCATTTTTATTTTTTATCAAGTCAAGACGTCCTTTTTTACTGACTTTTCCTTTATCTGTAACAGGATTTTTGTAAACATCTCTAACTTCATTTCCAATTTTTATACAGCTGCATTTCATGGCAAATTTATGAGTATCCCTGTTAATGCTAGATTTTTCATTTCCTTGCAAAAGTGATCCTCCACAGCCCAAAGTAACATTTTCAGCAGAATATTTATTATCTTTTAAAGATTTATAAATATCCCAGATTGTATCTTCATTAATTCCATCACCTTGTAAAATACGAACTTTGTTAATTACTTTATATCCTTTGGAGTTTATAGTATAGCCAAAATTCTTTTCCAGACTTTCAAGTGCAAATAGAATATTTGTAATTGCATCCCCGCTATCTGGACGTATTGTAACCATTCCATCTCTTGACAATATTTTTTCTCGTAGATCTTTTCCAATAATATTTTCTACCGCATTAAAAAAATTATAGCTGTCAAGAACGATTGAAACAATTCCTTTTGGAAATTTATCAAGCATGTTTTCGTATGCTTCCTTTTCATATTTCTGAGTCCACGAAGTCATTGTACTGTGTTCAGAAGCAGGCACACTGAAAGCTGCTATTTTTTCATTATAATATTTACGAGCAAAGACAAGTGCATTTAAGGTATCCGTTCCATAAAAATTTGTAAGATGAGCCATTCCGCCAATTCCAGCACTTTCCTCGCTGGAAACGCCACGATAACCAAAATCATGCAATTTAAACTTCAACTCTGCTTCCACATTGTCACTTGTTTCTTCCAAAAAGTGTTTTATAATCTGTTTTGCCTTGTATGAAAATGTGGCAACGGTAATTGGATACCATACTTTTAACAGCAATGTTTCCACCCAGCCCACAATCCAAGGCACATTTTTGTCAGTTGATTCAACTGTAACCAGCACATTATGATTTTTTACAACGCTGCCTTCTGGCACGGTTCTAATTCTAAGTGGCAACTTCCCATCCAACTTTTCTACGATATATCTCCATCCTTCTTCAAAAAATGGCAATCCATGTAATTCACAAATTTCCTTGGCTTCATCTATCATTTCATTTGTAATTCTTTTTGTCAAATACTCCATTAAGTAATATTGCAGTCCAAAAAATTTTACATATCCGTATAAACCCCCACGACTCTCGATATAATCGTGCATATACGTCATATTTTCTGGATATTGAAATGGATGAGTAATTTTATATGAATCTGTTGATAATATTAAATTTTTCATTTTATTTTGTATGATAATTACAAATTATGTAAAAATCATACTCTCCTTCCCTATACTCTTTTAGCCGTTTATAAAAGTATAAAAATTTTACCAAATACAGTATTTTAAAATTTTTAGCTTTATTATTTTCTACATCTTTGACAAGGAAATAAAAATTCTTATTGTTATAGACACTGCTGGTAGTTAATCTTTAGTACCTTTAAGTCACCATATACTTTTAATTTGTATAATCAATTATAACCCTTTATCCTTTGAAAATATATTAAAAATACAGTAAAACCTCTTTGAATAAAGTAAAAAGGCTTTTACTGTGATAATACTATTTTTTATTTTTCCAAAATTTTATCCGCCAACACCAATGCTATTTTTTTCTCACCAATCATAAATTCCACAATCATACTTTTCATATCCACTTTTTTTATTTTCCCACGTCCAAATTTCTTGTGATTAACCACATCTCCAACTTTATATTTAGAATTCACATTTGAAGTTATTTGAGAATTACTTAATTTTTTACCAAAAGTTCCTAATTTATCCTTAGAAAATGGATTAAAGTTTTCTATTTTCGGTGTAAAACTTCTTGGAACTGAAGATTGCCTTTTTAAACTTCCGTATTTTCCACCCACATACTCTAGATTATCTTGCTTCATTTCGTAGATAAATCTGGATGGACGACGTAAATTGTCATCTTTTCCCCAAATTTTTCTTGATGAAGAATAGGAAATAAACAGTTCTTTTTTAGCACGAGTTATCGCCACATAGCAAAGTCTCCGCTCTTCTTCCAGCTCTTCTTCAGGAGCATCGAAAGAAATTGACGGAAACAGCCCATCTTCCATTCCTGCAAGAAATACATAATCAAATTCCAGTCCTTTTGAACTGTGAATTGTCATAAGTTTTACATAATTTTCATCTTCTTCCATTTCATCAGTCGTCGAACTTAACGAAATCATATCAAGATATTCATTTAAGGACATACTTGGATTTTGCTTTTCAATTTCAGTAATACTGTTTAACAATTCCTCAATATTTCTGACCCTGTCTTCCTTGTTGTCTTCAATTGAGTCAATATAACGTGTTCTTATAAGAATTTCATCAAATATTTCCTTAATTGACATTTCTTCAAGACTTGAGTAAATGCCTTGCATTAAATTGTAAAATTCCTTTAATGCCAGTTTTGTAGCTGCTCTTACAGGAATTTCATCAATGTAGTGAAGCGCTTCAAGCATCGAGATATTTTTTTCATTTGCCACTTCCTGTATTTTTTCAAGCGTCTTTTCTCCAACAGAACGTTTTGGAACGTTAATTATACGATAAAAATTATGATTATCATTTTTATTATTTAAAAGGCTTAAATATGCCAAAATATCCTTTATTTCCTTACGTTGAAAGAACTGCATCCCACCGTAAATTTTGTAAGGAATGTTTGCAGACAGCAGTTTTTCCTCCAAAACTCTTGATTGTGCGTTCGTTCTGTACAAAATCGTCATATCCTTGTAATCGGCACCATCTCTTTTCTTTTTCTTCATCTCTGTCACAATGAAATCTGCTTCATCATAAACAGTCATTGCATTATAAATTTTGATTTTTTCTCCATCAGAGCCATCTGTCCAAAGTGTTTTTCCTTTTGAACTTTTATTATTTTTAATAAGCTCGTTGGCTGTATCCAGTATTTTCTTTGTAGAACGGTAATTTCTTTCCAGTTTTACCGTAAATGCTTCCTTGTAATCCCTCTCAAAATTCAGTATATTATTAATATTTGCCCCACGAAATGCATAAATACTCTGATCTTCATCTCCCACAACACAAATATTTCTATACTTGGCCGCAATTAAATTTATCATTTCATACTGGATATCATTAGTATCCTGATACTCATCCACCACAATATATCTATATCTTTCCTGTATTTTTTCCAGCACAAAAGCATCATCCAGCAGCTTTCTCGCATTTAAAAGCAAATCTGAAAAATCCATCGCATTATTTGCCTTCAAAACTTCATTATATTTCTGATAAATCTCGCCAAAAAGCCTATTTGCAGGAATTCTCATATCAATTTCCCGCTCCAGCTCCTTAATCCCTACACCCTGCTCCTTCAATTTACTAATCTTATTTGCAAGTTTTCCTGGCTGAATACCATCACTATCCTTAATTCCCATTTCTTTTTTTATTTTTGTAATAATCGACTTCTGGTCATCTACATCATAAATATTAAAATTCCGTCCATACCCAATTCTCTCAGAATAAGTTTTAAGCAATCTCACCGAAAACGAGTGAAACGTAGAAACAACAAGATTATTCGCCTCATGCCCAATAAGAGCCGCAGCCCTCTCCTTCATCTCCCTTGCCGCCTTATTCGTAAAAGTAAGTGCCAGAATATTAAGTGGCGAAATTCCTATCTCTTTTACCATATGTGCAATTCTATAGGTAACTGTCCGTGTTTTCCCGCTTCCCGCTCCAGCCAGTATCAATACAGGCCCTTCTATTTTTTCTGCAGCTTTTCTCTGCTCCTTATTTAGTTCATCTAAAATACTCATATTTCTCCTTTTTTCATTATCACTTTCTGTTCAACTTTTTTATATATTTTTTATTTTAATCAATTCTATTATATTCCATCGCTCCAGGATCTTTACCAACTTTTTCAGCCCAATCCATTGAATCTGTTTTTAATTCACCTGTTTTCTTATTTACTTGATAACTGAATAATCGTGGCGCTACACTTGGATCTCCACCACATTTTTCATTATCACTGCGAATATCAAAATAATAATAATTTTCATCTTGTCCATCTGAAGCCATTATACAATTAACATTAGCTAAATTATGTTTAATTATTGATTTTTTCACTAATTGATATGCTTCCGCTGAATTGCCTATTAACTTAATTTTGGCATTTTTTTGTTTTCTTATATTTCCATCAGAAACTAAATCACTTTCTAAAACAATTTTCCATTCACCATTAATTTTTTCAAATACTAAATATGATGGATAATCTTTTATTCCTTCCTTTGTCGTAACTTCCTTCACAAACTCTGCTTTTACTTGTCTATCTGATATTTTTTCCACTTCAATATTGCCCTTTAAAACCTGTCCATAAACTGGATTTTTCTCAAAAAATTTCTTTTGATCCCTAATATAATAATCCTTTGATACTGTTGTCTGATAATATTCAATTTTATCTGCCAATATTTTTTCTAAAGTATCAAAATCTCCATTACTAGAAGCTTTATTCCAAATATTTACCATTTCCTTAATTTCATCTTCCGTTGTTTTAGTTTCTAATTGGACATTGGGAATACGATTTTTTTTATTTATATTTCCAGTTCCCTGGCTTTTCTTCCCACAAGCAATTACACAAAAACAAAACAAAATAACAATCAATAATTTTTTCATCCTCAAATTTTCTCCTTTAAATTTTACTATTAATTCACATTCTCAAATTAAAATCCTACAACTCCCGATACTTAACTTCCGTTATCTTCGATATTTTCTCAATAACACCATTTTCTTCCTTTTCTTCCCCAGCATGACTATTCCCATTTTTATAGACAATTTCTTTTAAATTTAAGTCTGATTTTTTTAATAAATCAACTGTCAATAAAATCTGATTAAGCACACCTTTTTTATTTTTTGAAACAATAATTACTTCCGAATTTTTTCTAAATTCACACATAAAGTCCAAAATACTGTAGCTTCCTTCCAGTTTTAACAAAAGCCCTCCAGTAATTCTGACAAAAATATAGTCATTTTCAATTAATGCCAAGTTTATTTTTTCACGTAAATTTTTCAAATCAGTTTTTTCATTTCCACTCATTTGCCCATTTACAACAATCGTTTTTATTTTTTTATCATCAACAAATTGCTCCTCATACATTTTTTCAACAAATTTCTTGCCAACGTTAATTTCTGTTCCAACAATAAAATATATTTTCCCTTTTTTGTCATTTCTATACCTTACAATGTGATGTCTACGACATCTTGCCTCATAATTTTCACTTGCCCCAACCATAACCAGGGGATCATCATAATATGCAGGCTCTCCATTGATAAGGCGCTGGCTCGCATAAGCAGGCTTTCCACAAACCATGCAAATTGCATGAAGCTTATCTACCTGATCGGCAATGCTCATCAGTTCCGGTACAGGCTCATAAGGCTCTGCCCTGAAGCTCATATCAAGACCTGCGATAATCACTCTTTTCCCATATTCCACATACTTCTTGCAAAAATCAACAATCTTTTCCCCAAAAAACTGTACTTCATCAATGCCAATCACTTCAGCATCAACATTTTTTTCCATAATTTCTTCCATCTGGGAAACATCGCTCACAGGATAGGCCCTGAAACTGTTATTTTCATGTGAAAATACTCCATTTTCCCCATATCTGTTGTCAATCGCATGTTTAAATGCAACTATTTTCTGTTTTGCATACTCTGCACGTCTAAGCCGTCTTATAAGCTCCTCGCTTTTCCCTGAATACATGCTTCCAGTAACGACTTCCAATGTTCCAATTTTAGAATTTTGTATCATTTTATCTTTCCTCTTTTTTTATTATTAAATATTTAAATAAATTACGTTTTAAAAAGGGGCTTTTGCCCCTTACATATCTTTAATCCAGATTCTCTTATTTTTTATTTTGTCTAAATGAATCAAACATATTTTTCGCATTGCTGTATAAAACCTTAACTTCATAAGGTTTTACGTTAACTTGAATTTTTTTGTCAGAAATTGCATAATTTTCCTTTAAATTCAGCTGATTTCTGTAAAATCCAAATAATTTTGGTACTTGCAACGATAATGGATACTCATCTGACCCGTTATTTACCACTATTATCATTGACTCATCTCCATCTGATATTTCGTAGGAAATAAAGTCTGTATTTGGTCTTGCAGGATTTATATCACGTCCTTGATATAATTTTGCCCGTCTTTTCTGGTCATCTAGATAAGCTGTAATTTCTGAGTCAATACGTCCTTTTGTCTTTGGATCGCTATAAACTTCAAGTATTCTTAATTTCCCATTTTTAAATAAGTTTTTATGCTCTTTCCGTACTTTTAACAATGCCCTGTAGTGATTTTCAATATCAGGATTACTTTTTACAGGATATGAAATCCACTTTTGAACTTCATTTACTTCCACAACGCTCGGCAAACTTCTAAGCCTGTCTTTATATTTAATAATATTGTCAGTTTCATTGTCATAAGGTTCATAATCCTCCCATAACATAGGCTTTCTATTTCTAGGGGAATCTGCTCCCCACATTCCCTTTTCATCTCCATAATATATAATTGGCGTGGCAGGCAGCATCATTTGCATTGCAACTACTCTTTTTAATTTATTTACAGCAGTTCCATCGTAAAGATCTGGACGGATATTTAAATATCCTTGATCTGACTGGTTATTTCTATCATAAACTCTATTTGGATTTATCATTCCGCTAAAAATTCTGTCTGTATCAAGCGATCCGATAAACACTTGTGTCATATTAAAGCGATTGCTTGAATATCTGTTATAAATTTCATTTAATTTTGTTGCAAATTCAACTCCGCCAATACGGAAATTTGGATTAGTATTTACAGTATATTTTATAATATTATTAATTATGTTATAATCTGCCCCGCTGTCATAAATTCCATCTTCAATATCTTTTGTAATGCTATTTGAAACTTCCCCTGTAATCAGCAAGTCTGGCTTATACTTTTTCAAATTTTCTGTAATATTTGCAATATATTCCTTATTTGCATTATCATAGTAAACATATCTTATTCCATCAATCCCATCATCATAAATTTCCTTCTTAAATGTCCCATCAGGCCCTAAAATCCATTTTTTCATCGCATTTTCAATATAATTTCTAACTTCAGGATTTTTTAAGTCAAGCACAGTATCCTTCAAATACCAGTTTGAAAATTCCTTATTATTTATCGCAAAAAATCTGTTCGATGTAGTGTCAGCAGCCACTTCCAGAACCACTTTCAGCCCTTTCTGATGGGCCTTTTTCACAAGGCTAGCCAGTTTTAAGTCAGAATCTGTCCAAACCCACGTTTTTGGATCTAGCAAGTCTTCATCAAGCAAGTTTTTATCAGTTTCAGGATTAAAAATAAGCAAATTTAATTCCATATCCCCATTGTTATTATGAACTTTTGATTTTATGTCAAGCCCTTTTGACGTTCCAGTCTGCTCTATGTAGCCAAAATACGGATCAACGTGATTAAAGTAAATTGTGTCGTATTTATGGTTAGAAAGCGAATAAAATGGCGATGATAAAATTATATATTCTACACCAAGATCTTTAATATAATCAAGTTTTTCAATTATTCCTTCTAAATCTCCGCCATAATAACGTGTGTAATTTTGAACATCATTTAACGTATTTTCTTCCCACTCATTCTTTTCCTCATAATTACTATTCCATTCATTTAGCGAAAACTGTGGCTTTTCATTTCCGCCCCAATATGCCAAAACTAAATCTTTTTTTGATCTTCCTGAACGAATTTCCCCAGTAGGCTCAGCAAAGTCATCTGTCCCAAATTCGTTAAAAATTGCATCATTATCCACATCCCCATTTCTAAATGAATCAATGTAAATCTGGTATCCTACAGAACCTCTCGCCCATTCTGGAATTGTTGTTAATTTATTTGAACGTGAAAACTCAAATCTTTCTATGTCCTTTAGATTTTTTGAAATATTTCTTCCCATATAATATTTTGTCTTGTCATCTGTCAGCACAAAATAATAACTTGACACACTGCTTGGGATTTCAGCCATAAAAATTTCATTTCCACCATAGTTTCCAATTCCACGCATCAGCTTTTTCCCGCCATCATATACAACTTCCGCAGAATAAACATCATTATTTTTTGTTCTTAACATAATTTTCACATTATTCCCATTAAGCACCCTAAATTCAGTATCCTCTTTGTGAACTAACGAATTTAAGTCAATAATCCCATCATTTCTCTGACTGTATTTCAATGATTCATTTGATTTAGAAACATCTGCATTTTCATCTGCTGCATCAGTTTTATCATTATCATCAACTTTTTCATTTTCTTCCAAATTTTCACTATTTTTTTTATTATTTCTTTTCGCCGCACTAATCAAGTAATTCTCCTGAATATTCACAGTATCATTTACATTTTCGTGAAAATTCTCATTCTGTACAGAAGCTGAAAATGAAATAACTGAACTTACTAAAAACAGCAAAAGTTTCATCTTTAATTTAAAACTCATATTTCTCCTCTATTCATCTTAATTTCCCTAGCCGCAGCCAGGCAAAAAACAGTTATTCTTATATTACTGGTATTTTCTCCATTGTCCAACTGCTCTAAAATACTATTCTTAATTTCCCTAAGTGTCGCCCCAGTCGTTACAATATCATCAAGTATCAGAATATTTTTATTCCTAAAATCAATATTTCCAGAAATTTTAAAAGCTCCCTTTATATTTTTATTCCTGTCTTCCTCATTTAAAATTTCAGCCATCTTTTTCGTATTCTTAACCCGTTTAAGCTGGACATAATTAACCTTTAAAAAATTCAAAATTTCATCAACCTGATTATATCCTCTCTCATTTTTCCTTTTCCTGCTGACAGGCACACTTACAACAACATCTATTTTTTCCCTTTTTAAAACATAATAAAACTCCTCTTTTACCAATTCAGCAATTAGTTTTGCCATAATCTTCCTATGATTATACTTATAGGAATAAATCAATCTCTTAAATTCCCTGTTATAATCCCATACATAGTAAATATTATTTAATTTCCGTAATTTTTTTAAGCTATTCAAAATATTTTTCGTATCCTTTGACACAATATCACACTCAACCAGTTCCTCCCCAGAAATTATATCCCGATTCCTAAACAAAATTCCTTTAAAATTAAATATTATTTCCCCAAAAACTTTAGACTGGATCTTCAACCTTCTGAATTATTTTGGTTGAGTACATTTCCGTATATCCACAGTTTTTACATATTTTCAAATAAAATGTATCAATGGCTATCTTTGCTCCAACAGCCTTTTTTGTAGGAATAGCCACCTTTTTTATTTCAAATATATCCATTCCGCATTTACAGCATTTTTCATCATTTCTCATATAACCACCTCAAAACGCATTTTTTAACCATTCAATATTTCCAGAGTCCTTACTTACTCCAACAACATCATACCTCACATTCCTATCCCAATTTTTTTTCAAAAGATAAACCTGCGAACTAGCAAGAATCCTGTTCTGCTTCTCCTCCGTTACCATCTCAATCGCCGATCCAAAAAAGTCATTTCTTCGATACTTAACTTCCACAAACACAAGCGTCTGGCTACTCTTCTCAAAAAAAATCAGATCAATCTCCCCAAATTTAGTATAAAAATTACTCTCAACAAACACAAGCCCCTGCAAAATCAAATATTCCTTCGCTACATTCTCATACTTAAACCCAACTTCCCTTTTATTCATTCTAACTCTCTTTTCCCCCTTTTTTGATATTATACCACAAATATCTATATTTATTCTTTTAATATAATACCAATTTTTTACTTTTTTTTCAAGACTGGAAAATTTAATTAGTTTTTTAATTCTCTTAACTTAAATAATTCTAATGTTATTCCAAAATAAAATGTGTATCTTAATTTTTTAATACACATTTTTAAATTTATATTTATTTTTAAAGTTTAAAATCTAAGTCAGTTATTAATAATAAATCTTCTTTCGTAATATTTTCAATGTTAACTACTCTTCTAGCATGATTCATTACTAAATCATCATAAACATTTCTTACCATTCTTCCATTTGAAAAATTTTCTTTTTTATTCTCTAATTCTGTTTCAAAAAAATCATTTAATTTTATTTTCGCTTTTTCAGTCAAATCATAATCATTATTTTTACACATTGATATTAATATTTCCAAAAGTTCTTTAGTATTATAATCTTCAAATTCTATAAATGTGTTAAAACGTGATTTTAGTCCAGGATTTGAAGAAAAAAAGTTTTTCATTGGCTCAGAATACCCAGCAACAATTACTACCAAATCATTTCTATAATCCTCTAATGCTTTAGTCAATTCGGTTATGCATTCTCTTCCATAGGAATCACTTTGTTCATTTTCAGTTATACTGTATGCTTCATCAATAAATAGCACTCCACCTTTAGCTTTTTCTATAACATTTTTTACCTTTAATGCAGTTTGACCTTGATACCCTGCTATTAAATCTGTTCTTGAAACTTCAATAAAGTGTCCTTTTGATAATAAACCTAATTGCTTATAAATTCTACCTATAATTCTAGCAACAGTTGTTTTTCCAGTGCCAGGATTTCCAGTAAAAGATAAATGCAATGTGCTTTTAACAGCATTTAATCCTTCTTTCTCTCTCATCTTTTGAACTTTTTGATAAATTATCAAATCATTCACTTTAGATTTAGCATTCTTCAATCCAATCAAATTATTCAATTCTTCTAATAAATCCGTTAAGCTTCTAACATCTTCTACCACTTCGTCTGAATTACAAATTCTTTTTATTTCTAAATAACCATAATATTCAACTAAACTTTTTTTCAAAAAATTTGCTATTTCTTTTATCTTTTTGGAAAATTCTTTTGAATCTATTATCTTAGAAATTTTTCTTAGCAATAAAATAGTTGCTTGTTTATCATTTTCCTTAGCAATAGATATTCCATATTTTGTAATTTTACCGTTAGAATTAGTAACCGCATCTAGTTTAGAAGCATAATCCAAAAAATTTTCTTTATATTTACTCATCTATTTACTTCCTATAAAGAATAACAAGAATAATATCAAAATAACAATACCATAAAGAATATTCGATATAATAACCGTTTTCTTTAATTTTTCTAATTTTATTTCTGAGTCTTCATCTATTTTATAATTCTCTACTTTATTTTTGAATTTTATAAGTTCCTCTATAGTCAATTTTTGTGTCTTTAGTATACTTTCTATCTTTTCATTAGTTTTTTCTATTCCTTTTATAGAAGCACATATTTTATCAATATAATCTTTATCTAATGATTCAAAAGTATTATAGACTTCTTTAAATTCTTTTATAATTTTTATTTGAGTTTTATTAATATTTATCAGATATTCCTGTATTTGACTTGTCAATTCATTTAATTCTTTTCCAGTAACAGAATGATTAAAGAAACCAAAAATTCCTTTCGACCAAACATCTAAAAAATCTCCTCCTGTTCTAACTTTGTCTAACTCTAAATCTGTTTTAGTTTGTTCTGAAAAATTTTTCAATCTGTTTTTTGAAATTTCAAAATTATGTTTATCAATTTTCATTGTTTCATATTTATTGTCCATATTATTTAAGTAATCTCCTTTAAATTTTCGTTATATTATTTCATTAATTCTTCAAGAAGAGAATCAATCTCATCCATTTTCTCTTGAGTTGAATTTTTTTCACCAAATACTTTATTAAATGTATCTTTTATATAATCTGAAGCATTTTTATGTCTTTCTTTTATATTCGTAACTACTCTTTCTTTCGTTTCTACAACTCTATCTTCATTCAAATTTATTATTTTATGCTGTATTCTTAATATTTCATTACTTTTATCTATTTTCTCACCAACTATTTGCGTTTCATATTTATTTTTAATCATCTTCTGAATCAAATTAATTGCTATTGCTCCTATAATTCCAGATACAACTGCTCCCATAAAAATTCCTATTATATTTGCTAAACTACCAAGCAATGGTATTTCAACCAATAATATGGGTATTGAAGATAATCCTTTTTCTATTGCTTCCCCCAATAATATAGCACCTGCTGCAGTTAATCCTACTGTCATTATTTTACTAATTTCTAAAATTAATCGACCTAATGGTTGATTTTTATTTTCTGGATTTTTCATATAGTCAATAGCTTCTTTTATAGATTTCCATCCTTGTTTTAATAACATCCATGCTTTTTTTAAAATACCGTATACCGGACCAATAATCATTGTAGCTATAGTATTAAACAATGTGCTTCCAGCATTTATTAAATGTGTTTTCAATTTTCCTACAAAAGAGTGTATCGCTTCTTTCAAACTATCCAAAAGCATTTCAAACTTTCCTTTTGTTGTTTTAAACCATTTAATCAATTTTGCTATTACTTCTTTTACAAATGAAGCTAATAATTGCATAACAACTGCTCTCAGAGCCTTACCTCCCATACGAAATGCTTCTTCTTTTTGCGTTTGACGTCCTTCTTTTTTTAGTCTTTCTTCTCCTTCATTTTCTTTTTTCTCAAGGAATTCTTCAGCTTTTTTATTCGCTTTTTCAAAATGCTTATTTTTATCTCTGGAATCCATTTCATCATATGTTTTATCACTTTTTCTATTATTTCTATCTGCAGTTGTATATCCTTGTAAATTTTCAGGATCATTTATTATTACTGCTAATTCTTCATTATCATTTGCCATTTGAAGTGATGGATTTTTATATAATTCTGAAGACGATTTTACATGTTCTCTTTGAGCGGATTTAGGATTATTTTTCCCATTCTCTAATTTTGTCTTAGTCGAAATCTGCCTACCTGTATAAATATCTTTAACTGTATCAATACCCTTTTTATTTAATTCTCCAGCTCTTTCTAAAGTTTTATCCATTCCTGGATTTACATATTCCTCTCGAAACTTTTTATGTGGTACATTACTATATCTTTCATAGTTTTTCTCTAACTTTTCTCTACTTTTATAGTTATGTTTAGCTATTTTCCCTTTTGCAAAATTTTCAGCAGTTTGAATATGTGCTTCATTTCTTAAATCTAAAGTCATCCCACCATTTTCTTTTATGAAATCTTCTCCTGCTACAATTGCAATTTGATTATTAACCTGTTCCCAAATCACATCCTCTACAACTTTACCCAAATTATCAGGGTCTCCTATTTGTTTCTGATTTTCTTTTAAAATTTCAAGTTCTGATAGTTCTAATTTTAATTGACTTTGTAATTTTTTCTCTAATTCATCAAAATCAAAAGAATCCTCAAAGTTTTCTTCGCTATTTAGTGCAGATGCAAATTCTTTACTATCCATTGTTTTCTCCCTTTTTAGTCATAATTCAATAAAAATATTTTTTTTCATTTATATGCTTTATTATTTTATCATATTATTCTATAAAATCAAGTATTTGTTATAATTATCTTTGCAATTTCTTTAAAATACTATTTTTTATAAAGGGATTATAATATTTTATATATTTTTAATTTTTTACTCCCAACATCTTCTTCAAAAACGTCTTCCTATGATACTTACAAGCCCCTTTTTTAACCAAAATTTCCCTATGTTTCTTAGTTCCATACCCTTTATGCTTCTCAAACTCATATTCAGGAAATTCCTTTGCGATTTCACAAAGTATTCTATCCCTCGTAACCTTTGCCACAATTGAAGCTGCAGCAATGGCTAACGACTTGCTATCGCCTTTCACAATGCACTCCTGCTCTCCTTCATACTCACGAATCAAATGATTACCGTCAACTAGAACTATATCAAATCCAGATGTTCCCGTCACTTGGCTAATCGCACGCCGCATTGCCAGAAACGTTGCATTCAAAATATTCATCTCATCAATTTCCTTTTCTGAAGCAATCCCAATTCCCACAATGCAATTTTTTTCTATTGCCTCAAACAATCTCTCCCTTTTCTTCTCAGTCAATTTTTTTGAATCATTAATTTCCTGCAGCTCTGGAAAATCCTGATTTACAATAACCGCCCCAGCCACAACTGGCCCAGCCAAAGGCCCTCTCCCAGCCTCATCAACCCCAACAACAATTTTATTATATCTTTTATCAAATTCTAGTAGTTCGTTTTTTTTATTTTCTAATTTTTTTTCATCCATAAGTTTTTTCCTCTATTTTTTATAATTTTATTTAACAAATTTATAAATAACCAAAACTGCCTTTAAAATATCCAAATTAATAATTTTCAAGCTCCAGCCCACATTTTTTCAATGCCTTTTTAAAATCTTCCGGCAATTCTGCAATAAATTCCATATTCTCTTCTGTAATTGGATGTTGAAATTCCAGTTTATAGGCATGAAGCATTTGCCGTTTTTCACTGTCTGGCCTTCCATAAACACTATCGCCTAAAATTGGGTATCCCAGATGTTTCATGTGAACTCTGATTTGATGAGTCCTTCCAGTTTCAATGTGAACTTTAACAAGTGTAAATTTTTCTGCCTGTGAAATTACTTCATAATTGGTAATTGCAGTTTTCCCTGAATTTAAGTCATTTATTACAGTCATTTTCTTTCTGTCGTTTTTATCACGTCCAATTTGTGTTACAATTCTCCCGCTTTTTTGATTCAATTTTCCCTTCAAAATTGCAAGATAAGTTTTTTTCACAGTTTTATCATGAAACATTTGCGACAATTTCAAATGTGCCTTATCATTCTTTGCAATTATCAAAAGTCCGCTCGTATCCTTATCCAGCCTATGCACAATTCCTGGACGTATTTCCCCATTTATTCCCGATAAATCTTTAATATGATACAAGATTGCATTTACAAGCGTTCCCGAATAATGTCCGTTTGCAGGATGAACAACAATTCCAGCCCTTTTATTAATAACCGCCAAATCATTGTCCTCATAAATTATTTCAATATCAATATTTTCAGGCTTAATCTCAACTGTTTCTAACTCTGGAATTACAACTTTTACCACATCATTTTCTTCAATTTTATAAGCTGGCTTTGTCTTTTTCCCATTTACTAAAATATTTTCATCTTTTATAAGCTGCTGAATCCGTGTCCGTGTCAACTCCAGCCTTTCTGACAAAAATTTATCAATCCTGCTCCCAGCCTCTTCACTTAAAATAACGATATTTTGATCATTCTCACTATTTTCAGTATCAATTTCATCTTCAAATTCATTTTCAATTTCATATTTTTCTTTCTTTTCATTCATAATTATCTATTTTTCTTTCTTTTATAATTTTTTGTTTCCCAAAATTTCATTCCCTTTTAAAAATTATCCCGTCAATACAATGATTGTAAATCAATTCCTTAATTTCACTCGTATCATTAGTTTCATAAAATTTCACAAGCAGTTCCAAAAATTTCTCTTGCTGTTTTATCGGTACAGAAGTAATTCCAGCACCATTTTGAATCATCACTTGATTTGCCGCCATCATGCTTGTCCTTTTATTTCCATCATAAAAAAGCTGGCTTCTCATTAAATATAGCATTAAGTTTATTGCTTTTTCTGTTGCAGAATTTTCACTTTCTAAAATCTTGTTCAAACTGTCATTCACTTTTTCTTTATCAGGAATTTCAGGCTTCCAATCTGTTCCACCCGTACTGACATCAGAAAATCTTAATTGTCCTGGGAAAGGATTTACATTTGCCTCTCCAATAAGCTGGTTTATTTTACAGATATAATTTAAATCAATCGGATATTTAATATTTTCCAAAATAAATTCCCATGAATGTTTCAAATTAACAATGGCATTTATATCCTTAACTTTCATATTTTGAATTCCCAGCCCTTGAAAAATCGTTTCAGCCTGAGGATAAGTCACAGCTATTCCTTCCAGATTTGCCGATTTCCAAATCGAATCCACTACATTTCTTTTTGCAACAAAAATATTTTCCTCTAATGTCATTTTATACTTGTCTTCCATAAATTCACTCTTTTCTAAAAATTTTTCATCAATTTCTTAACTCTCATCATCACATTTTTGAAAAATATCCATTTCCTCTGAATACCCTCGATTATGATGGTTCTTAGCCAAAATTGCTACTTCCTCATCAATTTTTTCCAACTTTTCAAAACTTCTTTGTGCATGATTTTGCAATTCTGTCTTAAATCCCAATTTATGCAGAACTCTCGTTACAATCGACACATTCCCCTTTCCGCAGTCGTGCAGAAGTGCTAATTTCAAATACTTCTCATCATTTTTCAAGTCTGTTTTTCTCACTTTTTTATAAACTTCAAGCGAATGAAACTTATCATAATCTGACATTTCCAAAAATATTTTTTTCTCATTCTCTGACATCCTTTTCAAAGCCTCATTCATATAAGCCCTATTAATCTTCGGCTTAAAATACTCTATCGCTTTCCTAATAATATACATTTTTCCAACCTCTTTTACATATTTTTAATTTATATCTAATTTTATTGCTAGACATTCTCAATAGCCACACAAACTTAAAATTTAATGAATATCCTGAGATTCCTTGCCAGGAAATAGATGAAATATATTCTCTATTTTTCTCAGTTTCTACATTTCCTTCACAACTATATCTCCAAAAAATTTCTTCAACTTCCTGATGTTTTTCCCATTTTTCCCAATAAATTCCCCTTTATCTTTCTTTTCAACAAAAAATACTGTAAAATAACTATTTTTTTCAATTTTCCTAATTTTGCCAATTTTTTCAATATTCTCTAACTCTTCATTCAAATTATTTATTTTTATTTCAAAATCTGTTTTTTCTAAGTTTGTAATTCCTAGATTCTCTTTTTCAAAATTTTCCCTATTTTCTTTATTTTTCAAAGCCACCAGTTCTTCAATATTTTCCACATCAAAAAATCTCATTTTTTCCAACTCCTCTGAGAACTCAACCTTCTCCAATGTCAAATATTTTCCATCAAGTACCTTGTCTTTTATACCTAATTTTTTATTTTCAAAGTTTTCATCATTCAACTTTTCAATATCAAACTTCGTGTTATTTAAAATAAAATTACTCATAATCCGCACCTGCTGCGGCAAAAATCCATCTCCCGCAAAATATAGATTACCATTTTCATATTTCACCAAAATTTCTCTTATGTGATTTTTTAATTTTTTCCCCTTTTCTGAAGTAAATTCGTAAAAATCCTTTTTCCCAGACACTTTCTCACAAATCTGATTTATTCTCTCTTCATTATTTTTTACAAGATGTTTTGGATATTTATAAATATAATATCTTTTTTGAATCATTTGCGGAAATTCTAAAAATGGCAATGTTCTTACTATTTTATTAATTTTCAGCCCTTCTGTCCCTAAAAATTTTAATTTTGAAAAATCAATAATATTTTTGGAATTTATATAAAGAATATTTCCCTTTGCACTCACATTCGCATCAGTCCTTCCAGCCTGCTGGATTCCTTTAAAAATCTTGATTTTGCTGCTTTCCAGAATTTTTCTAAATTCTGCTTTTACACTTTTTTTGTTTGGATTTTCATCAAAAGATTCAAATTTTTGCCCATCATATTCTATAAAAAACATGTATCCAAAATATTTTGTATTCTCAAAATCCCTTATTAATTTATTCACTATTATCTCTCCATTTTTTATTTCTTTATTTTATAAAGTTCCCTTACATATTTTCCAATCTAATTTTTCATAATTCACAGCTGCTTTATTATTTATTCAACTATAATTGAATATATTTTATCATTTTCTCCAATAAATGTATAGGTATTCTCCTTTAATTTAAAGTAAAAAAAATCAATTTCTCTATTATTCCATGTTATACTTGACTTATCAAAATTATTTTAAAAATTTAGAGGTGATTATTTATGAAATCAGGTTATGAAATTTTGAATGATCCTTTTCTTAACAAAGGAACAGCATTTACAAAAGAAGAAAGAAAAAAATATGGATTATTGGGACTATTGCCAGCACAATTCCAAACGATAGAAACTCAAGCGAAACAAGTTTACAAACAATTTCAAGCGAAAGATAAATTAATAGAAAAAAGACATTTTTTGATGGAAATTTTTAACACAAATAGAACATTATTTTATTATTTATTTAATGAACACGTTGTTGAGTTTATGCCTATTGTTTATGATCCTGTAATTGCAGAAAGTATAGAAAATTACAGCGAATTATTTGTAAATCCTCAGAATGCGGCTTATTTGTCAGTAAAAGAACCAGAAAATATAGAAATAACTTTAAAAAATGCATCAAGTGATAGAAACGTTCGATTGATAGTTGTTACTGATGCTGAAGGAATTTTAGGAATTGGGGATTGGGGGACTAATGGAGTGGATATTTCAGTTGGAAAGTTAATGGTTTATACTGCTGCAGCTGGAATTGATCCTTCTACAGTTCTTCCAGTTGTGATTGATGCAGGTACGAATAGAAAAGAATTGTTGGAAAATGAATTTTATTTGGGAAATAAATTTGAAAGAGTTAGAGGTGACGAATATTATAACTTTATTGATAAATTTGTAAAAACAGCTGAGAAAATTTTTCCAGATTTATATCTTCATTGGGAAGACTTTGGAAGATTAAATGCTGCTAATATCTTGAAAAAGTATGAAAATGAAATTGCAACTTTTAATGATGATATACAGGGGACAGGAATTATTACGTTAGCTGGAATTTTAGGAGCATTAAAAATTTCTGGCGAAAAACTTACGGATCAAGTTTACATGTGTTTTGGTGCAGGAACTGCTGGAGCTGGAATTGCTAAAAGAATTTTTGATGAAATGATTGAACAAGGACTTTCTGAAACAGAAGCAAAAAAGCGTTTTTATTTAGTTGATAAGCAAGGATTATTATTTGAAGATACAGAAGGATTGACACCAGAACAAATTCCTTTTGTGAGAAAGCGTGATGAATTTGAAAATTCTGATGAACTAATAAATTTAGAAGCAGCAGTTAAAGCTATAAAACCAACAATTTTAGTAGGAACTTCAACGGTACCAAAAACTTTTACAAAAGAAATCATACAAGAAATGGCAAAACATACAAAAAGACCTATAATTTTTCCATTAAGCAATCCTACAAAATTAGCAGAAGCATCTGCGAAGGATCTTATTAAATGGACAGATGGAAGAGCCCTTATTGCAACAGGAATTCCATCAGATCCAATAGAATATAAAGGAACTGTTTATGAAATTGGACAAGCTAATAACGCATTAATTTATCCTGGATTAGGACTTGGAATTATTGCAACAAAATCAAGACTTGTAAATAACAAGATAATTTCAGCAGCAGCTCATTCATTAGGGGGAATTATTGATACAAACAAACCTGGTGCTGCAGTACTTCCACCTGTATCGAAATTAACAGAATTTTCTGAAACGGTAGCACTTGCAGTAGGAGAAAGTGTATTAGAACAAAAATTAAATAGAGAACCTGTTGATGATTTGAAAGAAGTGATTGAAAATACAAAATGGATTCCTGAATACAGAAAACTTTAATCACCTTATTGATTTTTCTAACTTTTTAAAGTAAAATAAAAATATATAAAAATATTAGGAGATGATTTTATGAAAATAGCAATGGCTGGAGATCATGCTGGATTTAATTTGAAAAAGGAAATTAAGGAATTACTGGAATCACAAGGACACGAAGTTATAGATTTCGGGCCTTTTAGTGAAGAATCTTGCGACTTGCCTGATTTTATCTATCCTGCTTCACTTGCAGTAAGCAAAGGCGAAGTTGACAGGGGAATCTTTATAGATGGTGTTGGCTATGGAAGCGCCTTAATTGCAAATAAAATTTACGGTGTTTACGCTGCTGTCTGCCAAGATCCATTTTGTGCAGGTCTAGCCCGTTCCCATTCAAATACAAACGTGCTTTGCCTTGGCGGAAAAATTATCGGTTCTGCCATCGCACAGGAAATTGTAAAAACATGGATGACTACTGATTACTTAATAAATGAAAAAAAATATACAAGCAGGGTTGACAAAGTAATTGAAATTGCTGAAAAACATATAAGAAAAGACATTTAAACAATCAAACTATGTCTGTTATTATAGCAAAACTGTCTTAAAGCTGAACTTGAACTTGAAAACTGCAACTACTTTACTCAAGACCTGAATTTATAAATTTTAAATAGATTTGAGTATAGTAACAAAATTAAAGAAAAAGAAAAAACCGGAAGTCAATTTCTCTTCCGATTTTTTTATTACTTACAATTTAACAAATTTTGAAAACTACTAGTAAATCGCTCTAAATCCAATTCCACCTCTAATATTGCTTCCTTTAGTGTCATATCCAGCATTTACCGTAACACCAAATCTTGTGTTGTCAACTCCGATATTAAGGTCAAATTTACCGTTTCCTCTTCTATCCTCTTTTTCTTTTTCGAGGTTATACCATCCTGCTGTTGTGTATCTTACTCTTGCCTGATTTCCATTTTGCAGTTTTCCAAGCTCATTTTCATAAGCCGCTGTAAGCCCAACAGTCAAATTAGTTCTTACTGCCAATGGCTGAACATATTTAAATTCTAAACCTGCTTCAGGCTTAACTGAGAAGTAGTCATTTCCTTTAACTTCCAATCTCATTTGTCCTGAATCTTCCTTTACATCGTTAAATCTTCCATATTCCATCTTCAATGCTCCATAAGGTCTCAAATGGGTTCTTTCGCTCATTCTTATGTCATAGCCAAGTTCATTTTTAAGAGCGGCTCCATAAGTATGATATGTAGATTTCGCTTCAAATGTATCATCAACTACCCAGAATTTACGTTTCATGTTATTAATTCCAGCAAATACATCTCCACCGATTGTCCATTGCAATGCTCCGTTATGATCTCCTTTTGGCGACATTGTCTTGAATACTCCAAGTTTAACCATTGTCTGGTCTTCTTTAGATTTTCCTAAATCCTTGAATCTAAATCTGTTTGTTACAGCCCCAGCATACCATCCGCTTGAGTTACCCATTCTAACTTTTTCATCCTCGTGAACATAAGCCACTCCGTAGGCATTGCTCTTATAATCGATAATTCCAGCTGTGTCAGTATTATATTCATCTCTTAATCCAAACGCTTTAATCTTGTTATTTTGCTTAGTCGGATTTCTCCATTCGTTTCTCAAATAGCTAAATTCCTTATCCAAGGCATTTCCAGTAGCATTGGTTCTTTGTTGAATATTAGCATATTGATGACCTTTCATTTCGTCAACTGCCTGTGTGAAAATATGCTGTTCACCTTTTCCAAGATCATTTAATTTGTTAAACAGTTCCTTTTCTCTAGTGCCAAGTCCTTCAACACCGTATCTTTGTTCAAGTCCATCTAGGAAATTGTACGTATTTGGATCTTTTGCACTTACAAAATCTGTATATGGAACTTTTACTAGGTAAACCTTATCATAAAGTCCTGTAACAGATGATTTTGTTGGTATTGCCAGCCAAGTTAAGCTGCTTGAATTAGTATTTAATACAGTTCCTGTGGAAACTACTGTTGCAAGCGCATCATTATATGGTTTTATAATATTATCTCCTAATTCTATTGCTCTTGCATTTGTGTATCTGGCAGCTTCTGTTCCAAAGTACATGTTAATATCTGTAAGTCCCGCAAGATTGCTTAATCCTTGAATAGGATTTGTATATTTTATTCCAGACGTATCAACATACATTCCGATACTTGTTGCAGAAGGATTTGATTCAAAATTCAAGAATCCTGATTTTGCAAGGTCTAATACTGTGACTCCTGAAGGTGATGTAACTGTCGCTTCAGTTGCATTTACAGATGATGGTGTTGCATTTGTATCAACTCCTGTTATTTCCACTGCTTTTCCATTTATTGTAACTGTCACAGGCGTTGCCTTTGGCGGAACCTTTATAGTTACTCCACCTTCAACTTTTTCATCAGTTGGAGAAGATTCGTATACAGCTTTAAACGAACCTGTATTTGAAGCGCCAGGCCCATCTACACCATCTGCAGACACCACTCCTTTATCAGTATAAATACCAATACCTCTATTTCCAGTAATTTGGATTGTACCGTAGTTTTTAAACTTACCTTGATTTGCCGCTACAACTCCTTTTATACTATCTCCATTACCTACAATTGTTCCGTAATTTTCACCTTCAGCACCTTGATCTATATACATACCAATTGTATTTTTACCGCTAAGGTTAATTGTCGCTCCATGGTCATTTATTGCTTTTGAACCAGCTCCAACAGCATACATTCCAATGCTGTTATCTTCAGTAACATTAATTGTTCCCTTATTTATAACAGTTCCTTGGTTTCTAGAAACTGCTCCATCGTAATAACCAGTTGCCATACCAATTCCATACGATTTTGTAGTTTTATTAGTTTTACCGGTATCAATAGTTGCCCAGTTTGTCGCAACTCCTTTTGTTGAATAAATACCGATATTACCTACACCGTTTCCAGACTTCAGATCCATATTTCCATAGTTGTCAACTGTACCTGATGAATAAATTCCATAGTTTCTATCTCCAGTCGCTTTAATTGGAGCATAGTTATTAATTACTGAAGAATCATTGTCAGAATATGCATAAACAGCTTCATTATCCAATGTTACAGTTGAACTTCCATTTGTAGTCAATGTTCCTGGCGCTTTTATAACATATCCAAATGTCCAGTCCTTAAGATCCATTTTTGAACCATTGTCATTAATATTTACTGGATTCGTTCCTGCCGTAAATACTCCAACTGCTTCCTTATCTTTTGCACTTGCGCTTGTTGTAATTTCAGAACCTGCATCCAATGTTACTGTTCCTGTTCCAGATGTTCCTTTAGCAAATATTCCTACACCATTTTTACCAACTTTAATCTTAGAAGTACCAAAGGCTTGAATATTTTCTCCATAAATTCCATAAGAATTTTCTTTAATATCTATAGTTCCATAGTTTTTCAACAAATTGCTTTCAGATGTATACATACCAATATTAGGAACATCAGTTGCTGCTGAAATAGTAGAATCTCCAACTATAATTTGCCCATCTGAATGGTTCGTAATATCAGATCCATTAATTCCATACATACCTATCTTACCATTAGTTCCTGCCTGCAAATCAATTTTACCATGATTATTAAGTGTAGCCTTGTCAGCGTACATTCCAACTGAATCTGCTCCAGACATTGTAATTACACCATTTGATAAGTTATTAGCAACATTGTCAGCTACAGATGAAGTACCGTTATTCTTAATAAATACTCCCTTGGCTTCTTTTCCGTCCATTGTAATATTTCCATTGTTATTTATAGTCGCTTTTCCTTCATTAGCAGATCCAAATTCATTACCAATTACAGTTCCTGCAGAGTCTTCCCTATATGCAAGCCCTAAGATACCAATAGAATTTTTACCGCCAACATTAATATTTCCGCCATTATTATTAACTTCTGATCCATTTACAGCATAAACTCCAACAGCCTGATCATTAACAGTATTAGCAGTATCAGTTTCAACATTCAAAGTACCGTTATTAATATTAATCTTACCAAAGTTTGTATATAGCCCAATCGCACCATTACCTGAATCAGTTCTATCAGCCGTTATAGTCTTTCCATTTACATTAATTCCTGTTTCTGCATTAGATGCGGCTCCAGAACTTGAACTAATATCAAGCCCAATGACTGGTGCACCTGAAGCAACTCCCTTAACAGTATTTGCATCTGCTGAATTTAATACAGCCTTCACATCAGTATTTACATCCAAAATACTCTTTTGAATCAGCAAGTTTCTAGCATACTTATAACTTTGTGAGGCAGGCGTGCTTACAGCTAAGCTCTTATCATAACTTCCATCTGAACTTGAAGGGTCACTATCCAAAGTAAATGATTTTCCTCCATTCAACCCGTCAATTACAGCCAATTTATAATTTGGAGCAGTAGTCGCATTAATCATAGCACTTGTCAACCCTCCAGCAGCACCAAACAATGTAGTGTCAAAATTACTTAAATTTAATGATAAAGGATTTCTTACACCCATAAGAATCACATCATCTGAAAGAATATCAACTGTTGAACCTGTTCCAAATGTTACCCCTGATACATAACTTCCAGTTGATCCATCAACAGAAAATCCAACTGCTTTTCCAGAAAGTTTTAAATTTGACCCTGTCATATCAATTTTACCATGATTTAATGTACAAAGTGCGTAACCTTCCCCATTATATGAAATTTTTGAATTATTATTTAATTTTATTTCTTTTGTATCTGCAACAACTGCTGAAGCTCCTCCAGTTACGTTAACTTTGATACCATCAAGCGTAACATCTGCATCTGAAAATACTCCAACACCTTTTTTAGTTGTATCAGTTACATTTACTGTCAATTTATCTGGATTTGTAAAACTTCCTCCTGTTGAATTATAAAGTCCATTTGCTCCATTACTTGCTGTGATAATAGTATTACCTGTTAAAGTAAACGATCCTTTATTAAAGATACCGTTAGATTTTTCTCCATCAACAATAATATTTCCTTTTTGCTTAAATGTTCCTAAATTATAAATAGCAGTATTCTTTTTACCTGTCAATTTTATATTTGATGCAGTATTAGTTCCTGTACTACTAGAACTTACTGCAAGTCCAATACTCTCTCTGACAGTCATCTCAACATCTCCTGCTGTAGTTAAACTAGCACCTGTACCTCCTGTATCAAACCCAGCTGTTACTCCATATACCTTGTATCCTGAAGTAACTTTTATTTTACCATTTGCAGTAGTTTCAACTTGAGCATTTTTAACAGCTTGCAATATTGAGTTTTGTGCAGCTGCAGGTGGAGTTAAAGAAGCAGGGGTAGGATCTGAAGTTCCTGTAGTAATTGCCGCATCCAATTTTATTTTATTTTTTTCACTTCTAATTAAGGCATTATCAGTTCCTACAGCAATATCTGCCGAACCAGGAGTAAGATCTCCTCCAAATTTAATTGATCCGAGTTTTGTAGAATCTAAAGTTATTTCGTTAGTATTTGGATCTCCTGAAGTTCCTCTTAAGAATCCAACATTGTTACTTCCATTTACTGTAATATTTATATTCTGAAAATTACTTATAGGATCACCTGAAGTTTTTCCTTGAAAAATAGCCATTCCGACATTATCGTTTCCATTTACAGTTATTATTTCGCCACCACTTCTAACTGTTCCCATATCATCATAATATGGAGTAGCATTATTTGATGTTTTGTAATCTTTTTGTCTGTATCCATAATTACTACTTCCATTTACTACTATGTCTCCAATTTTAACAGTACCGTTTGGACCTACTCCACTTGATGTTGGAACATAATATCCATAGTCAAATCCAACACTATTTGAAGCATCACTGCTGATAATTATTTTTCCATTATTATTAGTTTGAGGTGGTTGGGTAAATTTATAATATGACCCATAATATTCTGTATCTAGCATCATACCTATCATATTCTGTCCATTACCTAATGTTATATTCCCATTATTTTCGACAATAGATGCTACTTGATGACCAGTAGGATCTGTACTACCACCACCATCTCCATTTAACAATTGATGCTCTATACCAACTACTGAACTTCCACCATTACTATTCAAAGTAACATTCCCATTAAAATTAAATGTTTTATCTCCTGTTGTTTCATAATAATCATATGGGTTTACACTTATAAATAATATGTTACGATTTGCTGTTGAATTTAAAATATAATCTCCTGTCATATTCACATTCATAGGAACTACATGACTGAATACCGCATTCATCGTTGCAGACATTGTATCTCCTGCTGTTATTGTGCCAGAAGGACTTCCTGATACATTATGTGCTCCATAGTTCGGACTGTACAAAGGAGATAAACTTGCTAAATTTTTAGCATCATAGGCTACAGAACCAGAACTAAGTGTTGAACCTGTATTTGTTACATCAAAAATAGCTGTTCCTGTTGTATTGTAAGTTGCATAATTCATTAAATGTATACCTTGATTAACTCTATGTAACATTGCCTGTCTATCTTGCCCAAATCCTTGTGCCTGAAACCTTATTACCGGTGCTTGATTTACAGTTATACTAGGACTTACTGGAGTATCTGGTGCATCTGGTGCTTTTACTGTTCTAGTCGTAAAATTAGGGAATCCTCCTCCTGCCCCTTGAACTGTAAATTTAGGTGCGATTTTGTTTACACTTTTTGGAGTCAATCCTGCAGATACATCCATTGCGGCGTTTGGCTCTCTTACTAATCCTAATGTTGTTGCTCCGTATTTTGTTTCGATTCTTCCTGGGTAGCTGCTTCTGTTTACTAATGATTTATCTCTTTCAAAAACATAGCTGGCTTTCTTGTCGCCCTTTCCTTTATAAGTCCCATGCCAATCGTTGTAAAAATCATTGATTCCAAATTGCCAACTGCTCCAAGGTGATTTTGTCACATGATCCCCTTGTTCCATTAACTGAGTCAATTCCAAGTTTGTATCTTTAATCAGCTTGTTATTTTCAGCTCTTGCACGTTTAAAATCTGTCCGCATCTGGTTTATTGAGGTGTTAATCTGACTAACTTGATTATTAATCTGCGATTTTGTTACAGTTTCTGCAAACATTTCCCCAGTTGAAATTAACATTCCATTTAATAAAAATGTAAGTAAAGCTGAATCAGTATACTTAAAGTCTTTACATCTTTTCGCAAACGATTTCAAATTCTTTTTTAAATTTAATAAGTTGTTTGTCATTGTTATCTCCTTTTATTTTTTTTAGTTATTTGTAAAAGTTTGAAAATTCCAGCAAGTTTAATATTTCTAGGTTTTGATTTTTTCCCCTTTCTAATAAAAAAATCTTTACCGAAAATATTGCTGTTATTCAATTTTCATGGACTTTCACTTTTGCGATTGCTTATTTTTAATTTTTTTGACAATCTAAATTTTACAATTTAAATCATCATTTAAAATTTTTTCCTTGAAAGAAATATTCAATTTAAATATGAAAAAACAGTGATTTTTATAATAATTTAAGTGATGATTATTTTTCCATACTCAAAATTGATTTATTATCTTAAAAAGAATATTTCCATAATTATATCCCCAAAAACCAGCCCGCTATTTAAACAGGAAATAGCATAAGATAATTTATTAATATAATTGCAACTT
Organism: Leptotrichia wadei; assembly: GCF_007990445.1. NCBI lineage: Bacteria > Fusobacteriati > Fusobacteriota > Fusobacteriia > Fusobacteriales > Leptotrichiaceae > Leptotrichia > Leptotrichia wadei. Next base: position 1,298,866 of record NZ_AP019841.1, read on the forward strand.
ATTATATCATAATTTCAAAAAAAATCAATATCTCAAAAAAAAATAATCTCTTTCTAAGATATTGGTTTAGAATAGAGATTATTTTTTAATTTATTTAAAAAATTTTCCAAAGTTCAAAAATAATTTATCATTATTTCTTTTTTTAATTGTAAATTTAAGTATTTCAGATTTTAATTTCATAGAATTAATTAATTTATGCTTCCTGTGCTGCATATCCGCCTTCGATTGCAACTTCCTTCACTTTTTCCTTCTTCTGTTTGATTTTTAATGAAAAAGTCCCTGTTCCAGCCTGATTTCCGTATTCTTCAATATAATCAACTACAAATACGTTTGTCATGTCGATTTTTCTTACCATCTGCCCTGCTGAAATGATCTCAAGGCTTGCTTGTCTGTAGGCATCGCTTGCTTCTGATGGAACTAATGACCATTGTGCAACTTTTCTTGTGTCATCTTCTGTATCTCCGCTTGCTGCAGCCAGTATTTTCCCCCTGATTTCCAAAATTACTCCTAGATCTGTTGCTCTCGCATTTGAATCATCAGGCGTTTCAGAAATATATTTTACATCCAGGATACTTTCCTTGTCTAGCAAAATTTCATTTTCCTGTCCTTTAACGCTCAATCTGAATCCCATGAATTATTCCCCCCATTTTATTTTTGACAATTAAATAATAGCGCTATTTTTTAAATTAATTTAATTTTAATTATCTGTTATTATTTTACAACAAAAATAGCCATTTGTCAACCTTATTTTTAATTTTTTATTAATTAATCTACAAGATAAACTTTAAGGGCAATTTCTTCATCAAACGGAATCGGCACAGCGACAAATTTTTTCCCTGCATCAATCATTCTGGCAATAATTTCACTCTGGCTTTTTGGCAAATATCCAACTTTTTCCTTCCTAGAATTATAAACAGCGACTGCATTCAAGGAAATACCATTAAATTCACGAAATAAATCCAGCTGAACTTCATCTTTAATCTTAATCGCAAAATTTCTAATATATTTAACTCCCTCTAAATAAGTATCCAGCAAAAACAGTCTTCTCGACTTCTTTGTATACTTGTCAATCAATGTCTTTGCATATTCAAACATCATTTCCTTCCCCAGCTTAATCTTTTCTTCACGTCCATTATCCTTTTGAATAACAAGCACTCCATTTCCAAAATTAAACTCGTTTATCATATAATTTCTCTGATTTTTCAAAAGTTCAAAATATTCCATCATTTCTTCAAAAATCATAATTTCCTTCTGGTTAATCTGAAATGATCCCTTTTTCAGCTCAACCGATGTATTCTCAATATACGAATAATAAAATCTTCCATCCCCGAAAACCTCAATTTCATAATTTCCTCCATAATAAAGCCCGTCAAATTCAAGTTTTATCCCATTAAAATTGCTTACCAGCATTTCTTTCACCTCTTTTATTGTACCTTCTTATTCCTTATTTCAGTCCTTCCAACTTTCCTTCAATAAATAATTTCAAATTTTTTTCAACATCATTCATAAGTGTTATCATACTTTTTTCAGATTTCCATGCGATATGTGGAGTAATCACAATATTATCCAATTCAAATAATTTAGAATTTTTTTCAATCGGCTCAACACTCGTTACATCAATAGCCGCTGATTTTATTATTTTATTTTTTAATGCAAAATACAAATCATCCTGATTTATAACCGGTCCTCGTGCTAAATTTAAAATTCTGGCACTTCTTTTCATTTTTTTCATTTTTTCAAGATCTATAAGATTTCTCGTTGAATCAGTCAACGGAACATGAAGCGTCAGAACATCACATTTTTCAAGCACCTCATCCAAGTCATGCCGTAAAATTCCATCCTCTTCAACTTTTCTATAATTTTTTCCAGCACTTTTAGCAACCATCACTTCCATTCCCAATGCTTCTGCCATCTGTGCAACTTTTTTACCAATATTCCCAAATCCTATAATTCCTAAAATTTTCCCCTCCACATCATCAATCGGATATTTCTGATAATCAGGAACATGAATATCAATCCATTTACCATTTTTTACTTCCTCAAAATATTTATTAACAGGCGTTAATTCATTTAAAAGAAAGGTAATTGCCAGCTGTGCAACAGAGTTAGTCGAATAGCCTGAAACATTTGCCACCTTTATTCCAAATTCATTTGCACTTTTCACATCAATATGATTAAATCCAGTCGCTGTAATAAGTATCAGTTTAAGTTTTTTAGCCTTCTCAAACTGCTTTTTCCCAAGTCTTATCCTAGTAGTTATTACAACATCCACATCTTCTATTCTTTCATCAATTTCTCCAACTTCAGTATCTTCATATTCAATATATTCGCCATATTTATCAAACTTTTCCCTTAAATCAATCGGTCCAGCCGTAACTCTATCCAAATACACTATTTTTAAATTTTTTTCCATAAATATCATCCCTCTTTTAGTATTTAACTATTTAATAAAAAATCAATTTTCTCAGATTATATTCCAAACTATACTTTTACGGAATATATTCTATAAACTTTTTAATTTTATTTATAATAACCTAGTTCATTATTTATTTTCCCAAATTCAAATTTTAAAACAAATATACTATATAATGCTGACATCTGCCTTCAATTTATAAATAACATCCTTTCTTTCCACAACAATCATAACTTTTTCCTTCAATTCCTTATCCCGTTTTATTTTTTGCAATAATTTTTTTGCTGGATTTATAGCAATGGCATTTCCTACATTTTTAAACATTGTCAGATCTCCCGTTGTATCTCCATAGGCATACGACTTTTTCAAATCAATGTCATATTTTTTACAAAAATCCGTTATTGCCTTCTGCTTACTTTTAGCATCCCACATCGGAATGACATTCCCTGTAAAAATCCCATTCTCATCAACTTCGTAAATAGAAGCTCTGTAATCTTCAACACCATATCTTTCTGCCATTTTGCTTACAAGGAAATCCGGACTTCCTGAAATAATTATAACCTTATGCCTCTTCTCCTTATGGTATTTTAGCCTTTCCCGTGTATACCGGTAAACTTTGTCCCCTTTTAACTTCATCACTCTTTTTGCAATAAAATCCATATCTTCCTTGCTAAAATTTTTCAATGCCTCCATATAAGTCTGTACAAGTTCATCCAAATAATCATCATAATCCCCAGTCCTATTTTCCCACTTGGAAAACTTCTCCTTAACTTTCCCTTCCCAAGTCATCATATCAATATACTCATACTGCACAAGCATCTTAAAATGCTCAATTAACAGCGAATCCCGATAAATCGTCCCATCAATATCAAAAAATGCTGCCACATTTTTATTTTTACTTTCTTTCATTTCCATTCCCCCTAATTAAATTTATTTGTCATCAATGCATTTTACACATTATTCTATATTTTACCCTATTTCCTCCAATAAATCAAATAATTTGCCATTCTAAATAATCTATTGCTAAATCATATTTAAAAAATAGAAATTATATTTTATTTATATACAAGTAAAACAGTCATAACCTTTAAGTTCAGTTTTACATTATATTATTGTATTATTGAAAAAAAACAAATATGTCCGATAATTTATTTTGAAAAAATTTTATGTATACTCAGACTAATACTATTCCCAGTTTAAAAAGCGAATTTTTATTTTAATTATTTGAAAATAAATATCAGGTTTAATCTGCTAAAAAGATTTACAATTCAAATGGGGTTTAGTATAAAATTAAACTACTAAAAATTATATGAATTTAAAAGTCAAGTAAAATAGTTATAGTTTTTGAGTTCAGTTTTAAAAAAGTTTTACTATAAATTATCTGTATTTTTCACTTAATGGATAAAATAAAAAACACTCCAAAGAGTGCTTTTTAAATATCATATTCTATTTATTTACTGACAAGAAGTCTTTGCTGTTATTCAATCTTTATCGCTTTTATTTTTACAATTTCATATAAAACTTATTCAAAAACTTCCGTAGCATTCGGAACTTCATTTCCTAAAGCCACATTTAAAGCCACTATTGCTACTTCCAGCTGGCTTTCATCAGGCTCTCTTGTAGTAATCTTTTGCAGCCACATTCCTGGAACTGCAATCATTTTAGCAAAGACATTATCCAAATGGTAACTTGTCCAACGTTGTATTTCATAAGAAAGTCCAGCAACGAAGGGAACAAATAGAACTCTTGTTACTAACTTGTAAATTATCATTGAAAAATGTCCAGTTGGAACTTTAAAAAATAAATCTACTGTTGAAAACACTAGAATACTTATAAACATTACAAGTAGAAGAAAACTTGTACCACATCTTGGGTGAAATCTTGTACATACTTTTGCATTTTTAGGTGACAGTTCCTTTTCCATTTCATAATTCATAATACTTTTATGTTCTGCCCCATGATACTCAAAAACTCTCTGAATATCCTTTAAAAACGAAATTCCATAAATATATCCCAAGAAAAGTACCAATTTTATAATTGCTTCTACAATATTAGCCTTTAAAACGCTATCTTTAAAGAAAAATCCTCCAATAGCCGATGGCAGCCACATAAACACAGCAATTCCCAATAAAACCGAAGTCATAACAGTAAATCCAACCTGCTTGTCCGTCAATTTTTCCTCTTCATGCCCAGCCTGATTTGATGCGAAAATAAGCTCCTTTGTCCCAACAACCATCGCATCATAAAGCGCTATAACCCCTCTTACAAAAGGTACTTTCAACCATCTGTTACTTTTTTCAGTTAACGCTATCTTTTTATAAACAATACTTCCATCCTGCTTACGAACCGCTGTTGCAATTGCTTTAGGCCCTCTCATCATAACCCCTTCCACAACAGCCTGCCCTCCGACAGTTATTTTTTTATCTCTCATTTTTACCTGCTTTCTTCATATTTTCTAATTCGTTATGGTGAACTTTTTTAAAACCCATAATTTATTAGTTTCTTAGATAATTTTAACATACAATTATTAAATAATCCTATTATTAAAATTTATTTTTAATTTATTCTCTATCAATTACTGCTCTATTTTTTATTCTTTTTAATGATTTATTAATATGCTCAGCCTTATATTTGCTGACTCCCTTTATTTTAGCAATATCCGAAGCAGTCGACATCAAAATTGACTGAACATTTGAAAATTCCTTTACAAGAATTTCCCTATCCTTTTTGCTTATTTTTGTTATGTTGCTCAAAAGTCCATATCCACGTGGCTCTATCTTTTCATCCAGATTTATGATATTTGTATCAAATCCAAGCAGACAAACAATTTTTTCATCATCCAGCAATTCCTCTTTTGTCAAAGATCTTACTCTTAATCCAATTTTTTCAGCCGTTTCATTGCTTATCTTATAATCCTTTATGAGAGCATCAAAACTCTCATTTTTATTCAGCATTATTTCTTCATATTGGATCTTTATAAGCCGTCCTTCGCTTCCAAGTTCTGCCATATACTCAATTAATTCCTCTGACATTCTGAAAAGAAGTCCGTACATTCTCACACATTCCACAATATCATAAAGCGTTACCATATTGTCAAATTCTAAAATAGATAAATTTACGTGATTTTTCTCAATCGCAAGGGAATATTTCTCAAGAGCAGTTATCGCCTGCGAAGATTTAGTCAATAAATCTCCAATTTCATTTAGTAAATATCTAAATTTCCCATAATATACCGTTATTTTATTTCTTCTTTCAGAAACCGCCACAACCAAATTCCCCTTTTGCTGTGCAATTCTATGTGCCGCTTGATGTCTTGTCCCGCTCTCATCTGTTTCTATCGAATAATTAGGCTGCAACTGAATATTTGCCCCATAAATTGTCTTTATATCCTCCGACAAAATAATTCCGCCATCCATTTTAGACAGCTCATAAACTTTTTGTGGCGAATATACCGTATTTAACTCAAATCCGCCTCCCATCACATCTTTTAAATCATTAGGATTTCCCAGTACAATCAATGCTCCCAGTTTTGCCTCCTGAATTTTATCTATTGCTTCTCTCAATGCTGTTCCAGGTGCTACCCTGTCAAATATATGCTCCAATATTTTCTTCTTATTAACTGCCTTTTTTCCCATATTTCATCCTTTCGCCCTTTTTTCTCTGCTGGCTTACTTTATCCTCTCGACAAGTTCACTTATGTTACTTATATAATTCAATTTTATTTTTGTTTTTTCCTTTTTAAAATCAGCCTGATGGCTTTTTGGCAGGTATACCCCTGCAAATCCCATTTTTTCCAGCTCATTTACCCTATTTTTGATAAATGAAACTTTTCTCACTTCCCCACGTAATCCCAGCTCGCCAATAGCCGCTATTTTCTGACTTATCGGCACGCCTTTTACCGAAGATAGAAGTGAAAAAATTACTGCTAAGTCGGAACTCCTGTCATTTAAATCAATTCCTCCTGGAATATTTATATAAATGTCCTTTGAATTTACATCTACTTTTAAAGAACGTGATAAAACTGCACTTAATATTTCCACCCGATTTTTATCATATCCTTCCACTGTTCTTCTTGGCATTCCAAAATTCGGTGTCCCCAATAACGACTGCACTTCAAATAAAAATACACGGCTTCCTTCAAAAATTGGCACAATAATGCTTCCAATATTTTTTTCATCTCTGTCGCTTATGAAAAATTCAGACGGATTTTTAACTTCGCTAATTCCATTTTCCTTCATATCAAAAATTGAAATTTCATTTGTAGAGCCATAACGGTTCTTTATTGAACGAATGATTCTATAATAGCTATTTTCCTCACCTTCAATCTGCAAAACTGCATCAACCATATGCTCCAGCAATTTCGGACCCGCTAGTTTCCCATCCTTCGTAACATGTCCTACAATATAAAATGCAATTTCATTTTTTTTAGCAATTTCAATGATTTTTAAAGTTGTTTCCCGAATTTGCGTCACACTCCCAGGAATAGAATTTACATTTTCAGAATAAAGCGTCTGAATTGAATCAACTACAACAACTTTTGGCTTATCTCTCAAAATTACACTTTCAATTTTTTCAATATTTGTATCATTTAAAATATACAAATTTTCACTTTTTACATTAACACGTTCTGCACGCTGTTTTATTTGACGTGGCGACTCTTCTCCTGAAACATAGAATACATTTCCAATCTTTGCATACTCCTGCGACAGCTGAAGCAGAAAAGTCGATTTTCCAATCCCAGGACTTCCTGTAATTAGCACAACTTCCCCCTTTATCAGCCCGCCACCCAGCACTCTGTCAAACTCCTCAAAAGGCGTTACCATCCGAAATTCCTTTTCAATTTCAATTTCTGTTATCTTGCTAATGGAAACATCCTGTGACTCCACATCCTTAAAGGTTCTTTTTATATCAATTTCCTCTTCAAATGTTCCCCAGGAATCGCAATTAGGACATTTCCCAAGCCATTTCAACGAACTGTAACCACATTCTGAACATATATATTTAGATTTTCCCTTTTTTGCAGCCATTTTTAGATTCCCCTCTTACTTTTTAACTTTGTCAATTAATCTACGTTCTACATTTTCTGTTACAAAAAAACTCAAATCCCCTTTATTTAAGGCAACTTCCTTTACAAGGCTGGAACTTAAATACAAATATTCCCTTGAAGCAGTTAAAAATACTGTCTCAAATTCACTTTTAGCAAGCGTCTTATTTGTAAGCGTAAACTGCAGCTCATATTCATAATCTGACAATGCACGCAATCCCCTTATCAAAATATTCACATTTTCCTTATACATAAAGTCAACCAGTAATCCATTAAAAATCTTTATTTCAGCTTCTATACCTTCTTTTTTTAATATTTCCTGTATCATTTGAACTTTTTCCTCATCAGAAAACCAGGCTTTTGATTTCGTAGAATTTTTAAAAATACCTATTATTAACTTGTCAAATAAGTTTGAAGAACGCTTTATAATATCAATATGACCCTTCGTTATTGGATCAAAGCTCCCTGGATACAATGCTATTTTTCCCATATTGTTCTCCTGTTTTTATTTTTTTATTTTACCATCGCATTTTATTTTTACTTTTCTATTTTTTTAATTTTGAAAGAGCTTCCTTTGCCGCATGCTTTTCAGCTTCTTTTTTACTTTTTCCAATTCCTATTCCGTGAATCTCATTATTCCAGCTTACAGACATTTCAAAAACTTTATCGTGGTCAGGACCGCTAGTTTTAATTAAATTATATTCAGGCATCTTTCTATATTTCCCTTGTACAAATTCCTGCAGAACTGTCTTATAATCCCCTGTTCCTTCTATTTCTTCCAATTTATTTATTTTTCCAAGTAAAAATTTCAATGCAATATTTTTTGCAGTATAATAATCTGAATCTTTAAAAATCGCACCAATCAATGCCTCAAAAGCATCTCCTAAAATAGATCTTCTATGTCTTCCTCCAGACATAACTTCCCCGTTGCTCAAGTACAGATACTCTCCCAGTTCAAGCTCACTCGCAATAGTTGAAAATACAGGCTCACTTATAATTTGACTTTTTAGCTTTGCAAGTTCCCCTTCCGTCTTCTTTTCATAAAGATCATAAATATACTCAGTCGTTATAAGATTCAAAATTGCATCTCCCAAAAATTCAAGCTTCTCATTGTTAAACCTTCTGCCCTTTTCAATTTCATTGGCATACGACCTATGTGTTAATGCTTCATGCAAATATTCTTCATTTTTAAACTCATACCCTATTTTTTTTATTAATTCACTTACATCTCTATTTCCATTATTTTCCATTCATTTCACCTCCATATTTTTATTATTTTCCAGCAATAAATAAATTATTATAATTTTTACAGTTATTTATTTTAATATTTTATTCTTATAATTCCACCTAATTTATTTTTTGTTATTCCTTTAACTATAATTTTTTTTAGCAAAGAAGGAAAAAATTTATACATAATAAAATATAATTTTATCAATAATCTATTTTTTATTATTACAAGGGGTTAAAAACCCCTTGCCTCATAACGTTTACTTCATTACAGTTATACATATCAAGCTTTTTTATAAATTACTTATTATTTATATTTTCTAAACGCCAGCACAGCATTATGCCCACCAAATCCAAGCGAACTTGACATTCCTACTTCAATATCTCTTTTTACAGGTTTATTTGGCACATAGTCCAAATCACATAACGGATCAGGATTTTCATAATTTATAGTTGGCGGCATAATTCCTTCTGAAATTGCAAGCGCTAAAAATCCAGCTTCAATTCCTCCAGCTCCACCTAATAAATGCCCAGTTGCACCTTTTGTAGAACTTACAGCCAATTTATAGGCATGTTCTCCAAATGCTGATTTTATTGCCTGAGTTTCATTTTTATCATTTGCAGGCGTAGAAGTTCCGTGCGCATTTATATATCCAACTTCTTCAGGTTTGATATTTCCTTGTTCCAAAGCCATTCTGAATGCTCTTGCAGCACCTTCTCCACCATCAGCCGGAGCTGTCATGTGATAAGCATCTCCAGTTTCTCCATATCCTACAACTTCCGCATAAATTTTCGCTCCACGTTTTTTAGCATGTTCCAATTCTTCAAGTATTAATACCCCAGCACCTTCTCCAAGAACAAATCCATCCCTGTCAGCTGTAAATGGACGTGATGCCTTCTTAGGATCAGGATTAGTTGACAATGCCTTTAAATTTGCAAATCCTGCTATTCCAGATGGAGTTACTGTAGCTTCTGTTCCTCCAGCAATCATCGCATCAGCTTTTCCTAATAAAATCGCCTGAAAAGCATCTCCAATTGAATTTGTCCCTGAAGCACAGGCTGTAACAACTGTTTTATTAGGCCCTTTTGCTCCAGTATAAATTGAAGTATTTCCAGAAGCCATATTTAAGATTGCCGCTGGAATATAAAATGGCGACACTCTTCTTGGCCCTCTTGTAACAAGTTTTTCCACTTCCTGCTCAATTACATCCAGCCCGCCAATTCCAGAACCGATAATTACTCCGATTCTATCTGCATTTTCATCAGTAATCTCTAATTTAGCATCTTCCAAAGCCTCTTTTGATGCCGCAATTGCAAATTGTGAAAATCTTGCTATTTTCTTCAATTCTTTCTTTTCAATATAATTTTCAGGCACAAAATCCTTTACTTCTGCTGCAATATGCACTGGATGCTCTGAACTGTCAAATTGAGTAATTTTATCAATTCCACATTCCCCTGCCAATAAATTTTTCCAAGCCTTATCTTTTCCAGTTCCCAATGGAGTTACTAATCCTATTCCTGTAATAACTACTCTTCTCATTAATACACCTCTCATCTTTATTTTTTTATAATTTAAATTTATATTTCTCCCATTTAAATTATGATTTCTGCATTTTAAATGGAGTTTAGTATTAATTCCTAATACTAAATTTATTTTTAATCAATTCAATTTTGTAACAATAAATTTATTTTAACATTTTTTCATTTTTTTTTCAATAAAAAAGGGGGAAGATCCCCCAAAAAGTTTTATGTCTTATTGTTTAGCTTCGATGTATTCCATTACATCTTTAACAGTTTTAATTTTTTGTGCATCTTCATCAGGAATTTCAATATCGAATTCTTCTTCAAAAGCCATGATTAATTCAACTGTATCCAATGAATCAGCTCCTAAATCATCAACAAAAGATGCATCTTCAGTTACTTGATCTTCATCTACACCTAATTGATCTACAACTATTGATTTAATTTTATCTAGCATTATAATGCCACCTCCATATTTATTTTCTAAAATTATTATACCAAATGAATTTAAAAAATGCAACAAAAATTCACTAATATTTAAGTATTATTTTAACTTTTTTTATTTGTATATACATTATTCTATCATTTTTTTATTTATTAGCCCTTTTGCACATCTCAACAAAAAACTCATGTACTTTAAGATTATCATTTAACTCAGGATGATACGAAGTCACAAGAATATTATTTTCCTTAGCTGCAACAACATTTCCGTCGACTTCTGAAAGAATTTCCACATTTTTTCCCACACTTGAAATATACGGTGCTCGAATAAATGTCATTGGAATAACTCCAACTCCTTTAAACTCACTTTCGGTAAAAAAACTTCCAAGCTGTCTTCCATAAGCATTTCTTCTAACTTTTATATCCATTGCTCCCAAATAAGTCCGACTATCATTTTCAATTTCCTTTGCCAAAAGAATTAATCCTGCGCAAGTACCAAATACAGGTAATCCTTCCAAAATAAGTTTTTTTATGTCATCAAATAAATCAAGGTCATAAAGCAGCTTTCCGATAACTGTACTTTCTCCACCTGGAATAATTAACCCGTCAATATCATTATTATTAACAGCATCACTTAAATCAGATTTTTTTCTTATTTCAAATGATTCTATCCCAAGTTTCTCCAGCATTTTTCTATGTTCTGCAAAAGCTCCCTGTAAAGCCAATACACCGATTTTCATTATTTACCTCTTTCAGCCATAAGTAACTTAATTTCATTTTCATTGATTCCAACCATAGCTTCTCCCAAATCTTCAGAAATTTCAGCTAACACTTTTGGATCGTTGTAGTTAGTGACAGCCTTAACTATCGCCTGTGCTCTTTTTACAGGATCTCCTGATTTGAATATTCCTGATCCGACAAATACGCCTTCAGCTCCAAGCTGCATCATTAATGCAGCATCTGCAGGAGTCGCAACACCACCTGCTGCAAAATTCACCACTGGCAATTTACCATTTTCGTGAACATATTTTACTAAATCAAAAGGAACTTGCAATTCTTTAGCTGTAAAATAAAGCTCATCTTCTCTCATATTTTGTATTCTTCTTATTTCCTGATTCATCATTCTCATATGTCTTACCGCCTGTACAACATCCCCAGTTCCTGGCTCACCTTTAGTTCTTATCATTGAAGCTCCTTCAGCTATTCTTCTAAGAGCTTCTCCCAAATCTTTTGCTCCACAAACAAAAGGAACTTTAAATTTTTTCTTATCTACATGAAATTTATCATCGGCAGGTGACAATACTTCACTTTCATCTATATAGTCAATTTCTATCGCTTCTAAAATTTGCGCTTCTACAAAATGTCCAATTCTAACTTTTGCCATTACTGGAATTGAAACAACTTCCTGAATACCTTTAATCATCTTAGGGTCACTCATTCTTGAAACTCCACCCACAGCTCTGATGTCAGCCGGAATTCTTTCAAGTGCCATAACCGCCGCCGCTCCAGCCGCTTCAGCTATTTTTGCCTGTTCAGGAGTGGAAACATCCATTATAACTCCACCTTTTAACATTTGTGCCAAATTTTTGTTCAATTCGTATCTTTCGTTTTTCATAAAATTCCATCCTTTCATTATAAGAAGATTTTTTTCACATATACATTATACTCCTATTTCAAAAATTTTACAAATATAAATTTTTAGATACAAATTTAACTTAAAAGTTCCATCAATTCCTTGTCACTCATTTCAAACAGAACCTTTTCCCCATCTTTGCTTTCCAGCAGATTTTCACTCAATTGACGCTTGCCTTCCTGAATTTTTATAATTTTTTCTTCAATCGTACCTTCTGTCACAAGTTTTATAACCTGCACACTTTTTTTCTGTCCAATTCTATACGCCCTGTCACTCGCCTGATTTTCCACAGCGATATTCCACCAAGGATCATAATGAATTACAACATCTGCCCCGACAAGATTTAGTCCAGTTCCACCTGCCTTTAACGAAATCAGCACCACTTGCCGCTCTCCAGCATTAAATTTATTACAAATGTCAACTCTTTCTTTAGATTTCACATTTCCATCAATATAAAAATACTCAATTCCCATATCTGCAAGTTCCTTCTCAATTTCCTTCAAAGTACCGACAAACTGTGAAAATATCAATAATCTATGCCCATTTTCAGTTATATCTGGCAAAATATCACGTAACACTTCCAGTTTTGCAACTTCCCCCTTATAGTCCTCCTTAAATAAAGTTGGAGAATTACAAATTTGACGCAGTTTTGTCAAAATTGCAAGTATTTTCATTCGATTATTATCATTTTCGTTAAATTTCTTCATTTCACTCTTAGCCTGCTTAATATAAGACATATACAATTGTTTCTGCTCTGTACTTAGCGTTACAACCATATTCGATTCAATTTTATCAGGCAATTCAGTCAGCACTTCCTTTTTTGTCCTTCTTAGTAGAAATGGAGCAATAATTTCACGCAAATTGTTTATTTTAGAAGAATTTGGATTTACGATGGCTTCCTTATAAGTTTTCTTAAATTTTGTCAAGTTATCAAGATAGCCAGGTATTACGAAGTCAAAAATTGACCATAATTCCAAAATGTTGTTTTCAACTGGTGTTCCTGTCAATGCAAAATTTACTTTACTGTTAATTTTCATAACAGCCTTCTTTATTTGAGAAGTTGTTGTTTTTATATTTTGAGCCTCATCCAGCACTACCACATCAAATTCCCTATTTTTATATTCTTCAATATCATTTCTCAATGCTTGATAAGTTGTTATAAGGAATCCCTTCGATCCTCTTGAAATAATTTCTCTTCTTTGACTCGCTGTTCCCTCAACTAAAGTTGGAGTTATTCCAGTAAACTTAATAATTTCTTCCTTCCAGTTATAAAGCAGTGAACTTGGCACAATAATTAATGCAGTGAAATTTCGATTTTCCTGATAGATTTCATTTAATAGCGAAATTGTCTGCAAAGTCTTACCAAGCCCCATATCATCAGCAAGAATCCCTCCAAATCCAATGTCATACATATTCTTCAGCCAGTTAAATCCTAATTTTTGATAAGGAAATAAATTTACCTTTATATTATTTGGCTCAATTTCTTCACGATTTTTTATTTTATGGAACAAATCCTTAAATTCATCTATTTTTACAAGATCTTCCTGAATATTTTTAGAAATTTGAGCAAGCTGAAGAGCCTTTATTTTGGAAATCTTATTTTCTCCAACCTTCAAATTAGAAATAGAATCCACAATTCCAACTAATTCCTCAATACTTTTATTGGCAATTTTTACCAGTTCCCCGCTTGAAAGAGTTATGTACTTCTGTTCATTTTTTATAGCTTCCATTACAATTTCCACATCTTCAGTCTTTATTCCTTCAATATCAAAACTGACATTCAAGAAATTATTTTCAACTTTTTTTATTCCAATATGAACATCAATATTTCGTGCATTTTTTATTTTATTTTCCAAATGAATTTTCACTCTATCTGCATATTTTTTATCAATATACTCTGAAATTTTCCCCAGTCCTTCATAATTTACATTATAAGTTCCTTCAATCATTTCCACATTTGTAATCGAATAACCTTCCACAAGTTTTTTCAACTCTTCAAATATTTTCGCATTTTTTCTAGGAATAAAATATTTCCCATTTTTCTCTATTGCACAAACAGTATTTGATAAATTTACCTTTACAACTTCCTTCTCATCAGTTTCCGATACAAATATATCAATACATCCGTCCTCTTCAACATATTCTGCAATATTAACATTCTCATATCCTAAAACTGCACATAATTTTCTATTGTCCTCATCTGAAAGCTGATTAAACAGCTCTGTATCCAGAAAATCAAATTTTCCAAAAAATCTTTCTTCATTTTCATCCATTTTAAAAACTTTTGTCGTATCATTTGCAAATGTATAAAACGGACTGTTTTCAGAAATTTTTTCAATATTTCTCATTGCAATTCTGTCATTTTCTACAACAAACAAAGGCTCGTAACTATTCATTATCTGTTTAGTTTCTCCCAATAAAACCAGATTTTTCCCCTTTTCCATAGCCGTAAGCAGCTTATTTAAAAGCATTTCATAGACTTTTAAGCCTTTTTTATCTTTGATTCCGCTGTTTATTACACTTTGAATCTCTTTGCTGTATTCATAAATCGCATTGATTATTTTCTGGTTAGTTTCATTGAAAAAGCAGTTTTTCGGACTATATGTAATTTTAGAAGTAACTTCATACTCTTTTTCCTTCACAATAGCCTCAATAAATTTCAAAATATCCTTCACATAATATATTTTCTTAAATCCTGCCTTTATCCGCAAAATATAATCTGGCACATTATTTTCCTGATTATAGTCATACCCATATTTATAATCGCTGTAACTTCCTTCATCAATTTCCACTTCAAGCCGCATTTCCTGCTTTTCCTCATCATCTATATTTTCACTTTCCAGATGAAGATTATAAATTTCGTTAATCTTTTCAGAAATATTTTCCACATTTTCCAATATTTCCTCATTATTTTCCATCTCTTGAAGATCAGCCGTTCCATTTTTCTCTAAAAACTCAACATTCCCAGCCTTTTCTCCATCTTCTCCAAAAACTTCAAAACTAACTTTCTCATTTTTATTTTTTAAATCAATATTTTCCAAATTTTCATTATTAACAAGATTATCCGCCTCCACAGAAGTTCCTTCTGATTTAGCAAAACTTGCCGCATTAAGTTTTTCTTCCCGAAGTTTAACTCTCTGACGTGATTTATTTTTTCCATCGTCTTCAGTTTCCTTCCTTTTAACACTCTTTGCAGCCTTTTCCTTTTCTTTTTTCCGTTCTTCCTTGATTTGAGCCAGTTTTTTATTATCCTCTTCAAAATCATCCTCAAACATCATTTCAATCTCATCAGTCCCAATAACCTTTGAAATCTTTTCTGAATGATCTGCCATCATCCCAAGTGTCACAACATGTTTACAGCAATTCTTTTTATTATTTTTAAAAAACATACAGTCGCAGTTTGCCTCTATAAATTCACCTTTTTTCTGTTCAACTGTAATAGAAGTCTTGCACAAACTATTTTCCTTATATTCTCCTTCCACTGTCATAAAATTCCCGTCAGCAAAAAGTGCAGTTATATTTCCCAGACTTTCATTGTAATATTCCTGCCCAATTACAAAAATACTCGGTGTAATTTGTTTTTTTAATTCTAATGAAATACTCTTTTGTCCCATTTTTCTCCCTTACTTTTATTTATATACTCAAACTTAATAACATTTTACCATTATTACTGCATTCTCATCTTTCCCATAGTAATTTTTCCTTATGGAAATTTTCTCAAATCCAATTTTTTTATAAAGTTTCAGTGCCCTTGCATTTTTTTCATTAACCTCCAGCAAAAATTTATTTTCAGAAAAATCTGTCCCCTCATTTTCCCAAATATTATTTCCTTCCAAATTTTTCCTATCTTCTACCAATTTTTCCATACTTTCAGTCATCAGCCTTTCACCAAAACCTCGCCCTTGATATTCTTTTTTTATCGCTATCTCAAAAATATCCGTGCTCTCTATTGTACCATAAAATACAATATATCCCAACACATTTTTTTCATTTTCCCTATTTTTATCAAAATTTATTTCCCCTTTTTGATTTTCTCCCAAATTTTTATTTTCTTTTCCACTCTCATTTTCTAACTTTTTTACAAAAATATTTTCCTCTCCAAAATTAAATAAGCAGTATATTTCATACTGCTCACCTAACATCATTTCAGAAAAATATTTATCTCCAACTTTATTTTTAAAGTTTTCATTATGAATTTTTACCAATTCATTGACAATATTTCCCATTTTGTTCTCCATTTTTTATTACTTTACTGTTCTTTCCTATATTTGAACTGTTCAATAATCTAATAATAATCACTTACTAAATTTCTAAATAACATTATATTATAATATTCCTATTCTATTTAACGGCCACCATCTTACAAGCAATTCCCCTTTAATTCTAGGCTCAGCCACAAGTCCAAAATATCTGGTATCCTTACTGTTTGAAGTATTATCTCCCATAGCCATATAATAGTTTTTATCAAGTGTTACAGTTTCTCCATTTAACAATTTTTTAAATAATTCATCATTATACTTGAAATCCATAATTGGCATAACCATTTCATTTCTGCCTTCCACTTTTAAAGTGAACGTATAATATTTATTTGTCAATGTATTTCTTGGATCAGCAGTAAATTCATCATCATTTCCAATTATATCCTTAAAGTTCTTATCTGTTTTTATCAATTCTAAAAATTCTTTTCCTGTAATATTTTTAAAACCTTTTCCATCATAATAACTTTCCCAGTCAACTTGCCCAACTAAAGTGCCGTCAGTCGTTTGTCCAAATATTTTGTCAATTACAACGACTTTATCCAGTTTCACTTTATCTCCTTTTTTAGGAATATAAATCTTATTATTCATAAGCAGTCCTTCAGGAAGATAAAGTTTTTGTGGTGTCAATCTTTCCAAAACTTCTGATTTTTTATCATTTAACATTATTGCTCCACCAACAGCCTTAACTTTCTCAGAATTAAATTTATTCATAGCTTCATCGTATTTCTTCATTTCTTCATTAAATTCTTTTCTGCTATTGGCTGTAGTTGGATATTTTGGATCTTTATCAACATTTGCAATTTCAAATTCATTAGTAGTCATTTTCCCTTTTGCAATCTGAAGCGTTGTTCCTGGCTCTCCAACTATTCTTTTCGTATACATCACCTTATCAGTCATCGGCTCTTTAAATGCAATTATCTGTCCAACTTTTGGACTTGAAAAGTGATATTTTACCATATTTGTAAAAACTCTGTCTTTAACTAATATCGTAGGCTCCATTGACCCAGTTGGAATAACATAATTTCCAATATAGAACATTTGAATAACTGCCACTAAAATAACCGCAAGCAGCGCATTGTCAATTCTTGTCAATGCCTTTCCAAATGTACTTTTCTTTCTTTTTTCCTTAGCAATTCTTTCTTCCACAGAAAGACTGTCATTTGGAAATATTTTCTTAAATGTTTCTGAAATATCTTCATTTCTTATCTTTGACTCTGTAACAATTTTTTCTAATTCTTCATTACCTTGTACAGCTTCTTTTAAAATCGACTGTTCTGTAATTTTTTCCACTGATGAATCTCTGAATAAATAAATAAGAATCAATGAAATTACAACATTTATTATCAAATAAATATAAAAATTCGGATCTAAAATATTAAACATCAATTTTCCTAGAAACAACATAATAAGATTCAGTAAAAATACCCATTCATGCTGTTTTCTAAGCACATAAACTATAATATTTACACCAAATACTCCATAAATTCCCCAAACTTTTATCCATATATTTGGATCCTTGCTTTTATCTACAATCACAAAAAATACTGCTGCAACAACCAATGCAACTATTGTAAGCACATTTCCAGCCATAAAATTCCTGTCACTTCTCTCAAGCGAAACTTTTTCCAACGTTTCATCCTCTTTCATTCTTATCCACTGAATAACCTGCTTCTCTCTAATAAAGAAATATAGCAAAAACAGTGTCGCAATAATATAAAAAGCTCCCCATAATAATGTATTCATAATTTTTCCCTCTCCTAAATTTAAATTTTAAAATTATTTATCCTCTTTTTAAAACAAATCAATTATAACAACTCCATCTGTTTTTAAAAAATACATAATCAAACTTCATTTTTCCTAAAATTTTTATTTGCCTGAAATGTATTTAATATAGTAAAAAATCATTTTTTTATTAAATACTAATTTTAAATTTTTATCTTTGTTTTATAAAAAAGAAAAAGCTAGCATTTTGCTAGCCTTGAAGCTACTTTCTAATTTCTTTAATTCTAGCAGCTTTTCCTGATAAGTTTCTCAAGTAGTATAATTTAGATCTTCTTACTTTACCAATTCTCTTAACTTCGATTTTTTCTACTAATGGAGAATTTAAAGGAATGATTCTTTCTACACCGATTCCTTGCGATACTTTTCTAACTGTGAAGTTTTTAGCAACGCTTCCACCAGAAACTCTAATAACTACACCTTCAAAAATCTGTATTCTTTCTTTGTTTCCTTCTTTTACTTTGTAGTGAACAGCAACTGTATCCCCTGCTTTAAATTGAGGTACGTCAGCTTTCAAGTAATTTTTTTCTACTAATTCGATTAATTTCTCTTTCAAGAAATTCACTCCCTTCTTTCTAAGACATTCTTTTTATCTATACCAATTTCACCAATTTAAGAACTTTTTTTGTTATTAAATCTTTCATAAAACTGGTAGCAACAATAAAAGCGGAATATCCATTTATTCAATAACTTATTAAGTTTACCATATTTTGAATCAATTTTCAATACAATTACGAAAATTTTTTTCACTTTTTTAAAATTTTTTAAATTACTTCAACTTTTCAGCCCACTCAGCTTCCTTAAATCCAACCAGTACAAAATCCTTTCCCACAAAAAGCGGTCTTTTCAACACCATCCCATTGCTTGCAAGCAGCTCAAACTGTTCATCTTCCGACATCTCTGCCAATTTTTCCTTTAAATTCATTTGTTTATAAACATTCCCGCTCGTATTAAAAAATTTTTTTAAAGGCAATCCACTTTTTTCATAGTATTTTTTTATTTCCTCCTTCGACGGAGTTTCCTCTACAATATGCTTATACTCGTACTCAATCCCATTTTCCTCCAGCCATTTTACAGCCTTTTTACAAGTTGTGCATCTTGGGTAGCAATATACTTTATTCATGTTTTTATTTCCTTTCATAATTTTTTAATTTTTCTATATATTTTCAAACTGGTCAACAAACTGTCGACTTTTTTCAAATTGGCATCTTTATTTTTTCTTCCACAATAATCCTGCTGAAAAAAATATATGACTCACTATAATAAATATATATCTTTCCTTTTCAGTCGGAACAAAAAATGTACTATTACTATCAGCAAAAACATACTTTATAACAAAATATGCAAATGCCATTATCATTACAACTATATTAATTTTAGGATATTTAAATATTCTTTGTAGCAAAAATCCCAAATAAAATATTAATATTAAAGCCAAAATTAACATTAATGCAAAAACAATATATTCAGATGGATGTATTACTACTGCAAAAATCAATGCAATTCTTGTTAGCATTAGAGGATTTAAAAACTCTTGAATTAATACATATCCTAATATTAGAATAATAGTAACTAATCCTTTCAATAAAAAACTCGATGTTCTATTTTTCATTTTAATTTTGCTCCTTAAACTTTTAAAGTTCAAAATCATTTTCATAATACAGAATCTGATTCACATTCCCTTGTAAAAATTCAATCTTTTCCCTAATTTCTTCAGACACAAACGGCATTTTTATATCTGCCAAAGTTTCCTTCAAAGTCTGCGTCAATTCCACAATTTTTACTTTATATTTATCCAGTTTCAAATCATTTGCCATTGATTTTATACAATCTTCAAGAGTTCCAATTTCATCAACTAAATTGATATTTTTGGCTTCACTTCCAAGCCACACTCTCCCCTGTGCAATTTTTTCAAGTTCCTCATCATTCATTCCTCTGGCTACCATTACATGTTCCTTAAACTCGCTATAAACTTCATTCATATTATGAATTAATTTCTCTTTTGAATCTTCTCCCAATTTTTCAAATGGATTCAGCATATCAAAGCCAGTACCCTTTCCAAATCCTTCCAAATTAACGTCTAACTTTTTCATTGTTCCTGCAACTTCAGGGTACATCATAACAACACCGATTGAGCCTGTTAAAGTGAAATTATTTGCAAATAATTTTTTTCCAGTTGTAGCAATGTAATAACCACCGCTTGCACAAACATCTCCCATTGAAACATATATTGGCACAGTCAATTTTTTAATTTTCTTATATATTTTTTCAGAAACTAAAGCACTTCCACCAGGCGAATTTATCCTTAATACAAGCCCTTTCAGATTCTTTATTTCTTTCAACTCTTCTAATTTTTCACATACATTTTCATAAGTAATATTTTTGTTAGGATTTTTGACATCAATAACACCCTCAAGATTTATCACAGCAATCGTATCTTTTGACTTTTCTTTCTTATCTTTTGACATCACAATATAATCTTCAATCGAAACTGTATCTTCTTTATAATTTATCCCAATCTCATCATAATCAGCAACACCGTCAATCAATTTATATTCCAAAGCCTTTTTCTTCCCAGCAAAAATCAAATTTCCACTCAATATCTCATTTTCAATATCAGTCCCTCTTTTACTTTTTACCAGTTCCACAAAATCTTCAAAAACTTTATCCTTTATATTTTTAATTGATTCTTTTTTCTCTTCCGACATTCTATTATGGCTATATTTTTCTCCAGCCACCTTGTAATCACCGATATGAAGTACATTCATCTTTACCCCAAACTTTTCCAGAAACGACTTCAAATAAAATTCCTTATGCAAATATCCCCTAAAAATCATAGTTGACTGCCTCGTGTCAAACATAAAAATTTTATCCGCAAGCAAAGCCTGTCTATATCGACTTTCCTCAAAAAGCGTCCCTATTGCCACTACTTCCTTATTTTTCCTGATTTTATCAAAAATTTTAGAAATCTCTTCCAGCTGTGAAAGTGTCAAATTCAATTTATCCACATCAATAATTACTTTTTTTATATTCTTATCTTCCGCAAGATTATTTAATCCTTGCAATATTTGATAATACGATAATTTCTCTTTCCCCTTTAATGCAGGCATAGCCACATCTTCCTTTAATTTTTTCACATCAAAAACAACAGTTTTTACTTTTTTTAAAGGCAATTTCTTCTTATTTTTTACTCTAAGAATCTTCTTTACAAAAATTAAACTTAAAATTACACACAAAATAAGCATTATTACTATTTCTAACAACATTTTCAAAATAAACATCATATCAACTCCCTTTTTATACAATTTTTTAACACTCTAAATTCTTAAATTGTTGCAAAATACTTATAATAAATTATTTTTTGAATTTTTATAATTAATAATTATTTTTTATTTTTGATTAATTTATCTGTTATAACCAAAACTATCATGATTTTTAAAAATAAATGTCAATCACTTTTATTTCTTTTCATTTTTTTCAATAATTTTATTACTTTTTCACCCCATAATAGTCCAACTACATAAAATAAATGGCAAATATATGATAAAATATGTGCAAAACCACACTCTAATGCTACTGGACTTTCTGTCGTTTTACAATTAAGTGAATCACAATAAATTAAAAAAAATATTACTAATAATACTATACCTAGCAAAAATTTATTCATGTATTTTAATATAAATTTACTATAATAACCTAGATAAAACATTCCTAAAATCATAAAAAAAGGTAAAAAAAATAATCCAAGAATATTTAATATTAACAAAAATATCCAAAGAAAAACAGGCAAATATAGAACCATAATCTGATAATAAATTGTAAGATAAAATAATAAAATCAAACTTCCAATCAAAAATTTTAATATTTTATTTGTCATTTTAGAATAACCTCGCTTTTTACAGAAAATTGAAAACTTTTTTTCCTGTCATGTGCTTTAAAAGGTTTATCATACACAATTTCTCCCATTTCCCCCTCCAAAAAAAAATTCACTACGCATAGTGGATTAGATAGTCCTGTAATAAAATTACATCTGACCAAGTTATTTTCTATGCATATTATAGTATAGAATTTTTCAATTGTCAATCATTTTTTTAATTAATTTTTTATAATTTACAGTTCAATTAACAACTTCTTCAATTCATTCATTTTATCTCTCAATTTAATAGCTTCCTCAAAATTAAGCTCTTCAGCCAATTTCTTAATCTGCTTATCAAGTTTCTTAATTTCCTTTTCCACATCTTTTTCGCTCTTATACTGCTTGATTGCTTTGTTTGCTTCATTTTCTTTTTCAATTTCATAGTCTACGATTGACTCTGCAATTTCTCTTACAATTGATTTTGGATTAATGTTGTTTTCCAAGTTGTATTTTTCCTGAACTTCACGCCGTCTGTTTACTTCGTCAATGGCTTCCTGCATAGAGCCTGTTATTCTGTCGGCATATAGGATAACGTGTCCTTCTACGTTTCTTGCGGCACGTCCCATTGTCTGAATCAGCGATCTTCTGGAACGTAAATATCCTTCCTTGTCTGCTTCCAAAATTGCCACTAATGAAACTTCTGGAATATCCAGCCCTTCCCGCAGCAAATTTATTCCAACCAGAACATCAAATTCACCTTTTCTCAAGCCTCTTATTATCTCTGTTCTTTCTAGCGTATCAATGTCAGAATGCATATATTTTACTTTTATTCCGTATTCCAAATAGTAATCTGTCAGTTCTTCTGCCATTTTTTTTGTCAAGGTTGTAACTAAAATTCGTTCTTTTCTTGCCGTTCTTGTTTTTATTTCATCCATCAAGTCATCAATTTGATTTTTTGTTTCACGAATGTCGATACTTGGTTCTACAATTCCTGTTGGACGGACAAGCTGCTCTACAACTTCACCATTTGAATGTTCCAGCTCGTAATCGCTTGGAGTGGCTGAAATATATACAACTTGCGGGATTTTTCCAAAAAATTCCTCAAATTTTAGCGGACGGTTATCATAAGCGCTTGGCAATCTGAAGCCATTGTCAATTAATGATTTTTTTCTCGCTCTGTCTCCCTTATACATCCCATTTATCTGCGGAACTGAAATGTGCGACTCATCCAGAAATACGACTAAATCCTCTGGAAAATAATCAATTAATGTATCAGGTGCTTCTCCTTCACTCTTTCCAGTCAAATACCTAGAATAGTTTTCCACTCCTTTACAATACCCGATTTCCTCAATCATTTCCAAATCATACTTTGTTCTTTGCTCAATTCTTTGTGCTTCCAGCAGTTTTCCTTCCTTTTTAAAAAAATGCACTCTTTCTTCCATTTCTTTTTTTATTGATTCAATCATTTTTTTCGTATCTTCAGTAGTTAAATAGTGCGTTGCAGGCATTATTGTAATTCTTTTTATATTTCTAATTTTCTGCCCAGTAAGCGTATTAATTTCCGAAATGCTTTCCAAATCATCTCCAAAAAATTCAAAACGGTATCCTGTATCCTGATAAGATGGATGTAAATCAAGAATATCCCCTTTCACACGAAATTTCCCACGCTCAAAGGCAATATCATTTCTCTCATACCTAAGTGAAATCAGCCTTTTTATAAGCTCATTTCTCTCAAATCCAGTTTCCACATCAATCGGAATTGCTCTCTCTTTATAAGCCTCTGGTGATCCCAATCCATAAATTGCCGAAACTGAAGCTACAATAATAACGTCTCTTCTGTTCAAAAGCGCCGCTGTTGCCGCATGCCGCAATTTATCAATCTCATCATTAATTGAAGAGTCCTTTTCAATATATGTGTCAGTCTGCATAATATATGCTTCAGGCTGATAATAATCATAATAAGATACAAAATATTCAACAGCATTTTCAGGAAAAAACTGCTTATATTCATTGTAAAGCTGTGCTGCAAGTGTTTTATTCGGTGCCATTATCAAAGCTGGACGATTTATTTTTTCAATAACATTCGCAACTGTAAATGTCTTTCCTGATCCCGTAACCCCAAGCAGAATCTGATCCGTAATACCATCTTCCAAGTTTTCCACGATTTTTTGGATAGCCTGAGGCTGATCTCCAGTTGGCTGAAATTTTGAATGTATTTTAAAATCCATTTCTATTTTTCCTCCTTTCAAAAGTTTTTTTGTTGTAAAACATTAAACTTGTTATCAAAATAACTAAATAATTCTATGTCTTTAATTTTTCTTTATAAATAAGTTTTATTGTGATGCTCTATGTTAAGAAATTTTAATATAAATAAGCAATAAAAACAATCACTAATCTAAGAAAATCAAAAATTATTTTATTTTATAACCCATTTCATCAAGAAATTTCTTATTTTTTCTCCACTTCTTCTTAACTTTTACCCATAATTTCAAATTAACCTTCAAATCAATCAGATGCTCAATTTCCCGTCTAGCCTCTATCCCAATTTTCTTCAGCATAGCCCCATCTTTTCCAATAATAATCCCCTTTTGACTATCCCTTTCAACATAAATATTAATATCATATTTTCTAATTGCCGGCTTCGTTTCCACATTAATAATTTCCACAGCTACACTATGCGGAATTTCATCTTTCGTATGATGCAAGATTTTTTCCCTAACTGTTTCCACAACAATCTTATTTACTGGTAAATCTGTGTAATAATCCTCTGGATAAAACCACACATCATTTGATAAATATTTCTTGGCAACTTCAAATATTTTATGAATCCCAATCGCATATTCTGCCGTAAGAGTTATTATTTCATCAAACTCTCCCAATTTTTCACGAATTTCCTTTTTTTTCTCCTCAATTTCCTCATCCGACATTTTATCAATTTTATTAATAACAAGAACAATCGGTGTTTTCACACTTCTCACATTTTCATTGACAAAAATATCCCCAGTCGAAATTTCCTGTGTTCCATCCAGCATAAACATTATTAAATCCACATTTTCAAGCGCTTCTAATGCCACATTAGTCATATGCTCCCCAAGCAAATGCTTAGGTTTATGAATCCCTGGCGTATCTACAAATATAAACTGATTTTCTCCAATATTCACAATCCCCTTTATCTGATCCCGAGTCGTCCCAGCCTTATCCGACACAATCGCAACCTTTTCCTTCACAAGCTTATTCATAAGCGTAGACTTCCCAACATTCGGACGCCCGACAATTGTTATAAATCCTGATTTCATTCCTTCTCCAATTCTATTTTTTATATTTTTTTCACAAATTCTGATTTTAGTTTCATTGCACCAAAACCATCTATTTTACAATCAATATTATGAATCCCATCATCAATTAATCTAATATTTTTAACTTTTGTCCCTCTTTTTAAATCTGATGAAGCACCTTTTACTTTTAAATCCTTTATAATCGTAACATTATCTCCATTTTGCAAGATATTTCCGTTTGCATCTTTTACTACAGCTTCATCACTGCTTTCTTCTTCAGTTTCTGCCCATTCATAAAAACATTCTGGGCAAACTAGCATATTTCCATCCTCATAAACATATTCAGATCCACATTTTGGACATTTCGATAAACTCATATTTTATCATCCTTTCAAATTTTCATAGTTATTTATTATTATATCACGAAATGAAGAGTTAGAAAACATATTTATTATTTTTGATTTTGAACTTATAATCTATATATTAATTTTCATTTATATTAATTTTTGCAGTAAATAAAGGCATTGCAAAAAATGTTATGAAAAATAGTACTCCATAATACAAAAAAACTGTCCACAAAGGAGCTTTTCCATTTATATTAAGCTGTAAAAGCGGTATTTTGCTTCCAGCATAAATAAATCCTTCAAATGCTTTGAAAATAATTTCAGTTACAAAAACTACTATTCCATTGAATAATGATAATTTAAAAATATTTAAAAGTACAACAAAAAATAGGCATTGTATAACAACTGTTCCAATTGGAATTCCTACAATGTTCAGTAAAAATGAGAATAATGGCAATTTTTCAAAATAATATAAAAATAGTGGAATACTTGTGATTTGGATTGTCAGGCTTAAAAATATCAAATCGACGGTATTTCTTAAAACTTCATTTTTTATTTTATCCAAAATTTTTTCCTGATAAAATTTCTTAAATTCAGGATTTACAAAGATTATCGCTACAACTGCGGCATAGGAAAGCTGCATCGAAATATCAAAAAGTGAATAGGGATTTAACACAATTATGACAATAAATGACACCAGCAGAGATTTTTTACTTTCCTCCTGTTCAAAAAGGATTCTTGCTAAAATCATCATCGCTCCCATAATATAAGCACGTAAAATTCCTGGTGAAAATCCGATTAATGCGCAATAAAAAGTAAGTGCCACAAGTGCCATTAAATACTTAAACCTGTATCCAAGCGACAATCCATCCAAAATTTTCACAATCCCAATCACAACCAGACTTATGTGAGTCCCAGAAATTACAATTAAATGAGCCAATCCCGTGTATTTAAACTTGTCTTTCATATCTTTAGAAACTTCTGCTTTTTCCCCTAAAACTGCAGCACGTGAAAAAGCATACAAATTTTCATCAGTTATAAACAATTCATCAAAAATATTCAAGATATATTTCCGAACTCCATTCAGCCGTGATTCCTTATATCCCAAAATTTTCCCATCGATTTTAATATTTCCATTTTTACTTATAACCTTCCTAATTTTGTACCGCATAAGATAAAATCCATATTCCAGGCCCTTTTTATTTTCAATGCTCGCCTGATTTTTCAAATATTTATTATTAACTTTTAGAACACTTCCACGATTCCCATCAATTTTAACATAAAGCACCTTTTCCCCAGCAAGCTCTCCTTTAAAAGTAACAAAATTTAGATAAAACAAAAACAAAACAATCCCTGCCAAAATCAATATTCCAAATTGCCAAGCTCTTTTCACTTCTTCAATTCCAATTTCTATACAAAAAAACTTTTTTAAATTCTGCACTCTTCGCAAAAGTTCAGATTTTATATATTTTTTCCTCGCCGTTTTTTCCCGCTGCTTCTTCATTTCTAAAATATATTTATCAAATTCACTATTTTCAAATTTATTTGAATGTTCATTATTTTTTCTATTTTTTTTATTTTTTAAATTTTCATTTGCTTTATTATTTCTATTAATCTTTATATTTTCAACATTCCTAAAATTTTCATTTCCTTTTGAATCTTCATTTTTATTTGATTTTTTCACTATTCTACGAAAACTTACATTTTTAAAATCTCTTTTTTTATTACTTTCCTCTACTATTCCATTATCCCCAATATTTCCCCATTTTTTCATCTTAAATTTCCTCCTCCCACAAATTAGCCTTTAAATAGTCATCCGAAAGATTAATCGGCTTTTTAGCCCGATAAATACTTATAATCGGATATTTTGCCGCATTTATTGTATTTGTGGAAATTCTATAATAAATCTTTTCCCCCTTTTTATCCAGCAAATAAACAGAAAATCCCCTTTCAAAATTTCCCTCATTTGTAGTTCTTCTCCTAAAATCAGCATTTTTATTGGAATTATTTGTCATATAAGATAAGTTTTTGGAAATCTCCATTTTATCAACAATATCCTTTTGCCCATTTTTTTCATCTAAAAAATAAGCCATCTTTTCAGATATCTTAAAATCCAGCACATATTCCTTCCTATTATGCTGTGCATACTGCTGAATTTTCCTAATAAACTGGCTAATATTCCTCTTCTGAATTGAAAACTCCTGATTTTGCCTCTGCTTCTGCAAATTCACAGAAATAACCATAAACAAAATCGCCATAATCGAAATGTACAACAAAACCTCAATAAGCGTAAACCCATTGCTATCCCCTTTTTTTCTCACTTTTCTTCCCCCTAAATTGATTAACCTATTTTTAATTATATTATACAATATTTTTCCAAAAAATCAAATTATTTTTAAAATTTTATTAATTTAATATATAATTAAAAATTTGAAATCAAAAATAATCTAAAACTTAACTTAAAACTTTTTAGAAATTTTGAAAAATATGCTATAATTTTACAGAAAACTTATTTTAAAATTGAACTTAAACTGCATTTATATTATTTCTTGTTAAAATAGTTTTTTGATTGGAATTTAGATTAAATAATAAAATTGCTTAATATTAAAATTTTGAAAAAATTTGTTAAAACAAAAATATTTTATAAAGAAAAGGGATGATCAATATGACAAAAAAATTTAACTACAAACCATTAATTGAATATACAAATTATGAAGGGAAAAAATATGTAAAACCTGAAAAAGCTGGAGATTTAAAGGAAGATATGGAGCTTTTTAGAAAAAATGGACAAAATGCTAGAAAAGTTTTTACGGAAATTGCAAAAGCTTTGGAAGAAAAGACAGATGGATTTCATTTGCAGAAAGTTAGTAGCTGGATGAATCAGGCTCAGATTGCAAGACCTTATCTTTGGGTGTTTTTGCGACAAGACGGGGATAGTGATACTGAATCAGGGATTGCTTTGAGAGTTTTTAAAAATGAAAAAACTAGAAAAGTTGGGATTTCGCTTGAAGTGAGTTTTGTTGAGAGAAAAATTGGGGAAAATACACTTGAAAATCAGAATAAAGTTTTGGAAGTTACGATTAATGAACCGCTTTATTATTTTGTGCAATTTGCGAAAAGTAAGGAAAACTGTGCTTTGGATAGATTTGAAGGAAATGAAAGTAATAGAAAAAGATTTCTTAAAGAGTGGAAAAATGGGGGAATTAGAAAAGTTTTGGTTAAGTTTGATGTGGAAGAGATTGAAAGATTTGAGAGTTTGGATGAGCTTGTTGAGGAATTTTTGGAAGGAATTAGATTACTTATGCCGTTTTATGTTGCTACTCACTAACTAGTAAAATTGTTTAAATTTAAAGGGATTTAGCACTATTAAATAAAAAACTTAGGTTAACAAACATATCTATTATTTGAGAAAAAATTAGGAGTGATGATTTTGAATTTTGATGAAGCATTTAAAATACTGGAAATAAAACCGACAGATGATAAAAAGAAAATAAAAATTGCATATTCTGAAATGTTGAAAAAATATCATCCTGAGGAATTTCCTGAGATGTTTATGAAGATTAATGAAGCGTATAGGGTTGCTTTGGAGTTTGAAAAAGCTGATTTTGATGAAGTGAAATCAAAGAATAAGATGACTGAAAAAAATAATGAAAATGAAGAATTTTTTGAAAGAGTGAAAAAGAATTTTGAAGAAAATAAAGAAAAATCTTTTATTGAAAATTTTGAAGATATTTTTTCTGATGAAAAAAATGAAAGTGAATTTGAGAATATTTTTTCTAATAAAAATAATTATGTGAATAAAAAAACTTTTGAAGAATCTGAAGAGTTTTCAAATATTTTTGATGAAAAGAAAAATTTAAAAAAATTAATATCTGAATGGATAGAGGGATTGAAGAGTCTTATTTCATCTGAAAAGCGACCGCTTACAGAATATAGGAAAATTTTACGGGAATTTCATTTTAATTTTGATAACTTGGAAAAAAAGCAGATTAGAGAAATTTTTCAAAAAAGCGAATTGTATAATTATGCTTGGAGAAATTTGACTAGAATTGAAATAAACTTTTAATTTATAATTTGAATAGTTCTGATGAGATTGTTGATATTTTAGGAGAAACTTGGGCAGATTCTGGGAAAAATGAAAACACGAGCTCAAATAAAATTACAAAAAAAATTTCAAGTGAAAATTTTTTGGAAAATGAAGAAGGATATGAGCAGTTTATTCAGGATTATTTTAATATTAATGTTTTTAAATTATTTAAAAAAAATGTTGCATTGTATTCCTATCGGGATATTGAGCAAGTTGGTAATACTTTTAAATTTGTATTTTATAAAATAAAAAATGAATATATTGAAATTAATAATTATATGAAAATTTTGGGAATGGGCTATAAAGATGGTCTTGAAGCAAAAATAACCATATTTATAATGTTTATGTTCTTATCAACTATTATAGCTTTATTTTTTCTAGATACTAATGTTGCATGGAATATAACAGTCTTTGGAGGAATTTTTTTTACAATCATAGACTGGCTTAACATTATTTATGAAAAAGATTTTGGCTGGAGTATGAGATGCGGATTTTCAAACTATTTATTTATACTAATGACTATAATTTTTTTGGGAAGATTAATAGTTATTGGAAATGCAGAATATGATTCATCATTCTCAAAATTTTTACTATATTTTTTATTAATATCTCAATATTTATTTATAAATATTATTTTATTTATAAAAATGGTAACGACAACTTATGTAAGATATGAAAAAATAAAAGAATTTTCAAAAAAAATTTTGAATGTCTTTGTTTTAAAAAGATAAAAAATAAGGAGTGATAATTTTGAATTTTGACGAAGCTTTTAAAATACTAGAAATAGAGCCGACAGATGATAAGAAGAAAATAAAAATTGCATATTCTAAAATGTTGAAAGAATATCATCCAGAAGAGTTTCCTGAGATATTTATGAAGATTCGGGAAGCGTATCAGACTGCTTTGGAGTTTGAAGAATATAATTTTGATGAAGTAAAATACAATAAAACGAATTTTAAAAATAGAAATTTCTTTGAAATTGAAAAAAATTTTGAAAATGATGATTATGAGGAGATTTTTTTTGAAAATGATATTCAAAATACAGATATTGAGGATGAAGAATTTTCTGATGTTTTTAGTGGAAAGTATGAATGGATGGAAGAAAATCTAAAGTCTTGGCTAAAAGAGATTCGCAGAATTTTAAACAGAGAAAAAGTTTCTTTTATTTACTTAAAAGTTTTTTTGAAAAGATTTGATAAGTTTTCAGATGATGAAAAGTCTAGAATTAGGGATATTTTAGGATTGGAAAATAATGATTTTGAAGATAATTTGATTTTAAAATCAGAGAATCTTTTTGAATTTGAAAAAGAATATATTATTTCCTGTTTGTCAAATAATAAAAATGAATTTGGGGAAATAAAGGAACTTTATAGCAGTAAAGAGAAAAGAGAGAATGACAAGGCTCTAGAAAATTTTGTGGAAAGATATTTTAATGTGAAAAAGTTGAATATTTTTGGATTTTTTATATTTTGGAATATTTATTGTGGAAATTATAAGTATTTTGATATAAAAATAAACAAAAAAATTCACAATTTATTTTTAATTTAGCAAATAATTTATTTTTTAAAAGAATAGTTTATAGTTATAAAAAAATAAAAAATATATTTTATCATTTGGAAATCACTTGTGAAGATGATATTGGAGAAGATGACGCTTTTATACACACTCTAATATTTCTTCTTAGTTGTATTGCGCTAATTTTTATTTGCATATTTAGTTTACCAGCAATAATAAATACAAAGGAAATAGATTATAGAAATGTCGTGAAAAGTTTTGAATTAGTGAGAATTTATTGGATTGTGCTTACAGTTACAAGAATTTATTTAGATTTTTCACTTGCAAAACATGGAAACAATTTAAACATGGCAAGTATGTTGAATATACAGATAATTTTGCTTGGAAGTTATTTGATTTCTATTTATTTTAATTATAAAATTAAAGATTTTCTATTGTTTGGAATATTAATATGGATGATTATAAAATTAATAATTGTAAATAGAATAAAATATTTAAGATTGAAAAATTATGCAAAAAAAATTTTAGATAGAATATACAATTAAAAAAATTACAGTTAATAAAAATAAAATTATTAAAAATTAAAGAATCAAGACTATTTATCAAAAAGTAATAAAATATAAAAAATAAAAATTGAAAAAGCTACATTAGTAAAATTTTCTAAACTTTTATAAATGACAAAAAAAGGAAAATATTATTAAAGGAGAAAAATAAAAATGGAAAGAATGATTGGAATTGATTTGGGGACAACAAATAGTTTAGCTACATATATTGACGATAATGGAGAAATACAATTTATAAAAAATGAATATGGAAATATTTTGATTCCGTCTGTTGTGGGAATTGATGAAAATGATGCAATAATTGTAGGAGAATTGGCGAAAGAAAGAAGAATGATGAATGCTGGGGAAACTGCAAGTAATTTTAAAAGAAGAATGGGAACAGATGCAAAAATTAAAGTTAAAAATAGAACTTTTGATGCACAAATGTTATCTTCATTTGTTTTGAAACATTTAAAGGAAAATGCAGAAAAACAGTTAAATGAAAAAATAAATAGGGCGATAATAAGTGTACCTGCATATTTTAACGATAAACAGCGAAGAGATACAAAAATGGCAGCAGAATTGGCAGGACTTACAGTAGAAAGACTTATAAATGAACCAACGGCTGCGGCATTGTCACTTGGAAGCAATATTTTAAATCAAAATTTAAAGTTTATTGTGCTTGACTTGGGTGGTGGGACATTTGATGTCACTTTGCTTGAAACATTTGAGGATATTATGGAAGTGCTGTCAATAAGTGGAGATACAATGCTTGGAGGAGAAGATTTCACCACTAAAATTTGTGAAATTTTTTTGAAAAATATCAAGTTATCAATAGCAGATTTGAGTCGTGATGAAAGAACAAAATTATACACAAAAGCAGATAGAGCAAAAAAATTAATAAGCTTGAAGAATGTAGAAATCGAGATGGAAATTAAAGGAAAAAAATATAAATCAGAAATTACACAAGAGAATTTTAGAGAGACTGTAAAACCATTGCTTGTAAAAATGAAAGTTGCGATTGATAAGGCTCTGCAAGATGGAAATACAGATGCTAGGGAAATTGAAAAGGTTATTTTAGTTGGAGGAGCAGTAAAATTAGGAATTATTGAAGAATTTGTGGAAAAATATTTTCATAAAATGCGTGGAGAAAAAATCTATTTTAATAACGATGATTTTATTGAAAATAATAAACTAGTATCAATAGCAGCAGATCCCGATACAGTTGTGGCTTATGGTGTTGGAATCGCAGTTGGAATGAAGGAAAGAAACAAAGTATTTAAAGAGAGAATCCTGACTGATGTGTGCCCATTTACTCTAGGAACAGAAATCGTAGGAAGACGATTCGCACCGATTATTCCTAGAAATACCACAGTTCCCACAAGTAGATCTGAATATTTTTACACAATAGAAGACTATCAAAGTCAAGTAACTGTCGGAATTTATCAAGGAGAAAGTTTGAACATAGATGATAACTTATTTTTGGGAGAATTTTTACTAGATGTGCCACAAAACTTAGCAGGAAAAGAAGCCATAAATGTAAGATTTACTTACGATATAAATGGTATTTTGGAAGTGGAAGCGACAGTTGTGAGTACAGGACTTAAAAAAAGTAAATTGATTGTAAATGGAGATTTATCTGAAGAAGAAAAAAACGAGAAAATAAAAATGCTGGAAGAAATAAAAATTCAGTCTGAAAATAAAAATAAGGATAAACTGCTGCTTGAGAGAGCAAATAGAATTTATGCTGAGATAGTGAATACAGAAATAAGAAATCATATTTCTGATTATTTAGAAAATTATCAAATGGTTGTAGCAACAGGCGATAGAATCCGTATTCAAAAGACGAAAGAAAGTTTCTCACAGTTTCTTGATAAAATTGATCCTGAAATTAATGACATGAATATAGAAGATATTTTGAAAGATTTTGAAGATGAAATGGAAGAGGAAGATATGAAAGAAGAAGATGAACTGGAATTTTGGAATTAGAAAAATAAATCTTAAAATATTGTGTTTATTGAGATTTGTGGACTTTTATAAATAATAAACGTAACTTTTTATAAGGAGAAAATGATTATGAAAATAAAAAAATTGTTGAAAATATTTGGGTTGTCAATTTTGGCAGGAAATATTATGAATGCAGAATATATAAAAAGAAATGGAGAAATTTATTATCGGGACTGGAGTGAAGAAAAGCCAAGAATATTAAAAAATATAGATAAAAAATCATTTGAAATATTGGAAAATGATTTTGCAAAAGATAAGAATAATATTTATTATCAAGGGGAAAAAATTGAAAAAATAGATCCTAAAAGTGCTAAAATATTTGGAAGTCATTTTGTGAAGGATGAAAAAATTGTTTTTGATGCTGATGAAAAAAAGGAATTAAAAGATGTGAATACAAAAACGCTTAAATCAGTTGGAGATTATTATTTTAAAGATAAAAACAATGCTTATTTTGATATGAAAAAAATTGATGAAAAAGTTGATTTGGAGACGTTTGCTTATTTGGACTATTTTTATGCTAAAGATAAGAATAATCTGTATTTTTATGGACAAAAAGTGAAAGGTGTAAGTCCAAACAATTTTAATTTTTTGACTTTGTTAAGCAGTGTTCCTGACAATATCATTAAAAGCGAAAATGATTTTTATCTTGTTTATGAAAATAATTCGAATGAAAAAATATATGCGAAAAAAATGGATTTCCCAATTGACAGGGATACTTTTGAAAGTTTTTCCATGAGAGTTTATAAAGATAAAAATAATTTTTATTATTATGATGAAACTGATGATATAAAAAAGGGAAAAACACTTATTAAATTTAAAAATGAGGCTGATATAAAAACACTTAAATTTTTGAAGGGAAAAAATGGCGAAAAAAGTGATGAATATATAAAAGATGAAAAGAATGTCTATTATGTGGATGAAGAAAATGCAGAGATAAAAAAGATAGAAAATGCTGATTACAAAACCTTTCAAGTTATTGAATACTTATATGCAAAGGATAAAAACAATGTTTATTATCAAGGAAAAAAGTTAAATAATGTTAATCCAAATTACTTTAAAATTGTAGACAATGAGATAAAATATAATAATGAATTTTATAAAATTGATGAAAATATGAATCTTATAAAAATGGAAAGAGAATAAAAAGTTGATAAAATAAAAAAGGAGCAAATATTATGAAAAGAAAAAGTTTACTAAAAATATTGGTTTTATTTATTTTAGCGGGAACTATCGCAAATGCTGAATATTTTAAGGAAAATGGAGAAGTTTATTATAAGATGCCATATTTTGAAATTAAGTCGAAAGTGAAAGGTGCTGATGCGAAGACTTTGGAGAATGTTGGAGAAGACAATATGGAAATAACTGGCTTTTTTGGAAAAGATAGCAAGAATACTTAAATAAGAAATCATATTTCTGATTATTTAGAAAATTATCAAATGGTTGTAGCAACAGGCGATAGAATTCGTATTCAAAAGGCGAAAGAAAGTTTCTCACAGTTTCTTGATAAAATTGATCCTGAAATTAATGATATGAGTATAGAAGATATTTTGAAAAATTTTGAAGATGAACTGGAAGAAGAAGATATAAAAGAAGAAGATGAACTGGAATTTTGGAATTAAAAAATGGTTCTTAATTATGAAGAAAAATAATTAAATATTTAAATTTTAATGATTTTGAAATTACAAAAAATGAGGTAAAATATATTAAGAAAAAATAAAAATATTTAAAAAGAGGGAGAATAAAAATGTCAAATTTGAATAAAGAGATTGTTAATGAGATTTTAGAAAGAATAAAAAAGGATTTTTTGAAAGAAATTAGGGAAAATAATGAGGAACTTAATATTAAGCCACTTTGTCATGCAAAACTTTTGGATAGAGAAGAAATTTCTTTGACAGAGAGTAAAGTGGGAGGATTTCCGTATATTCCGATTGGAGAAAGAGCACCGATGTTTTATGATAAGTTTTCAGATTGTGAAGATGATGAGGATGAGGATGAAGATGGAAATGAAACAATGGCTCTGTTTGCTCAAATTAA